>NZ_VHKL01000002.1:0-300000 GCF_007474605.1 Rhodoligotrophos appendicifer | reverse complement strand
GAGCGGGTGGCGGAGACCCAGTCCACGCTGCTCAACCAGCTGTTCTTTCCCGCAATGTTCCTGACCGCGGCCTTCGTCTGGGTCGCAACATCCTACCGCCGCAGCGCTGCCCTTTGGCAGCCGGCCTTGATCCTGGTCGCCCTGCTGCTGGGGCTGTTCATCCTGTCCACGCTGTGGTCGGTTGCGCCCGACACCGCCCTGAAGCGGGCGATCCTGCAGATCACCATCGTCGGCGCCCTGGTCCTGTCCATTGTGGCGGCAAGCGACCCCGAGGCGGTGGTGGACCGCATCTTCTGGATGCTGGCAGCGGTGTTACTGGTCAATCTCGGCGTGGTCGCGGTCACGGCGCCGGGGCCTTTGGGATATGAAGGCTTGTTTCCGCAGAAGAATGGCCTTGGCGCTGCTGCAGCCTTAGGCGTCCTCTTCGCCCTCCATCACGCGGCCACCCGCGTCGGCCTCGCACGTCTGGCGGCTTTGGGGCTTCTGCTGGCCGGCTTGGCCCTTCTGGTGCTGAGCCGCTCGAAGACCTCCCTGGGTCTGGCCGTTCTGGTGCCAGTGCTGACCTTGTTCATCTGCGTCACCGCGCGAGCCTGCCGTCTCTCGGTCCCCTTGTTGGTCAGCGGCCTGACCATCGCAGCGGTCCTGGTCTTCTATCTTGGCGTCGGCAGCTATGTTTGGACGTTTGACAGCGTGGCCTACGCCCTGTTCGGCGACCCGACGCTCACCACCCGCACCGATATCTGGGTCTTCGCGACCTCCATGGCCTCCCGCCTGCCCATTCTCGGCTACGGTTTCGAATCCTTCTGGCAGACGGGCGTCGAATCTCCGAGCTTCCGCGAAGCCCCCGGTTTCATCGCCCGCATGCCCCATGCCCATAACGGCTATATCGACATCCTGCTCCAGACGGGATGGGTGGGCCTCACCCTCCTTGGCATTGTGCTCTGGACGGCCCTCGGCCTGGCAGGCCGGGTGCTGAAGCAGCATTTCGGTCTCGGCTATCTCTGCGTCACTCTCATGGTCTTCCTGATGCTCTACAATCTTTTGGAATCCGCTTGGTTTCGCGGCTTCGACTACATGTCCATGGTCTTCGTGATCGCCCTCTCCTTGGCTGCGACGGCGAGAAGGACAGCGCCATGGAACGGCTGACCATCGGCATTGCCAGCTGCGGCCGGGCGATGCTGGCCCATACACTGGCGTCCCTCTGTGCCATGCAGCGCCCCGACGGCGTGGTGATCGACATCCTCGTCGCCGACGATGATCCCGGTGGTGCGGCGGCGCGGGTCGTGGCGGACGCCGGTCCCTGGTCTCTGCCGGTGCAGGTGGTGGCCGTCGGGGCCGGCAATATCTCCGCCGCCCGCAATGCGGTGCTGGACAGGGCCACGGGCGACTGGATCGCCTTTGTCGACGACGATGAATGGGTGGCTGCGGACTGGCTCATCCGCATGCGCGCGGCCGCCGAGGATTTTGCGGCCGACGTGGTCGTGGGCCCGGTTTTCCCGCAATATCCTGTGCAGACGCCGCCATGGATCGCTGCCGCCGATCCGCTCTTCATCGACTGGGGCCCGCGCGGACGCCGTCTCGATACGGGGCGGTCGGGCAACGTCCTGTTCCGGCGCGAACCCGTGCAGCGAGCGGGCTTGCGCTTCGATCCGGCGCTCGGCCGCAGCGGCGGTGAGGATACCGATTTCTTCCATCGTCTTCACCGGGCCGGCGCCGTCATGGTGGCGACCGACGACGCCCATATTTTCGAGGAGGCGCCCCCCGCGCGGCTCGACCTCGGCTACATGCGCCGCCGCTCCATGCGCTCCGGCCAATCCTACGCCCGCTTCAGGCTGGGCGGGGGACGGAGGCTCGATGCAAGGCAACTGGCGTTCTACGCCGATGCCGCAGCGAAGATGCTCCTTGGCGGCTTGGGCGCCGCACTCTTGCGCCCGCTATCGCGCGGCCGATCCCTGCGCTGGCAGCAGAAGACCTGGCTCAATATCGGCAAGCTGCGGCAGATCACAGGGCGTGATCTGCCATCCATGTATTGACGCCATATTTGCGCGCACGCAGCGGATTGCGCACGGCGGACCGGGCACGGCTGCCCCATCCTGCGAGCCGGGCGATGTCGCCGAGCGCATCGAAGTCGTGGCAGACCGTATTGCGCGGGACCAACCGGTCGCCCCGTCGGGCGAGCCCCCCGGAACTTGTGAATATCCGCCGATAGCCGGCCTCAAACGCCTTCTGCAGAACCCGTCTGTCGAAGGCGCCGAACGGGATTGAGAGGCTGTCGACCGGACAGCCCGCGGCATCCTCGAGGATGTGGCGGGCATCGTGGAGTTCGCGGTGCAACACGTCATCGGCACAGCTGGTCCAGTCGCGATGATCCATTCCGTGATTGCCGATGCCCATTCCCATGGCCGCCATCTCTGCGACCTGCATCCGCGACAGCGATCCAGGCCGGTCGAGACGACCGGCAAGCACGAAGAAGGTGGATGACAGCCCCGCCTCTGCCAGCATCGGACAGGCGATGTCGAAATCCGACGCATAACCGTCGTCGAAGGTGATCTCGATGCGCCGGTCGGCCCGCGCCTGCTGGATCACGGCACCAAGCACCTCCGGGGTCACCCAATAGGGCCGCTCCGCCGCATCGATCGCAGCGCTCGGCGCGCCGATGCCGTGGAAGGTGAGGACGAGGCGATCGGGAAACATGGAGATCAACCGGCGTTGCGGTAGCTTTTCGGCGAGAACACGGTCATCAGGATGATGCGCATGTCGAGCCAGAGCGACCAGTTCTTGAGATAATAGAGGTCGTATTCCACGCGCAGGCGCATCTTCTGCTCCGTGTCGGTCTCGCCGCGATAGCCGTGAACCTGGGCCCATCCGGTAATGCCGGGCTTGGCGATGTGGCGGCGGGAGTAATAGGCGATCCGTCCGTCGAACGCGTCGTTGAGGGTGACGGGATGCGGCCGCGGCCCCACGACCGACATATGTCCGAGGAGCACATTCACGAACTGCGGCAACTCGTCGATATTGGCACGTCGGAGCCAGCGACCGACGCGCGTGATGCGGACATCGCCCTTGGTCGCCTGACGGAATGCGGCACCATCCTCGAGGACCGTCATGGAGCGGAACTTGAACACCCGGAAGGTTTCGTGATTGAAGCCGTGCCGCGTCTGCCGGAACAGCACTGGCCCTTTGCTGTCGAGCTTGATCGCGATCGCTGTGAGCAGCAGCACGGGCGAGAGCATGACCAGGGCGAGGCTGGCGACGATGATATCGAAGACGCGCTTGGTGATGACCTCGGTGCGCTGGAAGGCAGCGCGCACCAGGATCAGGCCGGCAGCGTTGCCGGCCGTCCCCATGCCCTCATAGCGGTCGAGGACCGGGCCGGGCGCGATATGGATGGCGACCGGAGTTTCCATCAGCGCATCGGTCAGGGTCTCGATGAGGTTGACCTCCGACCACGGCACCACGAGGATCACGTCGTCCGGCTTCAACTGGCGCGTCCGGTCGCGCACGAGGCTGGCGACGTCGTTGATGTGGTCGAGTTCAAGCATGCCGACGGCGCGCCAGCCCACCTGCCGAAGATCATAGCGTTGCATATGGGCGTCGATGTCGTCGCGCCGTCCGACGAGCACGACCTTGCGGGTCGCAAAGCCCGATGACCGACCGACGAATTCGGCGACCTGCGTCGTCCCGAGGCGGAGCACGAAGAGGGCGGCCAGGCCCGCGAAATAGAGCGAGACGGTGGCGCCACGGGAATATTCTGAGCCCGACTTCAACAGGAACATGAGCGCCAGGACGATGCCCGCAGCGATGTTCCAGCTGAGCAGCAGCTCGTCGAACCGGGTCTTAGACTGGACATAGTTCCGGAACCGATAGGATCCGCGCGCTGCGGCGATGATCATATAGACGAGGGCAAAAATCCCGCCCCACCTGAGATGATGCGACAGATTTCCGGCATTCCCGAAGGCGACGGCGTAATACGCCATGCCGGTGGCGAGGGCCGCACTCAAGACGGCGATACCATCGAGCGCGGCGGCGGCGATACCGCAAGGGAGCCACGAGAGGCGGGCCACGGATGAGCCCACAGGAAGGCTGCCATCCAACTGGTCAATGCTGCTCATCATCTTTTTCAACATGCGAAGGAATGCCGAGTCCTGAGAGCCGGAACCTTTGGGTTAGCGATCCCCCGAACATCCGCAAGAAGGGTGCCGTCTGGTGCGTGTCAAAATGAAACGAGCCAAACGATGGCCTCTCTATGACCCGGCGCGACGGATCGCCTGCATCGTCGCCGCAACGTCGCCGCCGAGAAAATGTGTTCGCGCTCCATAAGCGGGAACATCTCCGGAAAAAGGCAGAATTTGGCCATAAAGCGCCAGCCAGGAAAGGCTCCATTCTGCCGGTTCCTCCTGGGCGGCACCGGCTGTCCTCCTGAAAGCGGATGGATCCTGAAGCCCTCGCAGAATAATGTCGACGAGCCGCTTCAGCGGTGCGGGATCGACCGGCTCGCCGCGGGCCTGGGCGATGAAGGCCATCAGAGTCAGCGCTTCGGCGGCGAAGGCGTGATAGCTCCGCGCCTTTGCCCCGCGCGTCATCTCCAGCGGCAGGGTCCCGTCCGCCTGAATATCGGCAAGGCCCTGCTTGAGCACGGCATTCGCCTGGGCCCACATGTCGAGATCACCGGTGGCGAGGGAGGCGGCGGCAAGCGCTGCCCCGGCCCAATAGGTCAGGTTGTTCGGCGGGACATCACGGCGTCCGAGGAAATTCGGGAGGGGTGTGGCCATGGCGTGGAGCCAGGTCTCCAACTGACGGCGCTGACGTATATCCGCCATCGGCTTGAGCTTGAGATAGGCAAGGGCGAATCCCACGAGATACCAGTTTCGCTCGTAATTCGCCTGAAGGCTCGCCAAGTCCTGCGTCAGCACGCCGCTATCGGCCCAGAGGATCATGTCCGCCAGTGCGCAACCCCCTGCGATCACATCGTCGCGGAGAAGAAAGGCATCCGCCCTCTCCTGCTGCAGCCTGACGAACGCCTCATACGGGGCCACCGCCCGGTCCCTTGCCGCCCGCCTTAGCGCGTCGATCTCACGCCCCTGCCGATCTTTGTAGAATGCCTCCACGGCGAGCGGCTGGCGGGGCGGGGTCACCAAATCGCACGCTCCCGCTGGAGCGGGATCACAAAGAAGCAAAAGGGCGGTCCCAGCAAGCGTTGCAACGGTCAATCTCGGTCCTGGCATGGCTTTCGCTACCACAGCTTCAAGGCACGTCTTCCTGGTCACGATGACACGGTTCCGTCGAGCGGCACCAAAACCGGGATGGTTAATGATTGATGAAGGTCCTGTATCAAATCGATACATCCAAAGCTGAGCCCGAGGTGGAACACTAGACCATGAGCATTCGACGCGTAACACTCCCGGGAACAGACCTTCAGACCTCGGCCATCGGCTTCGGCTGTGCTTCTCTTGGCTCGCGGATTGCGACCTCTGATGGCCTGCGCAGCCTGGAAGCGGGCTATGAGGCTGGCGTGACGTGGTATGATGTGGCTCCGCCCTATGGCGCCGGCGAAGCGGAGATCGTCTTGGGAGAGTTTCTCAAGACCCGCCGCGACCGGGTGCAGGTCTGCACTAAGGTGGGCCTGACGCATCCCGAGCGCAATCAACTGATGAAGCTGGTCTATGCCACGGCGAGACCCGTCGCGGGCAAATTGAAGGCGCTGCGGCGCGGCTTTCGCGCCTTGCCCTCGACGCGCTATCGCAAAGTGCCCCTCGATGCGCCGACGATGCGGGCCTCTCTAGACAGGTCCCTGGCCCGGCTCGGCACCGATCATGTGGATGTCTTCGCCCTGCATGATCCAGATGTCTCCGACGTCACCCGTGACGAGGTCCTGCGCGCGCTCGAGGAGATGCAGCGCTCGGGCAAGGCGCGGTATATTTCGGTCGCGGGCAACCTTCCCGCCTGTCTCGCCGGCATCGCACTTCCTTCCCCCTTCGGCATCGCGCAATTCGCGGACGCACCGGGATCGAATGCGCGTTGGCAGGTGGTCGAGGCCGCCGGGCGTCCCGTCGCCACCGTGACCCATTCTGTCTTCGGCGTCGATGGGAGCCACGAGCGCCTCCGCCAGCGACTGATCTCGGACCCTGCAGCGCGCGGGCGCCTCGCCACTGCGGGGTATGACGGTTCACCCGAAGCAACCGCCAGTGCCCTGCTGATGGATCGCGCCCTGGCGGCCAATCAGGAAGGCGTGGTGCTCGCCTCGATGTTCTCCGCAGCCCATCGCAACCACAACATCGAACGCGCTTCGCGGCCGGTGCCTCAGGCGGCCGTCGACCTGCTCCGTTCCCTGTCCGAATATCCTGCTTTGGAGGCGGCGTCCGCATGATCCATGATCACCTGGAAGGCCTGGACGAGCTTCGCCATGATCTCTGCATCATCGGCTCCGGCCCCGTCGGCATCACCCTCGCCTTGGAAATGGCCCGCCTGGGCCGCAGCGTCCTGGTGCTGGAGTCGGGCGGGCGAGACCGCGATGACGCAGTCACCGAGCTTTCGGCGGCGGAGATCCTCGAGCCCGGGCGCCATGACGACATGCGCATCGCCGTCGCCCGCCGTTTCGGCGGCACCTCCAATCTGTGGGCGGCGCGCTGCCAGCCTTTCGACCCGATCGACTTCGAGGCCCGTCCCTGGATCGGTGAGGCCCGCTGGCCGTTGCAGGCAGGGGATCTCGCCTCCGCCCTTGAGGCCGCCTGCGCCTACGCCCATTGCGGCCAGCCGCAATTTCGCGATCCCATTCCCGGCGTCGCGACGCAAGATGAGGCGTTCGATTACACTCGCCTGGAACGGTTCAGCAACCAGCCGGCTTTCCAGCGGGCGCATGCCGCAGAACTGGCGCGAAGCCCGCGGATCGATCTGCGCCTGAACGCCACCGTCACGGATTTCGCCTTCGACGCCCAGGAGCGCGTGTACCGGATCGTGGTCGCCCGTCCCGACGGCAGCCGCCGCGAGATTCCCGTGAACGCTTTGGCGCTGGCCTGCGGCGGGCTCGAGAGCACCCGCCTCCTGCTCGCGGCACAGCGCCGGCAGCCCGGCCGCTTCGGCGGCATCGATGGTCCCTTGGGACGCTATTACATGGGCCACGTGATCGGCGAAGTCGCCGATATCAATTTTGCCTCCGACACCCTCGACCGGGCCTATGATTTCTACACCGATGGCCGGGAGTCTTACGCCCGGCGGCGGTTCATCCCGTCGGATGCCCTGCAGCGTGCTGCGCATCTGCCGAACATCTGCTTCTGGCCGGTGGTGCCGCCGAGCGCCGACCCGCGTCATCGCAGCGCCATCCTCTCCATGGTGATGCTCGCGCTCTCGATCCCACCATTGGGCCGTCGTCTGGTCGCGGAAGCGATCCGCAAGCGCCACGTCCCCGACGACCTGCAGCGCTTGCCCCATGTGATGAATGTCGTTCGCGGCCTGCCGGCGGCGGCGGTCTTCGCCCCGTCCTTCCTCTATCGTCGCTATCTGAGCGCCCTGCGCCTCCCCGGCTTCTTCGTCCGCAATCCGGCGCGCAGCTATGGCCTGTCCTATCATGCCGAACATCTGCCCAATGCCGAAAGCCGGGTTCGCCTCGCCGAGGCAACGGACCGCTTCGGCCTGCCGCGACTGTCGATTGATCTGCGCTTCAGCGCCCGGGATGCCGAAGGGGTCCTGCGCGCCCACGACGAACTGGGAGGCTGGCTCTCGCGCACCGGTTTTGGCAGTATGACCTATCGCCAGCCCCGCGAGGCGACGGCCGAGGCGATCCTCGCGCTTGCCGCTCACGGAACGCACCAGATCGGGACGGTGCGCATGGGCGAGAACCGCCGCGAAGCCGTCGTCGACCGGGATCTGAGATGCTTCGACTGCGACAATCTCTTTGTCGCCGGCTCTGCCGTCTTCCCGACATCGGGCCAGGCCAACCCGACGCTCACCGCCGTCGCCCTCGCCGTGCGTCTGGCCAGGACGCTGGCGAAGCAAAGCCAATCGGCACCCTCCCTCAGGGCAGCCGCCTGAGCGAGCGCCTCAGCCGTTCGGCGCGCTTGGGCTCAACCCGCCTTTTTCTTCGAGAAACTCGATGACCGTCTCGAGACCCTGCCGGGTCTTGAGATTGGTGAAGACATAGGGTCGCTCGCCGCGCATGCGCTTGGTGTCCCTGTCCATGACGTCGAGCGAGGCCCCGACCATGGGTGCGAGATCGATCTTGTTGATCACCAGCAGATCGGAACGGGTGATGCCGGGGCCGCCCTTGCGCGGGATCTTCTCGCCCGCCGCGACGTCGATGACATAGATGGTGAGATCCGCGAGCTCCGGTGAGAACGTCGCCGCAAGGTTGTCGCCGCCCGATTCGATCAGCACCATGTCCAGGTCTGGAAATCGCCCGCGCATTTCGGCAATGGCCGCGAGATTGATGGACGCGTCCTCGCGGATCGCCGTATGCGGACATCCCCCCGTCTCGACGCCCATGATCCGCTCCACGGGCAGGGCCTCGGCGCGGGTGAGGATGAGGGCGTCCTCCTTGGTGTAGATGTCGTTGGTGATGGCGGCGATGTCATAAGTGTCGCGCATGGTCTTGCACAGCGCTTCCATCAGCGCCGTCTTGCCGGAGCCGACCGGGCCGCCGATGCCGACGCGCAAAGGTCCGTGGGGAGAGGAACTCATGTCCGGAACAGCCTCGTATATTGGGTTTCATGATTCATGGAGGCGATGTCGGCGAGGAACGCACATCCGCCGAGATCGTCAAGATCCGCACCGGTCGCCGCATCGGCGATCTCGGCCACGACCGGTTCGAGACGGGCGAGAAGACGCTGCCCCTGCGTCTGACCCAAGGGCACCAGCCGCACTGCCGCTGACACGAGGTTGGCGACGAAGGCGTGCAGATAGGCGGTGAGCGCCATGTCGCAGGCAATCCCGTGGCGGGCGGAGGCCAGGGCGACCGCCACCGGATAGGCGATGTCGCCTGCGGGCAGCAGCGTGTCGGGGGCCCAGGCGGCATTGGTGGCGAGCACGAAGGCGCGACCCTGGGACAGGCTTTCGCTGCGCCGCTCCGCGGAGGGAAAGAAGGCGGCGGCAAGTTCGATGATGTCGGCGAGCCCCTCTCCGCCATCGAGAGCCGCGGCATGGGTTGCACAGAACAGGAGGGCGTCCTGGCGGCCGCCGCCATGGCGAAGGATGTCCTCGATCCAATCGCCCACCGCTTCGGCAGTCGCCGCGTCGCCGGCTTCGACGGCCCATTCGAGCCCATTGCTGTGGCTGAAGGCACCGACCGGATAGGACGGCGACAGCCAGGCGAGCAGGCGATAGAGGGCTGCCGCCTCAGTGATCATGGTCGTGGCTGTGGCTGTGTGAATGACTGTGACTGTGGGCATGGCCGTGAGCGTGGCTTTCAGCATGGCTGTGGGCATGGGCATGCCCGGCCGCCGCATAGGCGCCGCCCTCCGGCAGAAAGGGCTGCGTCACGGCCGTCACCGTCGCACCCAGAGCCCGCAGCATGTCGGCAATGACATGATCCGGACGGATCAGGACGGCCGAGGCCGTGATCTCGGCGGCCAAATGGCGGTTGCCGATGTGCCAGACGAGGCGCATCAGGAGCTCCGGGCTGCCGGCGGTCACGTGCATCAGCGCCTCGGGCTCGGCCCTGACCCGCACGATCCGCCCATCCTCCAATTCGAGCCCGTCGCCCTCCTGCAGCGCCGTAGCCTGCGCCAGATCGAGCAGGAAACGCGTCCCGCCCTTGGTGGTGAGCTGGATGCGCCGGCGATGGCGGCCGTCATGGTCGAGGCTAATCTCGTCATCGGCCTGGGCGAAGGAGCCGGCCGGCCGGACTGTGCGGGCATGGAGCATGGTCATCTCAATACAGGAAATAGAGCTGCGACAGGGGCAAGGTCGTCGCCGGCTCGCAGGTCAGGAGTTCGCCATTGGCGCGCACTTCGTAGGTCTCTGGATTGACCTCGATGGTGGGAGTGAGGTCGTTATGGATCATGCTAGCCTTTGAGATGCCGCCCCGAGTGTTTTCGACGGCGATCATCGTCTTGGCGACGTTGAGACGGACTGGAAGCCCCAGATCCAGCGCAGCCTTTGACACGAAGGTGACGGAGGTGGACCCGAGCGCCTTGCCGAGGCTGCCGAACATGCGCCGGTAATGCACGGGCTCGGGCGTCGGGATGGAGGCATTGGGATCGCCCATGGGCGCCGCCACGATCATGCCGCCGAGGAGCACCATCTCGGGCTTGACGCCGAAGAAGGCCGGCGACCATAGCGTGAGATCGGCCCGTTTGCCCACTTCGACGGATCCCACATGGCGGCTGACACCATGGGCGATGGCCGGGTTGATCGTGTATTTGGCGATGTAGCGCTTGACCCGCAGATTGTCGTTCTCGCCGCGCTCCTCGGCAAGCCGGCCGCGCTGCTGCTTCATCTTGTGCGCGGTCTGCCACGTCCGGATGATCACCTCGCCGACCCGGCCCATGGCCTGGCTGTCGGAGGAGATGATCGAGAACGCCCCCAGATCGTGGAGGATGTCCTCGGCGGCGATCGTTTCCTTGCGGATGCGGCTCTCGGCGAAGGCGATGTCCTCGGGGATCTCGGGATCGAGGTGGTGGCAGACCATGAGCATGTCGAGATGCTCGTCGATCGTATTGCGCGTATAGGGCCGCGTCGGATTGGTGGAGGACGGGATGACGTTGGGCAGGCCGCACACCTTGATGATGTCCGGTGCGTGTCCGCCGCCCGCACCTTCGGTATGAAAGGCGTGGATGGTGCGCCCCTTGAAGGCGGCCACCGTGTTCTCGACGAAGCCGCTCTCGTTGAGGGTATCGGTGTGGATCATCACCTGCACGTCGTAATCATCCGCCACCGACAGGCAGCAGTCGATGGCTGCCGGCGTCGTCCCCCAATCTTCATGCAGCTTCAGGGAGCAGGCGCCGGCCTCGATCATCTCGATCAGCGCCTCGGGCCGCGAGGCATTGCCCTTGCCCGAAAGCCCCAGATTCATCGGCAGTCCGTCGAAGGCTTCGATCATGCGGGCGATATGCCAGGGTCCGGGCGTGCAGGTGGTCGCCAGCGTTCCATGGGCGGGGCCCGTGCCGCCGCCGAGCATGGTGGTGACGCCCGACATGAGGGCATCCTCCACCTGCTGCGGACAGATGAAGTGGATATGGGCATCCATGCCCCCGGCCGTGAGGATCTTGCCCTCCGCGGCGATCGCCTCGGTGCCGGGGCCGATGATAATGTCGACACCGGGCTGGATGTCGGGATTGCCCGCCTTGCCGATGGCGACGATGCGGCCGTCCTTCAGGCCGACATCGGCCTTCACGATTCCCCAATGGTCGATGATGAGGGCATTGGTGATGACCGTATCCACGGCACCGCCGGCGCGGGCGACCTGGGACTGGCCCATGCCGTCGCGGATGACCTTGCCGCCGCCGAACTTCACCTCCTCGCCATAGATCGTCCGGTCCGCCTCCACCTCGATGACGAGGTCGGTGTCCGCGAGTCGGACCTTGTCGCCCACGGTGGGGCCGAACATGTGGGCATAGGCCTCACGCGACAGCGAATAGGGCATCAGAGCGTCCCCATGATCTTCTGGTTGAAGCCATAGACCTCGCGCTTGCCGCCGAGGGGCACGAGATGGACCTGCCGGGACTGTCCCGGCTCGAAGCGCACGGCGGTGCCGGCGGGAATGTCGAGGCGCATGCCGCGGGCAGCCTCGCGATCGAAGGCGAGCGCCGGGTTGGTCTCGTAGAAATGATAATGCGAGCCGACCTGCACGGGCCGGTCCCCGGTATTGGCGACCTCCAGCAGGATGGCGTCCCTCCCGGCATTGAGGATGATCTCGCCGGGCAGGGTCTCGACCGCACCCGGCGCCGTGCGGTGATCCCTGTGGCCCCGGATCGGGTTGTGCACCGTCACCAGCTTGGTGCCGTCGGGGAAGGTCGCCTCGACCTGCACCTCGTGGATCAGTTCGGCGACGCCCTCCATGACCTGGCTCGGCGCCAGCACATGAGCGCCGGCCTCCATGAGATCGGCGACGGAGCGACCGTCCCGGGCGCCTTCCACGACGAAATCGGAGATGAGGGCGATGGCCTCCGGATAGTTCAGCTTCGCACCGCGCTCCAGCCGGCGCCGCGCCACCATGGCCGCCATGGCGACGAGCAGCTTGTCCTTCTCTCGGGGAGTGAGTTTCACGGCCTGTCCTCTGTTGAACGTCCCTCGGCCCGGCCAGCGCGACGCGCACAGCCGGGAACGTGAACCGGGACGACGATTGCTGCGGGATCGATCCTCACAGTCTCCAAACCCTCGGCAAGCTCACCTCCAGCGCCTCCAGCACTTCGCACAGGCGCTGGCGCAATTCGCTCCCCGTTGCCGCCACCATACGCACGGCCAGGAGACCGTTCCAGACGCTGGCACCGCCGATTCCCCCCTTACGCACAAGAAGCGCGCGTGCCCTCTCCAGCCGCGCTTGGACGTCCCCCCCGACCCAGACGAGGCTGGCAAAAGCGAGATTTCCATCGAGCACCGCTGCGCCCGCGCCGGTCACATCGACCGCGCCGCCGAGGCGGGTCGTATCGGCATAGACGAGCCGGCCGCCGCGGCGGATGCGCCAGCGGTCCACGAGCGAGCCGCCGCGAACCGTCTCGCCGGACGCGGTGCGGCCCAGGACGATGCTCTCGCAGAGGAGTGCTTCTGCGGTCTCCGCCAGAGTGACATCGAGCGTGCGCGACAGGCATCCGCCGTCGAACAGGATCGTTTCCTGGGGCAGCCAGTCGAGCCGCGCCCCCTCGCCGACCTCGAGCGAGACATCGAGATGTGCATCGCCCCCCATGGACCGATAGACCCGTTCGGCGGCCTGGGTCGTTACGACGGCACGGGCGCTTTCGGCCACCCGGATCGAGGCTTTGAAGACGTCGCCGCCCGTGACGCCGCCGGCCGTGTTGATGAGCACCGCCTCTGGAAACCCTCCGACACCGAGACGCGGAAAGCGCACCTTGAGAGAGCCTTGCTGATACGCGCCCGACGCATGGGACGCCGGCATGGCACCTTCGATGCACAGGCGTACTTCGCCACTTGCACGCTGCAGGGTTGGAGGCGCGGGAACGGACAAGCGATTCAGCATGGACTGCACCCTATCATGTCATCCCCGGCGCTGCAGCGCATGTCGCGGGACTGGGCAGAACCGCGCGGGATGGCGAAGAGGTGGCACGCTTAAACAGACAACCGCCGGCGGACATCGTCCTCGACCATGTCTTCGGCGCGGCCGGAGAGCACGATCTCGCCCCTGTCCATGACCGCGAAATGATCCGCCAATTCGCGGGCGAAGTCGAAATATTGCTCGACCAGGAGGATCGCCATGTCGCCTTTGTTGCGCAGGTAAGTGATGGCCCGGCCGATATCTTTGATGATCGAGGGCTGGATGCCTTCGGTCGGCTCGTCGAGCAGCAGCAATCGGGGCCGCGTGACGAGAGCTCGGCCGATGGCGAGCTGCTGCTGCTGCCCCCCGGAGAGGTCGCCGCCGCGCCGGCCCTTCATGGACTTCAGCACCGGGAACAGGTCGAAGACTTCGTCGGGCACGGCCTTCTTGATGCCCTTCGGCACGGCCGCAAAGCCCGTCTCCAGATTCTCGAAGACCGTCAGCAGCGGAAAGATCTCGCGTCCCTGGGGGACATAGGCGATGCCCCGCCGTGCCCGGTCATAGGGCTTGAGACCGTTGATGACCTCTCCGTCCCAGCGCACGGAGCCGTCGGTGACGCCATGGTGTCCGGTGATCGCCTTGAGCAGCGAGGTCTTGCCGACCCCGTTGCGGCCCATGAGACAGGTGACCTGGCCGATCTCGGCGGAGATCGAGATCTTTCGCAAGGCCTGGGCGGCACCGTAATAGAGGTCCAGGTTCTCGACGGTCAGCATGCTTCAGCGCCCCAGATAGACTTCGACGACGCGCGGATTGGCGGAGACCTGGTCCAGGCTTCCCTCGGCCAGCACTGACCCCTCATGCAGGACGGTCACCTTGCAGCCGAGGTCGCGGACGAAGACCATGTCGTGTTCGACGACGACGACCGATTGGGTCCTCGCGATGTCCTTCAGCAGGATCGCCGTCTGCTCGGTTTCGGCATCCGTCATTCCTGCGGCAGGCTCATCGACGAGGAGGAGTTGGGGTTGCTGGGCGAGCAGCATCCCGATTTCGAGCCATTGCTTCTGGCCATGGCTGAGATAGGCGGACAGTTCGTTGCGGCGATCGGTCAGGCGGATCAGGGAGAGCAGCTCCTCGATGCGGGTCTTTTCGCCCCCGGCGAGCTTGTGCTTCAGGGTTGCGAAGACGCCGCGCGGAGCTTTCAGGGCAAGCGCGATATTGTCCCAGACCGTATGGCTCTCGAAGACCGTGGGCCGCTGGAACTTGCGGCCGATCCCGAGCTCGGCGATGGACGCCTCGTCCATGGCGGTGAGGTCGGTTTTGCCGGCGAACAGGATGGTGCCGTCATCGGGCCGGGTCTTGCCGGTGATCACGTCCATCATTGTCGTCTTGCCGGCGCCGTTGGGGCCGATGATGGCGCGCATTTCGCCGGGATTGACGATCAGTGACAAGGCGTTGAGGGCGCGGAAACCGTCGAAGGAGACGGTGACGCCGTCGAGATAGAGCAGCGAATTGCTGAGCGCCTCGGTCATGGCCTCACTCCGCCGGCTGGGGTTTCGAGAGCGAGGCGTCGGGCAGCGTGTCGGCCTTCCGCTTCACCCTGCGACCCTGCCAGGCTGCGGCAATGGTCCCCACGATGCCCTTCGGCAGGAACAGCGTCACGGCGATGAACAGGGCACCCAGCGCGAAGAGCCACAATTCGGGCAATGCGCTGGTAAAATAACTTTTGGCGAAGTTCACCACCACCGCGCCGACGATCGGCCCCACCAGGGTGCCGCGACCGCCGACCGCGACCCAGATCACCGCCTCGATGGAATTGGCCGGCGAGAATTCGCTCGGATTGATGATGCCCACCTGCGGCACATAGAGGGCGCCGGCCACGCCCGCCAGCATGGCGGAGACCGTCCAGACGAAGAGCTTGTAGTGCTCGACCCGGTAGCCGAGGAAGCGCGTGCGGCTCTCGGCGTCGCGCACCCCCACCAGCACCTTGCCGAATTTGGAGGTGATGATGCCTCGGCAGAGGACGAAGCCGATCGTCAGTGCGACGGCGGAGGCAGCGAACAACGCGGCACGGGTGCCGTCGGCCTGGATGTTGAAGCCGAGGATGTCCTTGAAGTCGGTGAGACCGTTATTGCCACCGAAGCCCATGTCGTTGCGGAAGAAGGCCAGCAGCAGGGCATAGGTCATGGCCTGGGTGATGATCGACAGATAGACGCCGGTGACGCGGCTGCGGAAGGCGAGCCAGCCGAAGGCGAAGGCCAGAAGGCCCGGCACGATCAGGACCATGAGGGCCGCAAACCAGAAATGATCGAAGCCCAGCCAGTACCAGGGGAGTTCCTTCCAGTTCAGGAACACCATGAAATCCGGCAGCACGGGGTTTCCATAGACGCCGCGAGGACCGATCTGCCGCATCAGATACATGCCCATGGCATAGCCGCCCAGGGCAAAGAAGGCGGCATGGCCAAGGGAGAGGATGCCGCAATACCCCCACACGAGGTCGAGGGCGAGCGCGAGCAGCGCATAGGTGAGATATTTGCCGAACAGCGACACCACATAGGTCGGCACGTGCAGCGTGCTGCCGGGCTCCACCATCAGGTTGAGGATGGGGACGAGGACGGCGATCCCGAGCAGGATGGCGACGACGATCCACGAGAAGCGGTCGAGGCTGCGGGTGATCATGTTTCGATCGCCCTGCCCTTGAGGGCGAACAGGCCACGCGGCCGCCGCTGGATGAACAGGATGATGGCGACGAGGACGATGATCTTGCCGAGCACCGCACCGGCATAGGGCTCGAGGAACTTGTTGACGATCCCCAAGGTGAAGGCGCCCACCAAGGTCCCCCACAGATTGCCGACGCCGCCGAACACCACCACCATGAAGCTGTCGATGATGTAGCCCTGGCCGAGATTGGGGCTCACATTGCTGATCTGGCTCAGGGCGACCCCGGCCATGCCGGCGATGCCGGAGCCCAGCCCGAAGGTCATGGCGTCCACCCAGGGAGTGCGGATGCCCATGCCCCCGGCCATGCGGCGGTTCTGGGTGACGGCGCGGATCTTCAGGCCGAAGGCGGTGTAGCGCAGCACCAGGTTCAGCACGGCGAAGACGATGAGGGCGAAGATGACGATGTAGAGCCGGTTCCAGGTGATGGACAGGCCCCCGAGCTCGAAGGCCCCCGACATCCAGGAGGGCGAGCCCACCTGTCGATTGCTGGGGCCGAAAAGGGTGCGGATGGCCTGCTGCAGGATCAGCGAAAGCCCCCAGGTGGCGAGCAGGGTTTCCAAGGGCCGCCCGTAGAGGAAGCGGATGATCGACCGTTCGATGGCGATGCCGATGGCTCCCGCGACGATGAAGGCCACGGGGATCGCGATCAGCACCGAACCCCCGAGCAGCCCGGGCATGGTCTGGGCGATGACGGTCTGCACGACGAAGGTCGTGTAGGCGCCGATCATGACCATTTCGCCATGCGCCATGTTGATGACGCCCATGACCCCGAAAGTGATAGCAAGCCCGATGGCCGCGAGCAGGAGCACCGAGCCCAGCGAGATGCCGTACCAGATGTTCTGGACCGCATCCCAGATCATCAGATTCTGCTCGATATCGGCCATGGCCGCCTGGGCCGCGGTCGGGACTGGGCCCTCGCCGGCCGAGATGCTGGAGAGCATCGTCAAGGCCTCGCGGTTGTTTCGGGCGGCGATCGTGGCGACGGCTGCAACCTTGTCATCCACGGATGTCTCCGCGGATTTGAGGATCACTGCCGCACGGGCCTCTTCCATCACGGTGCGGATCTGTGGATCCTTCTCCGCCGCCAGCGCCTTGTCGAGGGCTGCGAGCCCGTCCGGGTCGGGGGTGATGAAGAGGGTGTTGGCGGCCGACAAGCGGACGCCGGGGTCGGGGCTCATCAATGTCAGCCCGGCCAGCGCCGAGCGGATCTCCCGGCGCAGCGAATTGTTCACGCGAATCTTCTCGATCTCGTTGCGGCCCGCCTGGCCGGCAGCCGCGCCGGTCACCGGCTCGAAGAGATCGAATCCGCTGCCGCTGCGGGTGGCCTTGAAGACGGCTCCATCGCTTTTGCGACGATAGAGATCGCCCTCGGACAAGGCCTCGAGGACGGGAGCCACGGCCGGATTGCCGCTGGCACCGAGGCTGGCCACGGCTGCCGCCGTTGCGGCGAAATCTGCGCCCCCCAGCGCGTCCACCTGGGCCTTGATGTCCTGTGCGGAGGCGAGGCCGGGCGCGAGGAGGGCGGCGAAGAGAAGAAGTATGCGGAACAAGTGCATGAGTCCGGTGCTCTCCGCAGTTTTTACCCATCATCCCCGGACTTTGACCCCGCGGGTCCAGGGTCCCGGGGGAAAGCCTGCGCCGTGTCGTTCTCGATCCCCGGGTTACTCCCGGGGATGACGTGGATGATGGACCGTTAGCCTGCACAGCCTTGCGGGATGGTCCGGCCGGACCACATGACGCTGACCCTGATCCGGCCGGTTTCCGTTCCCCTCCGGAAGTCGTCAGGAGCCGCTTTTTCCCAGACACTTGCCTGTAGCGACATTGTAGTTGCCGCAGGCCATGGGTTTGCGCCAATCGGAGATCAGGTCTTTCGAACCGGGCAGGAAGTCGGACCACTCGTCGCCGACGATGAGCCCGGGCGTCTGCAGCACGGTCTCGAACTGGCCGTCATCCTGGATCTCGCCGATCAGCACCGGCTTGGTGATGTGGTGGTTCGGCATCATCGCCGACATCCCGCCCGAGAGATTGGGCACGGACACGCCGATCAGCGCATCGATGACGGCGTCGGGATCGGTCGTCCCGGCCTTCTCGACTGCTTTCACCCACATGTTGAAGCCGATATAGGCAGCTTCCATCGGGTCGTTGGTGACCCGCTTGTCGTCCTTGATGAAGCCGTGCCAGGCCTTGATGAACTCTTCGTTCTCGGGCGAGTCGACGCTCATGAAGTAGTTCCAGGCGGCGAGATGGCCGACCAGCGGCTTGGTGTCGACGCCGGCGAGTTCTTCTTCGCCCACCGAAAAGGCCACGACCGGGATGTCCTCGGCCTTGACGCCTTGATTGCCCAGCTCCTTGTAGAAGGGAACATTGGCATCGCCATTGATGGTCGAGACGACGGCGGTCTTCTTGCCGGCCGAGCCGAAGCTCTTGATCTCGGACACGATCGACTGCCAGTCGGACTGGCCGAACGGCGTATAGTTGATCATGATGTCTTCCGCGGCCACGCCCTTGGCCTTGAGATAGGCCTCGAGGATCTTGTTGGTCGTGCGCGGATAGACATAGTCGGTGCCCGCCAGGACCCAGCGCTCGACGCCCTCCTGATCCATCAGATAGTCGACCGCGGGGATCGCCTGCTGATTGGGAGCCGCACCGGTATAGAAGATGTTGCGCGAGGACTCCTCGCCTTCATACTGTACGGGGTAGAAGAGGAGGCCGTTGAGCTCCTCGAACACGGGCAGCACGGACTTGCGGCTGACCGAGGTCCAGCAGCCGAACACGGCCGCGACCTTGTCCTGCGACAGCAGCTGCCTCGCCTTTTCGGCAAACAGCGGCCAATCCGACGCCGGATCCACCACGACGGCCTCGAGCTTCTTGCCCAGAAGTCCGCCCTTCTTGTTCTGCTCCTCGACGAGCATCAGCATGACGTCCTTGAGCGTCGTCTCTGAAATCGCCATGGTCCCCGACAGAGAGTGCAGCACGCCAACCTTGATCGTGTCGTCTGCGGCCGATGCAGTCCTCGGCGCGAGCGCCATGACCCCCAACGCAACCACCGTGACGACGGTCTTGAGCAATCCCCAGGCTTTCTTCATGAAATGCCTCCCAGTTTTCCCGGTCTTGTGCATCGCAAAAGCAATGCCAAGACGAGGGGGAAGCTTTCGGAAGAAGGAAGCCCCTGGAATCAAAAGGTAAAGAGAAATTAACCATGATCGCGCAGCGTTCACCTTGGCGGATGCCACTGCTCAAGCCATGCGCAACTGATTAAAATATCATCGGACACCGAAGCGCGCGGGCGGCCCGCCCGTCTGCCTCCATCAGGCTGCGGTGACCCGGTTCCGCAACACATGGCGGATCTTCCGGGCCAGCGCCTCGCGCGTATAGGGCTTGCTCAGAAGTTCGGTGTCCTCGTCCAATCGACCATTATGGACGATGGCGTTGTCCGTATAGCCTGAGGTGAACAGAACGGCGATGTCGGGCAGACGCTCCCTTGCCTTGCGGGCCAATTCCGGACTGCGCAACGGACCCGGCATGACCACGTCGGTGAAAAGGACGTCGAGGGACACGCCGCTCTCGATGATCGCCAACCCGCTGTGCGCGTCCCTCGCCTTCAGGACGCGATACCCAAGCTCCGAGAGCATTTCCACAACGGTGGAGCGCACATCCTCGTCATCCTCGACCACGAGGATCGTTTCGCTTCCCCCCACCACCGGTCCGACCTCGACGTCGCTGGCCAGATCTTCGCTCTGCCGCACCCTCGGCAGATAAAGACGCACGGTCGTTCCCTGGCCGGGTTCGCTGTAGATCTTGATGTGACCGTTCGACTGCTTCACGAACCCATAGACCATGCTCAGCCCGAGCCCGGTCCCCTGCCCTTCGGGCTTCGTCGTGTAGAAGGGTTCGAAGACCTGCTCGAGGATCTCCGGTGCAATCCCGCAGCCGGTGTCGGTGACGGCCAGCATGACATATTGCCCCGGCACCACATCCACATGCCGGGCAGCATAGGCATCGTCCAGCGATGCGTTTCCCGCCTCGATTGTGAGCCGGCCATGCCCGTCCATTGCATCGCGCGCATTGATCGCGAGGTTCAGCAACGCGTTCTCCACCTGATAGGAATCGGTGAAGACGTTCCACAAGCCGCCGCCGATGACCGTCTCGATTTCTATTCCATCCCCTAGCGCCCGTCGCAGCATGTCGTCGAGGCCGCGGACGAACCGTCCGAGATTGACGACCTTCGGCGCCAGCGGTTGGCGTCGGCCGAAGGCGAGCAATTGCGAAGCGAGCTTCGCCCCGCGCGTGACTCCCGCCAAGGCGTTCTTGACCCTCTGCTCCGCACGCTCGCTGCCGGCAACGTCCTTGGAGAGCAGTTGCAGATTGCCGCCGACGACCTGCAGCAGATTGTTGAAGTCGTGAGCAACCCCGCCGGTAAGCCTGCCGATGGCTTCCATCTTCTGCGCCAGCCGCAGGGCTTCCGCCGCCTGTTCGATGGCGACGGCCGCCTCCTTGTCGGCGGTGACGTCTCGCCCCACGCCGTGCAGCATGTCCGTGGCCTCGTCCGCCGAAACGGTCCAGGAGATCCAGCGCCAGCTGCCATCGGCAGTCTTCACCCGATTCTCGAACCGCTTCGAGCGCCCGCTGCCCGGCAGCGCAGCAAGGTCTCGCGAGACGGTCTCGCATTCATCGGGATGCAGGAAGCCGATATAGTCTTGGCCGAGCAGCTCTTCCGGCGCATGGCCGAGGACCCGTGTCCATGAAGGGCTCACCCTGACCAGCCGGCCACGGGAATCGGCGATGACGAGCAGATCCTCGCTCAGCTCCCACAACCTGTCCCGCTCTGCCAGCGCCAGGTGGACGCGATGCTCCAGGGTTCGCGCATCCTCCCGCAGCCTTTCCTCGGACTCCTTGCGGATCTGCGCGAACTGGAGATTGCTGGCGACGCGCGCCAATAACTCCCGAGCCGCAAAGGGCTTGGTGAGATAGTCGTCGGCCCCCGCCTCGAGGCCGCCGACCCGCGCCTCCTCTCCGGCGCGCGCCGAAAGCAGGAGGACCGGTGTATGCCGGAGAGTCTCGTCCTCGCGGAGGGCGGCCAGCAGGCCGAAGCCGTCGAGCTTCGGCATCATGACGTCCGACAAGACCAGATCGGGCGCCCGGCTCCGTGCTGCCGACAACGCGGCCTCACCATCCACCGCCATCTCGACAGTGTAACCTTCGCCACGCAAGAGACGTCCGATATAGTCCCGCAGATCTGCATTGTCGTCGGCCACGAGGATGCGCTTGCCCTTCTCCGCCCCTCCCGAAGGGACGCCAACATCCTCTGCAGCGGACGCGATCGGCGAACTCTCCTCGCCCGCCTCCGCCGCTGATCCGGGCAGCCAGCGGAGGGCTTCCTGGACATAGGCATCCGCGCGGAGGCTGCTGGCGGCCGCTTCAGTCTCCCCAGTGTCAGTGCCGGTGGTGAGGTGCTGCCTGCCGAAGGGCACGACGACATGAAAGCGCGTGCCTCGCCCCACTTCGCTCTCGACCCTGATCGAGCCCCCATGCAACCGGACCAGTTCCTGGACCAGGGCCAGCCCGATACCGCTCCCCTCGATGGTTCGGCCGCGCGATCCCTCGATGCGGTGGAAGCGCTCGAACAATCTCGGCAGCTCCGCCTCGGAGATGCCGATCCCGGTATCGGCAATCACGAGCTCGGCCCCCAACCCGTCTTTTGCGGCAGCCATGGTGACTGTGACCTCGCCGGTGAAGGTGAACTTGAAGGCGTTGGACAGGAGGTTGAGGACGATTTTCTCCCACATGTCCCGGTCCACGAAGACAGTGTTGGGCAGTGCTGGGCAGGTGACGACCAGCTTCAGCCCCGCCTTCTCCATCGCCGAACGGAAGGTGGAGGCAATGTCGGCGGTATAGCTCGCAAGATCGGTCGCAGCGAAATGGGTCCGGACGCGTCCCGCCTCGATGCGCGAGAAATCGAGGAGGATGTTGACGAGCTTGAGAAGCCGAAGACTGTTGCGATGGGTGACTTCGATGAGGGTTCTGTCTGCCGACTCCGTGTCGCCCTGATGCCGCGCCATCAGTTCCTCCAGCGGCCCCAGCATCAGGGTGAGCGGAGTACGGAACTCATGGCTGACATTGGAGAAGAACGTGGTCTTGGCCCGATCGATCTCAGCCAGCGCCTCGGCGCGGCGTCGTTCCTCCTCGTAAGCTTGGGCATTGCCGATCGCCGACCCGATCTGCCCCGCGACGAGTTCGAGGAATCCCTGATAGCCTTCATCCAGCACCCGGTAGGGATTGAGACCAACCACGAGGATGCCGGGGCGGCCCACCTCGCCGGAGGTGACGACCGGGAGGATGGCTGCCGAGTGAGGCGGCTGGCTCCAGGCGCCCAGAGGCAGCTGGACGCCGAGCTCCTGATCACCAAGCTCTGAGATCAGGCGCGGCTTGTGGCTGGTCATGACCTCGGCGCAGGGCCAGACTGACATGCCCTCCCCTCGGATCGTGGCCGGCGCGCCAGGATGCGACCGGTCGATCCCCTGTGTCGCGACCAGCGACAGGCAATCATCCTCCGCCTCGCTCATATAGAGCAGGGCGAAGGGAAGATCCTGAGGATTGGTTGCCAGGGCCAAGGCGGCTTGCTCGCAGGCGTCATCCCGTGTCCGCGCATTCGCGGTGCGCGTCGCGAGTTCCCGCAGCAGGGTCAGTTGTCGTTCACCGATGACGCGCTGCGTGTCGTCCGTATTCGCACAGATGATGCCGCCCGGATTTCCGTCGTCGTCCGGAATGGGACTATAGGAGAAGGTGTAATAGGTCTCCTCCGGATAGCCGTTGCGCTCCATGATGAGGAGCTGTTCCTCGACATAGGTCCCCTCCATGCCGCTCATGGCGGTATCGAGCATCGGCCCGATATCGGTCCAGATTTCGCTCCATACGACGGCGGTCGGCTCGGCCAATGCGCGTGGATGCTTGCCGCCGATGATCGACTTGTAGGCATCATTGTAGAAAAAGTGCAGCTCTCGGCCCCAGCCGACCCAGATCGGCTGCCGCGAGGTCAGCATGATCCGTAGAGCTGTCTTGAGACTTTGCGGCCAGGATCGGGGAAGGCCAAGAGGACTTTTCGACCAGTCATGGGCACGCATGAGAGCGCCCATTTCTCCGCCGCCCGAAAGAAACTTCGCGCCGTCCGGCTCAGCCTCCGGGGCCACCCACACGCTCGTATCCGTCAATCCCCCCTCCGTGGGAAACAGCCCAGGCCCCCGGGCGCGACGATAGAGGCTGCCGCCGCCAGTAAACAGTCAGCAGGCCCATTTCGTTCACCGCCATTTTGGCGTCTCCCTGAAGAAACGCAACAACGCTGAGACTTCTGCGTTGCACGATAAGTTCAGCCCCCAGGAGACAGTGGAATGACCAAGCATTTTCCGAAGCCCCCGTTCGACACGCCGATGCAGCAGGTCCCGGGCTTCACCGACCAGATGAACCCCCGTCCCGACCATGGCGAGGAGAGCTACAAGGGATCCGGGCGCCTCAAGGACAAGAAGGCGATCATTACCGGCGGTGACTCTGGCATCGGCCGCGCCGTGGCGATCGCCTTTGCCCGGGAAGGCGCCGATATTCTCATCTCCTATTTGAACGAGGATGAGGACGCCCAGGAGACGAAGCGCTGGGTGGAGGAAGCGGGCCGCAAATGCATTCTGCTTCCCGGCGACATCTCGAAACCCGCACAGTGCCGGAAGATCGTGGAGGAGGCCGCCAAGGCGTTCGGGCGCATCGACATCATCGTGAACAATGCGGCCCACCAGATGAGCTTCGAATCGATTGAGGAGATCCCCGACGAGGAATGGGACATCACCTTTGCGACGAACATCTCCGCCATGTTCTACATTACAAAGGCCGCGATGCCGCATATGAAATCCGGCGCTTCCATCATCAACACCGCCTCGATCAACGCGGATTCGCCGAGCCCCAATCTCCTCGCTTATGCCACCACCAAGGGTGCGATCCAGAACTTCACGGCGGGGCTGGCCCAGCTCCTGGCCGAGAAGAACATCCGCGCCAATACCGTGGCCCCCGGCCCGATCTGGACGCCCTTGATCCCGTCCACCATGCCGGAGGAGAAGGTGAAGAATTTCGGCGAGCAGGTGCCCATGAAGCGCCCGGGTCAGCCGGTCGAGTTGGCGCCGGCCTATGTCATGTTGGCCAGCGACGAAGCAAGCTACATCTCGGGCGCGACCATCGCTGTGACCGGCGGCAAGCCGATCATCTGATCGGCCCGTCCTCCAGGAAATCCCGGTAGGCCTGCAGGGTCTGCTCCACGGCCGCCGCCGTCTGGCCCGGATACCAGATGGTGGCGGGCGTCGGGGTGACGAGCGTCCCTGCCGGCGAGATCTGTTCGGCAACCCGCAGCCCCTCGACGAGCATGTCGGCGGGTCCGGCACAAATCATGGCCGGACGCGTCAGCAGCGGCAGCCGTGCCTGCGTGTCATATTCGAAGGCGGCCCGATAGCTCCGGTCATAGGTCAAACCGCTGGACAGAAGTCCGATGACCCAGTCATGCAGGAAATCCGTCTCCGGAACCCCGAGCGTGCGGACCGCCGAGCGCGCCTGCCGGTACCATGGCCAGAATAGGAACATGTCGCGCCGCATGTTCCAGGCCTGCTGCAGATGCAATCCCCAGCGATCGGGCGCAAGCGGAGGCAAATAATTCTCGAGAATGTCCGCGGTGAAGGTCGGGGGCAGCAGCGGCGGTGCCTCCAAGATCATCCGCCCGACACGCTCGGGCGCGAGCAATGCAAGCTCCAAGGCGACACAGGCCCCAGTATGCGTGCCCCAGAGATCCAAGGTCTCCAGGCCGAGGCTGTCCGCGAGATCGAGAGCGTCGCCGGCCAGGGCGGCGATGTCGGTCTTCTCATAATGCGGCTTGTCCGATCGGCCATTGCCGAGAAAATCCGGCGCATAGACATCCCGGATGGTGCCGAGGCCCTCGATGATCGGGGTCAGCGGCGCCGTCGATCCGGGCGCCGACTGGAACATCATCAGCGGGCGGGAACCGCCGCCGGCGCGGCGTACATGGATGTGACCGGGAGGCGTTTCCACATAATCGCACCAGACGGAACGGGTATCGTCGGGCTGCGCCTTCTGTCTCACGCCCGTGGGCGCTCTCGCCTTGACCGCGAGCTCGGCCAGCCGCTTGTCGATCATCGCCGGCATGGGAATGTCTTCGAGCAGCGTCGCGGCTCTACCATCATCGAGCCCGGCAATGCCATCGAGACAGGCATTCCACAATCTCTCGAAATGCTCAGGTCGCGTCGCGGCGTTGACGACCGTCTCGTCAAGATCCTCGTCGCTTGGCAAGGGGGCCCCGATCGCCGCCGGCAGCGAGGGATGCTGCGGATCGAGCAGATGCCGATTGCGGATGAAGGCCCATAACGCGGTGAGATGCGCCCCGTCCGGCCGTGGGGCGAGAGCCGGCGGGCGCGCGCGCTTCTTGGCCCAGGCCTGTGCGAGTTCGAGGTCGGCGGCGAACAAAGCGGACGGCTTAGGTGAAAGCGCCTCGTAAAGGGCAGCCGCCAGCGGGGCTGCGAGATCATAGGCCAGCAGGGGCGCATCGCCGAGCTCGAGCACCGCCCAAGCCTCAGCCAGGATCCTGGCTGCACCGTCCAACCCATCGTCGCCGCTCGCGGAAGCGCCGATCCCCGGAAGCTCGAAGGTGATGACGCTGTGATCGGAGAATTCAGCAGCGCACTGCCGCGCTCGTGGCGCTGCCCCGAGGATCATCCCCGGCAGGACGACGAGCGGCAGGCCCGCACCGGCCCGCCAGTAGCGCAATTGGCCATGCGACGTTGCCACATAGGCGGGCTTCACCGCCACCGCTCCGAAGATCCCGCTCATGTGCCGAGATAAGCGGCCTTCACCCGCGGATCGTTGAGGAGGTTGTCGGCTGTATCTTCGAGCACGATATTTCCGGTCTCCAGCACATAGCCGCGATTGGCGAGCCTGAGGGCGAGATCGATGCGCTGCTCGACCAGCAGGATCGTCAGCCCTGCCGTGTGCAGGCTGCGGATGGCATCGGCCAGCTGGTCCACCATGATCGGCGCGAGGCCCAGCGAGGGTTCATCCAGCATCAGGCAGCGCGGCTCGGCCATGAGGCCACGAGCGATGGCGAGCATCTGCTGCTGGCCGCCGCTGAGTGTTCCGGCCTTCTGGTCGCCTCGCTCTTTGAGGATCGGGAACATGGAGTAGATCCACTCGACCCGGTCGGCGAAGGAGCGTGTCTTATCCTTCGCCCGCGTGGCGCCGAGCTCGATATGTTCGTAGACGGTCATGTCCGAGAACAGCAGGCGCCCTTCCGGCACCTGCACCACGCCATGGGCGATGATCTCATGGGGCTGCATCGTGTCGATGCGCTTGCCGTCGAAGGAGATGCTCCCCGCCGTCGGCCGCAGCAGGCCGGAGATGGTCTTCAGCGCCGTGGTCTTGCCCGCGCCGTTGGAGCCGACGAGGGTGACGACCTCCTTCTCGGCGACCTTGAGCGACATGCCATGGATGACCTCGCGGCGACCATAGCGGACGGTGATGTCGTTGACTTCAAGCACTGACCTGCTCCCGTCCCAGATAGACGCGGATCACGTCGGGATTGTCGGCGACCTCGCGCGGGGCGCCTTCGGCGATCTTGACCCCGTGATCGATGACCACGACGCGGTCGCAGACGCCCATGACCACCCGCATGTGATGCTCCACCAGCAGCACCGCGACGCCGCGCCCGCGGATGTCGTTGATCATGCCGACCAGCTTTTGCCCCTCCTCGGGGTTCATGCCGGCCGCCGGCTCGTCCAGCAGCAGCAGCTTGGGATCGGCGGCGAGCGCAATCGCAATTTCGAGCCGCCGATGCTCGCCATAGGACAGCGCATCTGCAGGGAAATGCGCACGCTCCCCCAGATGCACGAAGTCGAGGATCTCATAGACCTTCTCGACGACGGCGGCTTCCTGCTCGCGATACCCCGGCGTGTGGAACAGCGCCGGCACCCAGCCCTTGGACGTGGTGCGGAAGGTCGCCGCCCGGACATTGTCGAAGGTCGACATGGCCGGGAAGATGCTGGTGATCTGGAAGGTGCGCGTGACGCCGAGCCGCGCCATCTTGTGGGCTGCGAAACCGGTGCAGTCCTTGCCCTGGAACGCGACGGTGCCGCTGGTCGGCGGCATGGACCCGGCAATGCAGTTGAACAGCGTCGTCTTGCCGGCTCCGTTGGGACCGATCAGCCCGACGACCTCGTTGTCATTGACCTTGAGGTCGACCTCGTTGACGGCCGTGAGGCCGCCGAATTTCCGCGTGAGGCCGCGCGCTTCGAGGATGGGCACCGTGCTCATGGCGCGATCTCCCTTCTGGCATCGGGCTGTGGCGTGGCGGACTTTCTCAGCACCGGTTGTTCAACATAGCGGCGCCACAGGCTGACGATGCCCCCCGGCAGGAAGATGACCGAGGCGATCAGCAGGGCAGCGAAGATGACGAGCCGCATCGCACCGAGCGGACGCAGCAATTCGAGCAGGCCCACATAGATGAGGGCGCCGATGATGGGCCCAGCGATCGTGCCGCGGCCGCCGACGATGACCATGATGATCAGCGCCGACATGTATTGGAGGCCCATGAGCTCGGGGGTGATGACCTTCACGTAATGGGCATAGAGCGCGCCGCCGATGCCCGCGACCACGGTGGCGACCACGAAACCGAGCAGCTTCATATGGAAGATGTCGATGCCCAGGGAGGAGGCGAGGTTGGGATTCTCACGGGTGGCGATGAAGGCGCGTCCCGTGCGGCTATGCACCAGCGCATAACAGGCATAGGCGAAGATCACCACGCAGGCCAGGGCGACGTAGTAATATTCCTGCGCCGTCGAGAATGTCAGCCACTCCGGGCCGAAGGACAGGGGTGGGATGTTGGAAATCCCCATGGGGCCGCGGGTGACGTCGACCCAGTAATTGGTCACCGTATAGATGATCGATCCGAAGCCGAGCGTGAGGATGGCAAATTGAGGCCCGACGATCCGCAGGGCGACATAGCCGATGACCAGGCCGAACACCCCCGCGATGAAGCCTGCAAACAGCAGCGCAGGCAGGCCTGGGAGGCCGTAATCCATTCCCAGGATGGCCGCGGCATAGGCGCCGATGCCAAAGAAGGCGGCATGTCCGAAGGTCAGCTCGCCGAGATAGCCGACGATGATGTTGAGGCTCAGCGCCAGCAGCGCATAGAGCATCCAGAGCACCAGCAGGTGATGCAGATAGGTGGAGCCCGTCAGCAACGGTAGGATCGCGAGCACGGCCAGGGCGATGAAGGGAAGGATCTTGTTCGCCATGGGATCAAGCCTTCTTCGCGGTGCCGAACAACCCTTGCGGGCGCCATAGCAGCACGATGATGATGATGGCATAGCCGATGGCCTCGGCGAATCCGAGCGAGATGTAACCTCCCCCGAGCGACTCGATCACGCCGAGCGCCAGGCCCCCCACCAGCGCTCCGGGGATGCTGCCAAGCCCGCCCATGATGACGACGATGAAGCCCTTGAGCACGGCCCAGCTGCCGACGGTCGGATAGATCATGGCCGTGGGCCCGACAAGCGCTCCGGCAACCGCGGCCAGTCCGCAGGCCAGTGCGAAAGTCCAGGCATGGACCCGGCGGATATTGATGCCGGTCAGCGCGGCGCCTTCGGCATTCTGTGCAGTCGCCCGCATCATCTTGCCCATGCTGGAATTCTTGATGAAGAGATAGAGCGCGATCAGCACCACGACGCCCACCGCGAAGACCACGAGGCGCTGCTGGGTGACGATCAAATCGCCCCATTCCACGATTTCGTCGGAGAAGGGGCTGGCCACATATTTGGGATCGGCGCCGAAGACGACCTCGCCGCCATTGGTGAGCAGGAGCGCGAGCCCCAGGCTCGACAGCAGGATGGTGAACTCATGCTCCTTGCGCAGCGGCCAGAAGAACAGGACGTTTGCCAGGATGCCGACGGCTGCGGTGAGCCCCGTCGCGATCAGGGCCGCCGAGATATAGTCGAGGCCGAGCATCGACATGACGTAATAGGTGAAGAAGGCGCCGAGCATGTAGAACTCGCCATGGGCGAAGTTCACGATCCGCAGCACACCGAAGATCAGGGTGAGCCCGGTCGCGATCAGCACATAGGCCATGCCGTTGACCAGGCCATTGATGACCTGCTGGGTGAAGACGACGAAATCCATTGCCATGCTCTTGTTAGATCGTGTGACCCAGTAGAGGGATTACCTCTTACCCCGACAGTCATCCCGGCCGGAGCGCAGCGCAGATCCGGGATGCCCACGCAATCAGGGATCCCGGATCTGCACTGCACCGCGTTCCGCGCTGCAGTGCGTCCGGGACGACCCGAGACACCTGTCCTCAATCCTGAGGGAGGTCAGTTTTTGACGGACGTGATCTTCCCGTCGACCACCCGGATCAGATAGGTGTTCTGCAGAGCCTGACCCTGCTCGTCGAACTTCATGTTGCCGAGCAGCGTGTCCCAGGGATGGCCCTTCAACGCCGCTGCGATCTTGTCGTAGGCGCGCGGGTCGCCCGCCTCCTGGATTGCGCCGGCAAGCAGCTCCACGGCCTGGGCCCCGAGCGAACCGATGAAGGCAGGCTCGTTGCTGAACATGCTCTTATACTGCTCGATCCACGCCTTCAGCAGCGGGTTGTCGCTGTCGGGAGCGAACAGGGACACGGAGTAGACGCCCTCGAGTGCCGGCCCGGATAGCTCGACAAGCTTCGGGTTCATGTTGCCCGCAGACGCGATGATGGTGCCCTTGTAGCCCGTCTGGCGGATCTGCCGGTAGATGGTGGCACCCTGTGAGGTGTTGATGGCGGACACATAGATCGCGTCCGGCTTCAGGGCGCGGATCTTCGTGAGCGCCGTGGTGAAGTCCGTATCGTTGCGGTTGTAATATTCATTGCCGACCGACTTGATCCCGCATTCGCCCAGCAGCTTTTCGTAGTTTTGCGCCTCGAGGCGGCCGTAATCGTCGTTGATCGTCATATAGGCGACCGACTTCAGGCCCATCTTGTCGCAGATGAACTTCGAATAGGTGGCCGAGTTCATGGTCGAGGTCGCGTTCAGACGGAACAGGTACTTGTGCCCTTCCGCCGTGACCTTCGGGTGCTGCGAGGAGGTCATCACGGTGATGATCTTGTCGCGCGTCTCTTCCTTCAGGCTCAACGCGACGGCGCTGAACCAGCCGCCGACGAGCACGTCGACCTTGTCCTGCTCGATGGCGCGCTTGGCAGCGGAGACGCCCTCTTCCGGCGTGCCCTTGTCGTCATACTTGACGAGCTCGATCTTGCGCCCGTCGAGGATGCCGCCCTTGGCATTGATGACGGCGGCCATGGCCTCCATGCCTTCGGCGGCGAGCTGGCCGTCAAAGGCGCCTGCCCCGCTCAGCGGCAACAGGGCGCCGATCCGGACCGGCGGTTTTTCTTGCGCGTGAACGCCGGACACGAGTGTGCCCGCCATGAGCGCCGCACCGGCGGCGATAATCAGTCTTCTCGATAACATCTTCTAGGTCCTCCCCAGGCTAAACGACCCTTCAGGGTCGTGCTTCTGTTCAGCTTGCACGCAGATACTTGAGCTGCAGCTCCTCGACTTTCTTGAAGCCGATGAAGTCGATGAAATCATTATGGTCGGTCCGTGGCCGCGGCAGGTCCTTCGTGGACTTCGACGCGACCAGCGCGGCCAGATTTTCCCGCAAGGCGGCCGCCACGGTCATCAACGGCACCAGGGCGAAGGTCGCCATGCCCGCCACGCTTTCGATTTCCTTGGGGCTCATGCCTTCGAGCCATCCCAGGATCTGCAGCGACAGCGGCACGCCCACGCCCTCGCGCATGGCGCGCAGGCCCTCGATGTCCTTGAAGCACTTGCTGATGGGCTGGATGATATCGGCGCCGGCGGCCACATAGGCCTTGCCGCGGTCGATCGCTTCCTGCACATCGACCACATCGGTCCGCGCGATGATCAGCATGTTCGGGTCGCGGCGCGCGGCTGCGGCTGCGGCGACCTTGGAGACCGCCTCGTCCTTGGCGATGACCTCGACGCCGCCGACGCAGATTGGGCAGCGCTTGGGCGACACCTGATCCTCGAGGATCACGGCCGAGCATCCGATCGCCTCGAATTCGCGCACGGTGCGCATGGCATTGATGGCGTTGCCGTAGCCGGTATCGATATCGGCGATGACGGGGATGTCGACCACGTTGATGACGTTGCGCACCACCGCCAGGTTCTCCGACATGGTGTAGAGTTCCGCATCGGGCATTCCGAGATGCGAGGCGGAGACCCCGAAGCCCGACGTCATGACGGCATCGAAGCCCGCATCCTCGATCAGTTTCGCCGACATCGCATCATAGGCACCGGCCGACCATACGGTCTGCTGGTTCACCACGCGGTCGCGAAAGTCTCGGGTTCTTGCCATGTCAGTGATCCTTCCGTTCGCCCTGCATGGGCGTGGTGCGTTTGAGATAAGGGACGAGGCCACCGGCCTCGAGCATCTGTTCATCGCCCGCCGCGAGCGGTTCGAAGGGGAGTTCCGTGCCCTTGGTGAGGTTGCGGACGACACCGGCCTCCCAATCGACTTCGATCTCGTCCCAGCGCTCCACCAGCGTCAGGATGCCGGGGCAGCTCACCTGGGGAAAGCCCATGCTCACCTCCCCGCGCCAATAGCCGGGTGAGAAGCTCTCTGCGATGACCCCGGTGATGCCGAGATGGCGCATGGCCCGCATCGGCGGGTAATGGGGATGTCCGTAGCCGAAATTTCCGGCGCCCACGAGGATGTCACCGGGCTTCACCTGAGTGGCGAACTCCGGGTCATAGGACGTCATGGCGGCGGCGGCGAGTTCGTTGATGTCGGTGATCTTGATGTTCTTAACACCGACGATCTGGTCGACGTCGAAATCCTCTTCCGTGAAGATGAAGGCGACGCGTCCCCGAAGGTTCTTGAGCGGCATGGTTCGACCTCAGAGATATTTGCGCGGGTCGGCGAGCTGACCCTCGATCGCGGCCGCCGCAACGACGGCGGCATTGCACAGGTAGATCTCCGAATCCGGGCTGCCCATGCGGCCGCGGACATTGAGCGTGCCGGTGGACACGGCCCGCTGCTTGTCCGTCATGGTGGCGATCCGGCCGAAGCAGTAATCGCAACTCGGCGAGGAGACGAAGGCTCCGGCTTCGGCGAGGATCGAGATCAGACCCTCGCGCCCGGCGGCGGCCATGATCTCCTGGCTGGTCGGGATGACATTCAGCATGAAGCCCTCCTTGACCTGCCGGCCCTGCAGGATCTGGGCGGCGATGCGCAGATCCTCGAGCCGGCCCGAGGCACAGGAGCCGAGATAGCCGGTGTTGATCTCGAGGCCGAGATAGTCCGACAGATTGCGAGTGTTCGACGGGGTCGGCGGGATGACCAGCACCGGCTCGAGACCGTTGAGGTCGATGTCGTAGACGGCGGCGTAATGGGCATCCGGATCGCTGAACACCGGCTCCAGCTGCTTGCGCGCTCGTGGCAAGGCGTAGGCCAGCCGGTCCTCGTCCGGATTGACGATGGCGGTGATGGCCCCGGTGAACATGGCCAGGCCGGTGATGGTCTGCAGCCCTTCGGTCGACAGCGTCTTCAGTGCCGGGCCACCGATCTCGAGCACCTGGAAGCGACAGGAGGACGGACCCATGGTGCGGACGAGATGATGGAACACGTCGCGCGCCATGACGCCGGGGGTGAGTTCGCCCGACAGATTCACCCGCACCGTATGGGGCACCTTGATCGAGACTTTCTCGCGCACGAAGGCTTCCAGCACATTGCGCCGCATGCCGATGGCCAGCGTACCGAAAGTGCCGAGCTGGCTGATATGCCCGTCGAAATGCACGACGAAGGCGCCCGGCGTCGCATAGCCCACTTCCGCGGCGACCTGATGGCCGATGCCTTTGCGCTCGAACAGGGGAACATTGTTCTCCTTGCACCAGCTGCGGGTGCCGATATGGAGCTCTTCCTCCTTCGGCGTCGTCGCCGGGACCATGTGATCGATGAAGATCGCAAACCGCTCCGGCTCCGCCACCCTGTCGATGCCGAAGTCTTCCTTCATGCTCTTGAAATAGACGTCAGTATAGCCGGGGAAGTCGTAGGCCAGCACGAAGTCCGGCTTGGCCATGAGTTCGTCGCCGGCGCGTGCGCCGGGAACGCCTGCGGCCCGTGCCAGGATCTTCTCTGTAATCGTGTAGCCCATAAACGCTCTCCTATTGCCGCCCGAGACCGAGCGAGCCGGGATTCATTAGGCCCTGGGGATCGACGGAACGCTTCACCCCTTCGAGCAGCGACCAGGTCTCCGGAGTGAGAAGCTCCTTGAACGGGTAATCCCGCGCCACCTGCCAGCTGACGCCGCCGAGACTGGCATAGAGCTCCTGCGTCCCGCGCCGCAATTCGGCGACCGCATTGCGCGCCGTGACATTGGCCGGCCGGTCCCGCCATGGCTTGACCACGTCGTCGCCCAGACTCTTGGCATGGAGCGGCGTGATCTCGTCCATCCAATAGAAGGCGGGCTCGAGGAAGAACTCGTTGCCAACCGTCATCGACATGACGGAATAGACGATGCCGTGCTTCTCCATGAAGTCGCGCTTTGAGGCGAAGAAGGCGTCATTGGCCTCCGCCACCGCCTTGCCGGTGCTCAGCGGAAACACGGCGTGGATCGGCACCCATCTTTGGCCGTCGGCGCCCAGCATCCCGCGCGTCGGCCCGAAGGGCTTCGAGCGCATGACCTTCGGCACCGTGTTCTCGATTTCTTTGCCGTAGCGATTGCCGATCTCGCGGACCCGCTTCATGGATTCCGCCAGCTCCGCAGGCGTACGGCCCTCGAGCACCAGATGCAGCGTGTAATTATGCGCCTTGAGGAAGGCGGTGCCGCCGGCGGCGACGCTGACCGCGTCCTTCAGGCCGCCCAGCATGGTCTTGCCGCCTTTGACCACATTGCCGAGCGTCTTCACCCCATCCATCAGCTTGTTCACGGAGGCCGAATGTTCGGCCTTGGTGCGGTCGATGCCAAACCCTTCCGAGATGGACCGGGTCCGCGCCATCTCGACTTGGGCCGAGGCCATGATCGGCATCGACTCGAACCCGAAGGAGAGATAGCCGGTCTCGGCAGGCTTCACATGCAGCCGGATCGTGGCGGCGACCTTCACGCCCATGGCTCCATTGTCGCCCAGGAACAGGCCCGTCAGGTCGGGACCACCCTCGCGGGTGAAGGGCTTGGCGTCCTTGCGGCCTCCGGAGCCTGTAGTGACGATGCGGCCATCGGCCAGCACCACGGTGACGCCGAGGACGCTCTCCGCGACGGTCGCATTGGTGGTCGAGCCGAAAAACGCACTGTTCTGCGACAGCGCTCCGCCGATGGTGGCGTTGATGCCCGACAGCGGCCCCCAATAAGCGCTGCGCAGGCCGGTGCCTTCCAAGGCCTCGTTGAGCTTCGCCCAGGTGCAGCCGGCTTCGACCGTCACATACATGTCGGCTGCGTTGATCTCGAGGATCCTGTCCATCCGCCTTGCATCGATGACGATGGAATCCGGCAGCGCCGGGATATAGCCCTTCGTATACGACATGCCGCCGCCGCGCGGCACCACTGCGACACCGGCCTGGATAGCGGTCGACACCGCCATGGCCGTCTCTTCGCGTGTCTTCGGCATCACGACGGCCAACGGCGGAATGCCGGGCTGCCAGAAGATGTCGTTGGCGTAATAGCTGCGCGTTCCATCATCCGCGAGCACCACGTCCGCGCCCAGATCCTGGATGAGGCGGTCGATGGCGGGATGGTTCCTGTGCTGGAGGTTTTCGGCCAGGGACATAGCGGTTCTTTCTTCAGTTCTTCCAGACGACGGGTTCGAAGGCAAAGCCCGAACCCTCGCGCCGCGCATAGCCGGCATGCGGCGCACCGAAATGCTGCGGAAACAGGATGGCGTCCGACTCCGCGGCAAAGTCCAACAGCTTTCTCCGCGTTAGCGGGGCTCGCTCATTGTCTTCGCAGAACCGGGAATTGAGCGTCGGACAGACGATTTGCATCGGTTGATGAAGGACATCTGCGGTGAAAACGCCAGTTTCGCCTTTGGACTCGACCCGGATGTTCAACTGCCCGTCGGTATGGCCGGGGGCGGCAACGAAGCTGATCACGTCGAGGAGACGATCTCCCGCCTCGACGAAATCCACGAGACCGGCGTCCACCACGGGCATGACGCTGTCGACGATCACCGGCCCGCCTTCAGGCTGCGCCCGCAGGCTGCGACCATCGGTGGTCCAATTGGCGAACTCCTTGGCGCCGAAGATGTAGCGCGCGCGGGGAAATGTCGGCACCCACTGCCCATCCACGAGCATCGTGTTCCAGCCGACGTGATCCACATGCAGGTGCGTATTGATGACATAGGTCACGTCTTCTGGGGCCACGCCGGCCTCGGCCAGCCTGTCGAGGAAGGGCAGGTCGAGCATGTGGAAGCGTTTGAAGGCTGCCGGAGCGCGATGCTTGTGATTGCCGCAGCCCGTATCGATCAGGATGACATCCTTGCCGATCTTCAGCAGCCAGGAATGCATGCTCGACATCAGCCTGCCCGATGCCGGATCGAGAAAATTCGGACTCGACAGGATCGGGAACCGCTCGAGCAGAGCAGGCGAAAAATCTGGAAAAAGAAATGCGGGATCGAATCCGGGCGTCAGCATCTCCTCGATGCGCGCCACCGAAACGTCCCCAATCCTGACCGTATCGACCAACTATTTCCTCCGTCTCTTTTTATTGAATCCAAAGAAGCACCTCGCTCAATCCGTGTCAACCAACAAAATTCATTTCATATCGTGAAATGAATCGACTATCCTGTCTTGCCGATGGAAGCGAACTTTGCTTTGTGAGCAGCCCTTCCCCGAGGCTCGGCAGTGTCGCCGAAGTGTCGGGGGAGCGTGTGGGGCCAGGCCAATAAAGAGGGACTGCGATGGAGGAAAAGGGATCGATGAACGTTCGCGCCGTGACCCGGGCGATCGCCATTCTCAAATCCTTCGAGGGCCGCGGCCTGCAGGGACTGGCCGAGATTGCCGCCCAGACCGGCCTCGACAAAGGCACCACGCGGCGGCTGCTGGTGACGCTGATGAACAGCGGCTTCATCGCCCAAGATGCAGCGACCCAGCGCTATGGCCTCGGTCGCGCTATTCGCGCCCTGGCCGAAAGTGTGATCGATAATTTTGATCTGCGCGCCGCAGCCGTGCCGGTGATGGAGCAATTGGCCGCTGAACTCGACGTGACCACTTTTCTGTCGATCTATCAGAATGGGGCGGCCATCTGCTTGGAGCGCATCCATGGCGCTGGCGGCATGGAGCTGCGCTGGTGGCCCGTCGGAGGGACGCTTGCCCTGAACTGTGGAGGGGCTCCCAAGCTTCTTCTCGCCTACCAGTCGGAGCAGGAAATCGCGCGCGCGCTCTCCGGGCCTCTACCGACGCTCACCGCGAAGTCCATCACCGACCGGGCGAAGCTCCGCGAGCATCTGGCACGTGTTCATGAGCAAGGCTACGAATTTGCCGTGGACGACGTCGCCCTCGGCCTCGCGGCCTTGGCGGTGCCTGTTCTGGATGCCAAAGGCCGGCTTCTCTGTGCGGTGAGCGTCTCCACGCTGAACCCGCAGATGATCGATCACGGCCGGCCCAAACATCTCGCCCGGCTCTTGGCTGCCGCAGAGGCCATTCGGCGGCGTCTCGGCATGAAGGCCGAAACCCCTGCTCTGGAAACCGCTTAGCGCATCAGGGACGGCGGCTCTCGATGATCCGGTCCGGCAAGGCGTCGACCGCCTTGTCCGCACCCTTGTCCTCGCCCGTGACCCCTTCCTGCAGAACTTTGGTGGCAGCCTTGTCCTTTTGATCGGGATCGGTGGGGATCGGGGCAGTCTCCGGAGTGGCCCCGAGACCGATCTCCTTCGGCTTGACGCCAGTGCCCCTTGCGGCCTCGGCGAATGTCGCGAGCGCCTCAGGCTCCTGCTTGCCGGTCATGCGTTTCTCCAATGCTGTCCTTCCCGACCAACTCGATGCGCACCCCTCAGGTTCCATTCGGTGGAGGTTTCCAAAATCGGAACCACTGCCCGTCGCCTGTCATTGCTTTCCCGATAACGGACATTGGTCCGGCCGGACACGGGCCAGTGTCACAAGCCATAACTGGAGGAACTCATGAAGCATGTATCATTGACCGCCATGGCGTTTGCGGCGGCGTTGTTTGCATCCCCGGCGCTTGTCAGCGCCCAAACGAGCAACACCGACTGCCCTGCGGCGGGCACGGCAGCCACGGGAACCACTTCGGCAGACTGTAGCCCAGGCGGCGAGAACACGTCGGCCACGGGAGGCAACACGGGCAGCGGTCAAAACACCGGGACCAGCGGTAACAATACAGGAAACCAATCGGGCAACGGCAATACGGGTTCTGGCGGCACGGGATCCGGCAGCGGTTCTGGATCGGGCAGCGGCAGCGGTTCGGGTGCCGGCGGCTCCGGCAGCGGCAGTGGCTCAGGTGCGGGCGGCTCCGGCAGCGGCAGCGGTGGCTCCGGGAGTGGTGGCTCTGGCGGTGGTGCTGGCGGTGGCTCCGGTGGTGGTGCTGGCGGCGCCGGTGGCGGCGGCGGCAGCGGCGGCTAACATCGACACGAACAAATCAGCTGCGGCGGCCTGAACAGGCCGCCTGCAGCGCCTCCCTTTCGCCTTCCCAACCGAACACGCTTCGTCCGCCATAGCTGGGAGAGCGTCCCCGTTCCTCGGCCAGAAATGCACCGAAAGACGGCCCGGTCACATGCGCCTCCAGGCGGCGAGACTGGTCGTCGAGCCGCTTCAAGGCGCTCAGCTCCTCCTCACGCCCAAGCTTGGCGTTCTGCACGGCCGACTTGAGCACCTGGATTGTCTGGTCGTAGACCTTGATCGGCACCGGGAACGGATGCCGGTCCTTGCCGCCATGGGCAAGCGAGAAGCGGGCGGGATCGGAGAAGCGACAGGGCGCGCCATGCATGACCTCGGCCAGGAGAGCGAGCGCACGCACCGTGCGGGCGCCGACGCCGGGGACCTGCAGCAATGCCGTGAAATCCTGCGGCCCGTTCTCGGCGGCGGCGGCCAACGCCCCGTGGAGCCGCCGCACCACGACATCCCCCTCGCGCACGTCGTGATGCGCGGGCATCACCAGATGCGGCAGCATCGGCTGGGCGGTTTCGGCCGGCGCAGACCCTGTCTCCAGGCGGATCACGTCCCGGGCCAGACGTTCCGGCGTCTCCGTTCGCAGCATCTCGATTTGGCTGTGCCGGGAGGCCTCTGCGCGATGATCCGTCAAGTTGATGATGGTCCCCTGCTCTCGGCCCTCGATGGCCGCATGCGGGGCATCGACGAAACTTTTGAGCCCTTCCGAAAGCCAGTGGTACCGGCGCGCCTGCCGGCGTTCGTCATTCATGCCCTGTTGGACCACGACCCACTTGCCGTCATCGGCCACGATGAAGCCGTGCAGATAGAGGTCGAACCCATCCTGCACGGCTGCACTGTCGACCTTCGCCACCAGTCGGCTGGACTGGGCCAGGAGAACGCCGTCGAAGCCGACCTTGTCCCCGATCAGGGCCAGCTCGTGCGGCGTCTGCCGCGAATGCTTGCCGCGCCCACCGCAGACATGCAGGCCAAGCTCCTCCGCCAGCGGTGGCAGTCCTCTCTTGAGCGCTCCGATGACGCTGGTGGTGATGCCGGAGGAATGCCAGTCCATACCCATCACGGAGCCAAACGACTGGAACCAGAAAGGGTTCGACAACCGTCTGAGAAACTCGTCGCGTCCGTAATGATGGACGATTGCCTGGGTGACCACGGCCCCGAGTCGGGTCATGCGCTCCCCCAGCCATTTCGGCACCCGCCCGCCATGGAGCGGCAGATCGGCACTTCCTGAGCGTCGCGTCACGGCCTTTATACCTCGAACATTTCGGGAACGAGCATAACGGGTCAGGAGTGTTTTGTCTTCACCTCTGCGGCCGGCGGATGGATCTGCTCGAAGGTGCACTGACGCGCCGCCTTGTCCGGCCGCCAGCGCAGGAGCTTCGTGCCGTGGCGAAAGCGGTCGCTGGTGACGTGGTCGAAACGCACCTCCACGACCAGCTCCGGCTTCAGCGGCTCCCATTCGACGCTGCGGTCAGTACTCCATCGGCTTGGACCTCCCGGAGCCTTGCCGGAGAACCCAGGCGGGGAACGCAGACCCTCCAGGCGCTCCGTCAGCTCGGAGCGTTCCGCATTCGAGATGGTGGAAGTAAAGCCCACATGATCGAGTCTGCCGTCCTCGTTGTAGAGGCCCAGCAGCAGTGAGCCGACTTTTCGGCTCTTTGCCGCGTAGCGAAAGCCGCCGACCACGCAATCCGCGGTCCGCAGACGCTTCACCTTGACCATCATCCGCTCGCCCGTGTGGTAGGTCTCGTGCAGCGGTTTGGCCACGACCCCGTCGGTCCCGCTGTCGCTGGTGTCGCTGAGCCAGGCCTGGGCGTCCTTGCGTTTGGCTGTGCAGGGCGACAGAAGGAGCCTGTCCTTCACCGCCGCGGCCTTGGCGAAGGAGTCCAGCGCCGCACGCCGCTCGACGAGAGGCCTGTCCACGAGCACCTCGCCCCTGGGCGTCGCGAGCATGTCGAACAGTACCAGCCGTGCCGGCGTCTCCCGTGACAGTTTCTTGATCCGGCTCTCGGCCGGATGAAGCCGCATCTGAAGAGCATCGAAGGAGAGGTGCCCGTCGATCTCGATCACCAATTCCCCATCGACCACGAACTGCTCGGCTTTCACGGCGGCCAGCATCTCGACCACTTCCGGAAAATAGCGCCCGAGGGGTTTGCCCGACTTGGCCCGCAGCTCCACCTGGTCCCCCGCCTTGAAGGCAAGGCACCGGAAGCCGTCCCATTTGGGCTCGAACTGCCAGCCCTCACCCTCGGGCAACGTGTCGGCCGAACGCGCCTCCATCGGCTCTGTGGACAAGGGCAGCAGGAAGTCCGGCGGGCTCACGCCGCCACCTTGATCTTTCCCATCCGCTTGATGGCGTCTTCCAGCGGCCGTTCGCCAGCGCAATAATCGGCCCACGCCTTGGTCTTCGCCAGAAGCGCCGGCACGCTGCGGATTGTATAGCGCTGGGGATCGAGATCGGCTTTGACCTGAGGCCAGGTCAGCGGCATGGACACCGTCGCCCCGGGCCGTGCCCGCGCCGACAGCGGAGCCACCGCCGTGGCCATCCGGTCATTGCGCAGATAGTCGAGGAAGATGCGCCCGTCGCGGAGTTTCTTGGCCATCTTGACGAGATATCGGCTCGGATCGTCCTGCGCCATCTGCTGGCAGACGGCATGGGCGAAGCTCTTTGCCTCGGGCCAGGTGAGCTTGGATTTCTTGGTCGCCGCCAGCGGCGTGACCACATGCAGCCCCTTGCCGCCCGTTGTCTTGCAGAAGCTGACCAGGCCCACAGCCTCCAGGCGCTCGCGCATTTCCTTGGCAGCCGCCACCACCGCCGAGAAGGGAACGTCAGGCCCGGGATCGAGATCGAAGACCAGACGTCCCGGCAACTCCGGCAGATGCGGCTGGCAATTCCACGGGTGCAGTTCCAGGCCGGCGATCTGTGCGACCGCGGCCAGCCCCTCCACCCGATCGATTTGCAGATAGGGCTTGCGGTCGCCGAACACGGTGACGAGTTCCAGCAGGTTGGAACTCCCCGGCATCGCATGCCGCTGGAAGAAACGCTCGCCGTCGATCCCGTCGGGAGCCCGCACGAGCGAGCACGGCCGTCCCTTGATATGGTCGATCATCCACGGTCCGACGGCCTCCAGATACTGGGCGTAGTCGAGCTTGGTGACGGGTTCGCCCTCGCCATCATCGGGCCACAGCGCCTTCTCCGGATGCGAAAGGACGACCCCCATCACCACCGCCTTCTTCGCCCCAGGACCTTTGCGGGTCGCTGCCCGCTTGGGCGGTTTCGTCACTTTGGTGGGGATCGGCGTCTCGACCGTCGCCGGATCTGCCGGGGTCTCGGCCTCAACCTCCACGGCCGGCTTGTCCTCGCGCAGCCCCTTGAAGGCGGCCTGTCGCACCATGCCGCCGCCCGTCCAGCCGGCGAATTCGATCTCGGCCACGAGCTCCGGCCGCGTCCAGTGCATGTCCGAGGATTTACGGGGAGCCCCGACGCCGGTGAAGGGTGAGGTCTCGGCTGCCACCGCCTTCAGCTTCGGCAGGAGGCTCTTGACCTTGGCCTCGCCATAACCCGTGCCGACGCGGCCGACATAGACGAAATGGTCGCCGCGATGGACCCCGACCAGCAGCGATCGGAACCGCCCATTGGTGGTGGTCCAGCCGCCGATGACCACCTCATGCCCTGCCCGGCACTTCGCCTTGGTCCAGCTGTCCGTCCGTCCCGATCGATAGGGTGCATCAAGCCGCTTGGAGATGATGCCTTCGAGCGACAGGCGGCAGGCTGAACGCAGGACGGCGTCGCCACCGCTCTCGAAATGCTCCACATAGCGGATGAGCCCCTCCGAACCGTGATCGGCCAGGAGCGCCTCCAGCCGCGTCTTGCGGTCGGCAAGTTTTGCCGCGCGCCAATCCGTGCCCTTCTCGAACAGGAGATCGAAGGCATAGAAGATTAGATTGTCGGTATTCTGCTCCGACAGCGCTGCCTGAAGGGCTGCGAAGTCCGGCGCCCCGTTCTCATCGAGGGCCACGATCTCACCATCGATGATGCTGTCCGGCAGCGCCTTCGCCTCCTTGACGATGGCTGAAAACTTCGCGCTCCAGTCCAGACCTTTGCGGGTCTTGACCGTAGCCTTGCCGCCTTCGACGCGCAGCTGGACGCGATACCCGTCGAACTTGATTTCATGCGCCCATCCAGTGCTGGTCGGCGGCCGCTCCACCAGCTGGCAGAGCTGCGGCGGGATGAAGTCGGGCATCTCGGCGGCCTCGGATTTCGTCCTGCCCGCCTCGGCTGATTTCGTCTTCGGCGACTTTCGCGCCTCGGCGGCCAGCCCCGCAGTGCTGTCCCAAACGGCATCTGCGGCCGGCTGGCTGCCGGCCTCCAGCATGAACGGCTTCGGGGCGCGCCCCTTGCCGGCAGCGATCGTCTCCATGGTCCGGCCTGAGGCGATCGAGGTCTCCTCGGCGATTGCCGCCTCCCCCTCCCCCTCGCGCGCATGCTCGTCCCGGTGTTTGATGAGCAGCCAGTTCGTGCGCTTTCCCTTGTCGCGATCATGCCGCATCCGCACCAACACCCAGCTGCCATGCAGCCGCTTGCCGTCGAGCGTGAACTTGAAATCCCCGTCCGCAAGAGCCTTTTCGGGACTTTTCGAGCCCTCCGGCTCCCAGAAACCGCGGTCCCAGAGCATGACGGTCCCGCCGCCATACTGTCCTTTCGGGATGGTGCCTTCGAAATCGCCGTAATCGAGCGGGTGATCTTCGACCTCGACCGCCAGCCGCTTGTCATGCGGATCGAGGGAGGGGCCCTTCGTCACCGCCCACGACTTGAACACGCCGTCAAGCTCGAGCCGCAGATCGTAATGCAATCGCGTCGCCGCATGCTTCTGGATGACGAAGCGCCGCCGCGGCGACGTCACCACTTCCGCAGCACCGCTTGGCTCGGCGGTCTTGGTAAAATCTCGCTTGGCACGGTATTTTGAAAGCTTAGGCTCGGTCGGCACGCGCGTCACCTGTCGGTTTCTGGAAACCTGTGGCGACTCAACGCGCCACGGTGATTTTGGTTCGGGTCTCTGGGAACGGCGCGCGCCGTTCCGAGTTGAGTCAGGGTTTCGGAGACAGAAAATGGCACCGCGGGCGAATTGGAAGGGTTTCCTGAAGGTGGCGGAGCTGACCTGCCCCGTGGCCCTCTATACGGCGGCCTCCACATCCGACCGCATTTCCTTTCACACCCTCAACCGCGAGACCGGCCACCGGGTCCGGCGCCAGTTCGTGGACCAGGAGACCGGCGAACCGGTTCCCACCGAAGAGCAGGTGAAAGGCTATGAGACCGGCCAGGGCGACTACATTGTCCTGGAACCCGAGGAGATCGCCGCTGCCTTGCCCGAGAGCGATAAGACCCTGGCGGTCGGCACCTTCATTCCTTGTGACGAGATCGATGACGTCTATCTGGACCGACCCTATTACCTCGCTCCTGCCGGCGCTCCCGCCGAGGAGCCCTTTGCCCTCATCCGCGACGGCATGCGGGCGAAGAAGGTCGCAGCGCTGGCCCAGACGGTTCTCTTCCGTCGCGTGCGCACATTGCTGATCCGTCCCTATGATCAGGGTCTGATCGCGACCACATTGAACTTCGATTATGAGGTGCGCGCGGCTGAAGATGCCTTCTCCGAGATCAAGGACATGAAGATCAAGGGCGAGATGCTCGATCTTGCGGAGCACATCATCAAGACGAAGCGCGGCACGTTCGACCCCGCGAACTTCGACGACCGCTACGAGGCGGCGCTCGCGGAGCTCATCAAGGCGAAGCAGGAAGGCAAGACGATCAAGCCGCGCAAGGTCCAGGCGGAAAGCAAGGTCGTGGATCTGATGGAGGCCCTGCGCCAAAGCGCGGGCGCGAAATCGGCGGCAAAGAAGGCCACCGGCAAATCAGCGCCCAAACGGGCACCGGCGAAATCGGCACCCCGCCGCAAGGCAAGCTGATCGTCGTCGCAAGGCGAGTTGATCGTTACCGCTTGCCCTTGCCGCCCTTTTCCTCGGCGGCCAGGCTCTTCTTCAGCGCATCCATGATGCTGACCACATTGCTGGGCTTCTCTGCCGCTGCCTTCTTCTTCGGCGGCTTCTTGCCCTTCTTCTTCGCGGCGATGATGTCGAGCAGCTTATCCTGCACCGGATCTGTCACCATCGATGGGTCCCAGGCCTGGGTGCGGTCCTCGATGACCTTCGTGACCATGCTCAGGAGCTTGGGGTCGCCCTTGGTCTTTTCTTTTGACGGGAAGTACTGCGCTTTGTCACGGACCTCGTCGCCATAGCGCAATGTCCACAAGACGATCCCGCGGTCCCGCGGCTCCAGCATGACGGCCCGCTCGCGGCGATAGAGGACGAGCCGCGAAATGCCGACCATCTCGGTGGCCTCCATGGCATCCCGGATGACGGAGAAGGCCTCCTCGCCGACCGGATCGTCGGGCATGAGATAATGCGGCTTGTCCAGCCAGATCCACTCGATGGAGGATTTCGGCACGAACATGTCGATGTCGATGGTGCGCGTGCTTTCCAAAGCGACGGCATCGAGCTCTTCATCCTCCAGCATCACATAGCTGTCGGCGCCCGTTTCATAGCCTTTGACCTCGTCTTCATCCTCGACGGGCTCCTGCGTCTCCGCATCGACATACTGGCTCTGGATCCGGTGGCCGGTGGCGCGGTTGAGGGTGTGGAAACGAACCTTCTCGCTCTGCGTGATCGCCGGCATCATCGCCACCGGACAGGTGACGAGCGAGAGCTTCAGGTAGCCTTTCCAGAAACTGCGTGGCGCCATGGCCTGATCCTCGGGCAGCGTTATAGCGAATGACAAACCTTTGGCGCTGCGGATCGTTCCGGCGAGCCTCAGAACGTCATTCTCTCCGGCTGGGGTTTGGTCTACACAACCGAACCCTCCGCCTGCAGAAAATCCAATGGCCCAACGCAAACCCAACATGCTCGACTGGCTGATGCTTGCCGTGATGGTCAGCATCTGGGGATCGTCGCTGGCCCTGGTGAAGGTGGCTGTGGAGGGGATGGCCCCCCTGTGGGTGACGGCATTGCGGATGGCGATTGCAGCGCTTGTCCTTGTTCCCGCTGTATGGCTTCAGGGCCGGACCCTACCCCGCCGTCTCGACGTCTGGGCGTGGTTTGCCGGCCTTGCAGTGATCGGCAACGTGCTCCCCTTCTATCTCATTGCCTGGGGCACGCAGAAAATCCCGTCCGGCCTGGCCGGCATCCTCATGGCCAGCACGCCCATCATGGCCATCGTCGGGGCGCATCTCGCATTGCCGGACGAGCGGTTGAACCTGCGCACCTTCACCGGCTTCCTGGTCGGCTTCGTCGGCGTCGGCGTCCTGATCGGACCGGAGTTGCTGTGGAGCGAGGGCCCGCAGATCGACGTCTGGGGCGAACTCTCGCTCGTTGCGGCGAGCCTTTGCTTTGCCAGTCACAACATCATCGCGCGCAAGATGCCGAGGGTGGATCCGACCGAGACGGCGGCCGGCGTCATGACGGTGGCCGGCATCATTGGTTTGTTTCTCGCTCTGGTTCAGGACCCGACGTCTCTCGCCCAGGTGCCCCTGCAGGCCTATGTGCCGGTGCTGGTCCTCGGCGTCGTGGCCACCGGTTTTGCGGTCTTGCTGCTATACTCGCTCATCGGTCGCAACGGGATCAGCTTCACCTCCTATTCGAGCTACCTCATTCCGTGTTGTGCGGTTCTGGTGGGGTGGCTCGTCATGGGAGAACCTCTGAGCACCGAGGCGGTGATCGGCCTGTGCCTCATCCTCTCGGGCATCGCCATCAGCCGCTATCGCAACCATTGATCGGATTGCGCCGAGCCCGGGATCGATCGGGGGCAGGAGCGCGTTGATAGGGGCAGCGAAGTCGAGGCTCCACAAATGCGCAGATCCTATGTCTGGTTGATCGTCTTGACGGCACTGATCGTGGCTGCTGTCGCCATCGTGAAAATCGTCATCTACCCGGAGCGGGCGACCGTCGACGTGGCCGCCGGAACCGGGACCAATCCCCAGCTGCCGCCGCCGGACAAGACGCTTGTGCCCACGGTCAACATCGCCCCGGCGGTCGGCTGGTCCGAAGGGGCCAAACCGACGCCGGCAGAGGGCCTGAAGGTCTCCGCCTTCGCAGACAAGCTCGATCATCCGCGCTGGCTCTATAAGCTGCCCAATGGCGATATCCTTGTCGCCGAAAGCAACGCTCCCAAATCCGATGCTGATCCCGGGATCAAGGGCTGGGTCATGGATCTGGTCATGAGTTGGGCCGGCGCGGGTGTGCCGAGCCCCGACCGCATCACCCTTTTGCGCGACACCGATGGCGACGGCGTCGCCGATCAGCGCTCCGTTTTCCTGAAGGGGTTGCATTCGCCCTTCGGAATGACGCTCGTGGGCAGTGATCTCTACGTGGCCAATGCCGATGCCCTGATGCGTTTCCCTTACACCGAAGGTGCGACGTCCATTTCCGATCCGGGCACCAAGGTCGTCGATCTGCCGGCCGGAATAAACCATCACTGGACGAAGAACGTCATCGCCAGCCCGGACGGCGCGAAGCTCTATATCACCGTCGGATCGAACAGCAATGTCGGCGAGAATGGCTTGGAGGCCGAAAAGGGCCGTGCGGCGATCTGGGAGCTCGACCGCGCGACCAGCCAGATGCGGGAATTCGCCACCGGCCTGCGCAATCCCAACGGACTGGCCTGGGAGCCGACCACCGGAGCCCTGTGGACGGCCGTGAACGAGCGCGACGAGATCGGCAGCGACCTCGTTCCCGATTATATCACATCGGTGAAAGACGGCGCGTTCTACGGCTGGCCTTACAGCTACTGGGGCCAGAATGTGGATGTCCGGGTCGAGCCGCAGAACCCCGAGCTCGTCGCCAAGGCGATTGCACCGGACTACGCTCTCGGACCCCATACGGCGTCATTGGGGATCGCCTTCTCCCAGGACACGAGCCTGCCTGAGCAATGGCGCAGCGGCCTGTTTGTCGGCCAGCACGGCTCCTGGAACCGGCGTCCCAAGAGCGGGTACAAGGTCATCTATGTTCCCTTCGCGGATGGCAGGCCGTCAGGTATGCCTCTTGACGTGCTTACGGACTTCCTGAATGCCGACGACAATGCGCAAGGCCGTCCCGTGGACGTGATCCTGGATCAGCAGGGGGCTCTGCTGGTCTCCGACGACGTCGGCAATGTCGTCTGGCGTGTAACCCCTGTAGGGCCCTGAGCTCCCGACCAAGTCCTCAAGACCGCCTGGAGCTCCCTGGTCGGTATCCCAACGCCTCCGAGATGCGCGCGGCTGCCTCCACGGTCTTGCGGATCTGCACTTCGGAAGGCACCGTTTCGAGGAATTGGGTTGAATCGAGCACCCCCAGAGTGCCCACCAGATCGCCGTTCATTCCGAAGATGGGCGCGGCCAGGCCATTGAGCCCGATGAACATCTGATCCGGTGCCACGGCCCACCCCCGGGCTCTGACACGATCCACCTCGGCGATCAGTCCCGCGGGACGGACCAGGGTGCGCGGCGTGAACATTTCCAGCGGCGAGCGGATCACGCGCTCCTGCAGGTCGCTGCTGCCAAAGGCCATCGCGATGCGCCCCTGCGCCGAGGCATGATAGGACAGGACGGACCCGCGTCGGACGCCGATTTCCACGGCCGATCGGCCTGGAAAGGTCAGCAGCACCTGCACGCCGTCGGGCGCGATTTGCGACACGACGGTCGAATGACCGAGCACGTCGCGCAACTCCCGGGCGATGGGTGCGGCCGCCTCTGCGAGATCCAGATTGTCGTTGACGATCCGGCCGAGCATGACGAGCTTGGGTCCGGCCTGATAGCGCTCCGAATCGGGAGCCTGGGTGATGTATCCTTCTTGAACCAGGGTCTGCACATGACGATAGATTCGGCTCTTGGTCGTGCCAAGACGATCGGCCAGGGCCGTGATGCCGATCGGGCTGCGCGCCTCGACAAACAGCTCCACGAGGCGCAGCGCGAGCACCACCGACTGCACGCCGCCACTCTGTTTTCCGCCGACCTTCGGCATGCAGGGACCCCTGTTTTTTCCCTTGACAGGATCGCGGTCGCACCGCCAAATCTTCATAAAAATGATATTTCGTTTCGCTGTTCGAAACAAGGAGGATGCCCATGAGTGCCCCGTCCGGCCGTCCCTCGGCGGCCGATTTTCGCCAGCGCTTGCTGGCCCATGAACTGGTGGTAGGCACCTTCATCAAGACCCCAGCGACGCATCCTATCGAAATCATCGGCGGCCTCGGCTTCGACTTCGTGGTCATCGACGAGGAACATGCCCCCTTCGACCGGGTGACCATTGATGCCGGCCTGCTTGCCGCCCGCGCTTCGAACACCGCAGGGATCGTTCGCGTCTCCGAGCCGACGGCCGCCAAGCTGCTGGCCGTGCTGGACGACGGGGCGACCGGCGTTATGGTGCCGCATGTCTTCAGTGCCGAGAAGGCCCGCGACGTGGCGTCCGCCTGCCGCTATCGCGGCGGCAAGCGGGGCTTCTCCAACACAACCCGTGCCGGAGGCTTTGGTGCCGTGGGCATGTGGGACCATGTGGACGCGGGCGATAAGGCCGCGACGGTCGTGGCCATGATCGAGGACCCCGAGGCGATCGAGGCGATCGATGCCATTGTGGCTGTCGATGGGATCGATGCCTTTTTCGTCGGCCGGGGCGATCTGTCGGTGGCGATGGGGGCGGCGTCCATGGCGGCGCCCGAAATCATGGCCGCAACGGAGAAGGTGGTGGCTGCCGCCAAGCGCGTGAACAAGCCCGTCCTGTTGATGGTCGCCAATGCGGCGGAAGCCGAAAGCGCCAAGGCGCTCGGCATTACCGGCTTCATCGTCTCCTCGGACCAGGGGTTCCTGCGCCAGGCCGCCGGCAGGCTTCTGCAGGACTTCTCGAGCCTCCGCGCCAACTGAGCGCGCCATAGACGGAGGACCCCATGGCCGCCACTCTCGAGCCCGGCATTCCCACCGACCAGGCCTTGAAGGACCCCCGGCGTGCCGCAGAAGTGGCCGCCATCCTGCCCGGCGCCATCGATCTCCACTGCCATTCCGGCCCCTCCGTCATGCCGCGCATTCTCGACCACGCCGAAGCCATGCAGGAGGCGGCCGACGCCAAGTTCTCAGCCCTGCTCTACAAGGACCACTACTATCCCGGCATGGCTCATGCCCAGATCTTGGAGAGGCTTTTTCCCGATACGAGCGTGAAGCTGTTTTCGGGCGTCGCTCTGAACAACGCGACCGGTGGGGTCAATCCCCATGCCGTCGACCACTGCGTGAAGCTGGGCGGCAAGATCGTCTGGATGCCGACCTTCTCCGCCGCCAATCACTTGGCGCAAGGCTCCGGTGACGCGAAGAACTTCCCCAAGACCGCCCAGCGCATGCTGGAGCCGATCCCGCTGAGCGTTCTCGACGCGAACCGGAAACTCACCGACGAGACCCTCGCGGTGCTCGATATCATTGCCGAAGCCGACATCATCCTTGCCGGCGGCCATCTGCACGTGACCGAACTCTTCCCCCTATTCGAGGAAGCCAAACGTCGCGGCGTGAAGAAGATGATGGTGAACCACCCGACCTATGTCGTCGGCTGCAGTGACGCGGACATCCGGGGGCTGGTCGCGCTGGGCGCCTATATGGAGCATTCGATCTGCATGTTTGTCGACAGCCGCGTCAAACAGTTCACGCCGGACCAGTTGAAGCACTGGATCGACGTGGCCGGGATTGACCGCACCATTCTGGGCTCTGATCTCGGCCTCACGGAAGCGCCGCGGCCGGTCGAGGGCTTTCGCCAGATCGTCTCGATGCTGCTCGATCTGCAATTCACGGCCGACGACATCAAGATCCTGATCGGCAGGAACGCCGCCGGCCTCCTGGGCCTGCCGAACTAAGGCTGCCGCTTCAGGGTCCAACGCTCAGGCGACCTCAGATCCTCTCCAGCGCTTGCTCGACATCCCGCAGGAGGTCGTCTCCGTCCTCGATGCCGATCGACAGCCGCACCAGATTCGGTGCCACTTCCGATGTCGGCCCCTCTGCTGTGCGCCGGTGCTCCGCGAGACTCTCGACGCCGCCCAGCGACGTCGCCGGGAGGAACAGCTTGAGCGATGTGACGAAGCGCTTGGCCTCGGCCTCTCCGCCCTTGACCAGCAGGGACATCATGCCGCCGAAGCCATTGCTCATCTGCTTGACGGCCGTCTGGTGGTCCGGGTGGCTGGGCAGGCCTGGATAGAGCACCCGCTCGACCTTCCCATTGCCTTCGAGCCCCCGCGCGATCTTCAGCGCCGCAGCCGAGATCGCCTCGAAGCGCACGAACACGGTGCGCATGCCACGCATCAGCAGCCAGGCTTCGAACGGGGCCATGATCGAGCCGAGATATTTCCGCGTCACCACCACGTCGTCCCACAGGGCATTGCGGGATTTCACCGCCAATACGCCCCCGGTCAGGTCGCTATGGCCGTTGAGGTATTTGGTGGCGGAATGGAAGACCATGTCGGCGCCGAGATCGAGCGGCCGCGTCGTCACCGGCGGCGCGCAGGTTGAATCGACGACGAGGAGGGCTCCGGCCTCATGCGCGATATCCGCGGCAGCCGCGATGTCGAGGACGTCCCAGGTGGGATTGACGATCGTCTCGCCCCACACCAGCGCCGTTTCCCGGTGCACGACGCGCGCCAGGCTCTTGGGATCGCTGGTCTCGTAGAAGTCGAGCCCGATGCCGCGACGCTCTGCGATGCGGCGCATCCAGCTCTGGGCGCCATGATACATGATGCGAGGAGCCACCATATGCTGCCCCTTGTGCAGGGCCTCGCAGACCGCCACGATCCCGGCAAGCCCGGACGCATAGAGCAACGCCGCCTCCGCTCCCTCGAGCTCCGCCAGCGCCGCCTCGGCCTGGGCCACGGTCGGAGAGCCATAACGGGAATAGAGGAACTCGCCCATCAGCTCATGGGTCTCGTCCCGGGCGAAGGTCGTGGCGAACTGGATCGGGGGGACGATCGCTCCATGGGCCGGATCGACGAAATGTCCGATCTGCGCCACGCGGGACCGAGGCGACGCCTTGAAATTATCGGCCATGAAACTTTGTTTCCTGTTGATAAACTAAAACTGTTTTAGCGCCAAAATCTCCTGTTGGGAATTGGTTCTTCACTCGGCCGGCTGCAGAACACCGAAGTCCCCATCGGCTTCGGCGATGACCTCCGGCGTCGTCACCTTGACCCGGAACCAAAGCGCGTACAGGGCCGGCACCACCAGCAGCGTCAGCACGGTGGCCACGATCAGTCCGCCCATGATGGTGACCGCCATGGGGCCCCAGAACGCGCTCGTGGTCAGCGGGATCATGCCCAGCACGGCGGCCAGCGCCGTGAGCACCACGGGCCGCGCCCGCCGCACCGTCGCATCCACGATGGCCTGGTCCTGCGCATGTCCGGCGGCGATGTCGGTATCGATCTGATCCACCAGGATCACGGTATTGCGCATGATCATGCCCGCCAGCGCGATCATTCCCAGAGTAGCATTGAAACCGAAGGGCATGTTGGCGACGAGCAGCGCCGCAGTGGCGCCGATGAGCCCGAGCGGCGCCGTGATCATGACCAGGGCGAGCCGCGAGAAGCTCTGCAGCTGGATCATCAGCAGCGTCATCATGGCGATGATCATCACCGGGAACACGGCCACCAGCGCCTTGTTGGCCTTGGCGCTTTCCTCGATCGAGCCGCCGGTTTCGATGCGATAGCCCTCGGGCAGCGCCTTCACGATCGGATCGAGCTTCGGCAGAAGCCGCGTCGTCACGTCCGGTGGCTGGACCCCGTCGATGACGTCTCCGCGGACGGTGAGGACGAGGTCGCGATTGCGCCGCCACAGGATTGGCTCCTCGAAATCATAGGCGATCCGGGCGATCTGGCCGAGTGGCACGGCGACGCCATTGACCGTGGCAACCGTCAGCGACGCGAGATGGTCGAGGTCGAGCCGCTCCTCGGGAACCGCCCGCGCCACGATGTCGATGAGGTCGATGCCGCGCCGCTGCTGGGTGATGGTATAGCCCGTGAGCAGGGTCTGCAGCGTCTGCGAGACCTGGGCCGGCGTCAGTCCCATGGCCCGGGCCCGGTCCTGGTCGACCCGCAGAGTCACCGATTTCGTCTGCTCGCCCCAATTGAGATGGGGATCGATCACGGCCTGGTCCTGAGCCATGATTTCGCGCACCTGGGCGGCGATCGTCCGCACCTCCAGGGGATCCGGCCCGATGACCCGGAACTGCACCGGGAAACCCACCGGCGGACCGAACACGAAACGGTCGACGCGCACCCGCGCCTCCCCCAGCGCGCCATTGGCGATCTGCCGCTCCAGCCGTGCCTTCAGCCGTTCGCGCCCCTCGATATCCTTCGCGACGATGACGATCTGGGCGAAATTGGCATTGGGCAGCACCGGATTGAGACCGAGCCAGAAGCGGGGCGCCCCCCGGCCCACATAGGTGGTGGCGCTCGCAACGTCCGGATCGCCCTCGATGAGCCGTTCTGCCTGTTCGGCCACCTTCTCGGTCGCGCCGATGGCCGTGCCCTCGGGCATGCGCATTTCCACGAACAGCTCGTTGCGGGTCGAGGTGGGAAAGAACTGCTGCTGCACCGAGCCGAACCCGACCACGGCCACCGCGAACAGTGCCACCGTCACCAGCACCACTGTCTTGCGCCAGCGGATGCACAGCGCGATCAGGTGCTTCAGCGGCCGATAGAGGCGGCCGTCGTAAAGGGCATTCTCATGCGCATGCTCCACATCGCCCTTCTTCATGTCGGGCAAGAGCTTGAAGCCCAGATAGGGCGTGAAGATCACCGCCACGAACCACGAGGCGATGAGGGCGATCCCGACGACCCAGAAGATGCCGCCCGCATATTCGCCTGCGCCCGATTTCGCAAAGCCCACGGGCAGGAACCCGGCCGCGGTCACCAGCGTCCCGGTGAGCATGGGAAAGGCCGTCGAGGTCCAGGCGAAGGTCGCAGCCCTCGACCGGTCCCAGCCCTGCTCCATCTTCACCACCATCATTTCGATGGCGATGATCGCATCGTCCACCAGCAGCCCGAGGGCGATGATCAGGGCGCCCAGCGTGATGCGGTGCAGGTCCATGCCCGCCGCGAACATGATGACGAACACGATGGCCAGCACCAGCGGTACGGACAGGGCAACCACCACGCCGGTGCGCAGGCCCAGCGACAGGAAGCTCACCAGCAGCACGATCCCCAGCGCCTCCATGAAGGTCTTCAGAAACTCGCCGACGGATTCCTCCACGATATGCGGCTGGTCCGCGACCTGGGTGATCTCGATGCCCACCGGCAGTTCGGCGGTGATCCCGGCCATGGCGGATTTGAGGTTTTCGCCCAGGGTGATGATGTTCGCGCCCTTGGACATGGAGACCCCGAGGCCGATGGCCGGCCTTCCATGCTGGCGGATCAGGAAGCTGGGCGGATCCTCGTAGCCCGGCTTCACCTCGGCGACGTCTCCCAGGCGGAACAGCGTGGAGCCGACGGCGATGGGGACGGCTTCGATTGCGTCAACGCCCTGGAACGCGCCGGTGACCCGCAGATTGATCCGGTCGGCGGCGGTGTCGATCGCCCCGCCGGCCACCACCTCGTTCTGCTGCGCCACGCTGTCGAAGATCTGCTGCGGCGTCACCCCGAGGGTCGCGAGCTTCGTATGGCTGAACTCGATATAGATCCGCTCAGGTCGCACCCCGATCAGATCGACCTTCTCCACATCCGGCACCCGCAGCAGCGTCTGCCGCATCTCCTCGCCGATGGATTTCAGCTGTGCCGGGCTCACGGTGTCGCCGCTGAGCATGTAGAGGGCGGAATAGACGTCGCCATATTCGTCGTCGAAGCCGGGTCCAACGATCCCGGCCGGCAGCGCGCCGCGAATGTCGCCGACTTTCTTACGCACCTGATACCAGAGTCCCTGCACCTCCGACGGGGGCGTCGTGTCCCTGAGGATCACCTGGATGAACGAGATGCCGGGCCGCGAATAGCTTTCCACCCGGTCGAGATGCGCCAGCGCCTGCAGCTTCTTCTCGATGGGGTCGGCGACCTGCTCCTGCATCTCCGTGGCCGTCGCTCCCGGCCAGGCGACGCTCACCACCATCACCTTGATGGTGAAGGACGGATCTTCCCCGCGCCCCAGCTTGAAATAGGAATAGGCCCCGGCGGCCGCCAGCAGCAGGATGGCGAACAGGACGAGTGCCCGATGCGTGATCGCCCATTCCGAAAGGTTGAAGCGCGACATGGAAGCCTCTGCTCAAGGAGCGTCGATGGTCCGGACGGTGGCGCCCGGATTGAGCTTGTGCACGCCGAGGCTGACCACCTCCTCGTCCGCCTCGAGTCCCTCGCTGACGAGCGCGGCATCCTCCGTATAGGCGGCGATCTTGACCGGCCGCCTCTCCAGCACATGGCGCGTCGGCTCGACCACATAGACCTGCGCGCCGCCGCCCTGGTTGAACACCGCCGACAACGGCAGGCGCGCAACCTCCGGTCCGGGCGCGCGCAGAGTGACGGTGGCCGTCATGCCCAAGGCAATGGTGTCGTCGGGATGCCGGATCGTGAACCGCGCGGCATAGGTCCGGCTCCCGGCATCTGCCTGCGGCGCCAGCTCGCGCAGCACGGCCTCGTAGCGTTTGCCGGGATCGGCCCAGAGGGATACGGTGGCATGGGCGTTGCGTGCCTCGGCGATGACGGTCTCGGGAAGCGAGACCACCGCCTCCCGCTCGTCCAGCCGGGCGAGCCGGATGACCGTCTGACCTGCGGCAACCACTTGGCCGGGCTCTGCGGCCGTCTCGACGATGATCCCGTCATGATCGGCCAGCAGCTCGGCATAGCCGAGCCGGTTGCGGGCGAGATCCAGGGACCGCCGCGCCCGCTCCAGCCGTCCCACGGCCTCCTGCTTGGCGAGGGTCTTGCGGTCGAATTCGGCGGCAGAGGTGAAACCGCGCTTGAGCAGTGAATCATAGCGATCGGCTTCGGCACTCGTTTGAGTCAGGTTCGATTGCGCCGCGGCAAGCTCCGCCTCCGCCGATTGCAGCTCGAGGCTGAGATCCTCGGGATCGAGCCGTGCGAGACTCTGGCCCGCCTTGACCGTCTCGCCCACATTGACGAGGCGCGCAGTGATCTTGCCCGCGAGCCGAAACCCGAGAGCGCTTTCATGTCGTGCTTTGACCGTCCCGACGAAGGTCTTCTCATCCTGTGCCGGTGCCAGGATCACCCGCGTGACCTGCACCGGCCGTGGCGGTTCCGCCTTGGACTCGGCCGCCTGTTGCTCGGAGCAGGCCCCGAGGATCAGCCCGGCCAGTACTGGCACCGCAACAGCGGAAAGGCGGGTGAAAGAGGCGTTCATTGAAGGCTCCGACCTGATCCCTAAAAACTGATGAAAATCCACAATTGTCACTTTTCGGTCGCGGACGATCCGGCGCTGCTTCGGTTTCAATCCCTTGGCTCGATCGCCTTCAAGAGGAAATCGATCGTGCGTTGGAGGCCTTTGTCGAGCTCTTCTTCTGCCGACTGGGCGACGAGAACGGGGTGGCAGAAGCGCGCGCAGCAATCGAGGAAGATCGCAGACACTTCTTCCGGATCGTGTAGGGCAAAACTGCCATCGGCGATGCCTTCTCGCAGGAGCTGCGCGGTCGTCGTCCGGATCCGCTCCCTGTGAGCCAGGATGTTCTGCCAATTATGTTCGATCGCCACCAGGACCATCTCATGCACGCGGCGTTCTTCGATGAAATTGTCCAGGTGATTGCGGAGGATGGTCTGGAAAACCGCATGGATGCGCGTCCGCACCGGCAAGTCCTGCTGCTGGACGCGGCGGATCTCCGCCTCCATTTCGCCCAGGCAGCGGCTGCAGATGCATTCCACGATCGCGTGCTTTGAGGGAAAGAAGCGGTAGACATTGGCAGGCGACATTCCGAGTTCGGCGGCGATGTCGGCGACTGCTGTCTTCGTGAAGCCCATCCGCCGAAACAGATCCTCCGCCACCTTGGCGATCTGGTCGCGGATCTCATCCGGCGTCTGCTTGCTGCGGGGGGCCATGGGCGCTCCTGACTGATTTCTGATAAATATCATAATTTATCATTTTTACAAGAGAGCCGATCTTTGCCGGGAAAAAACGGATGGAAAATGGTGCATGACGCATGTTTGGCAATCGTGGTAGAGCCGGCATTATGACAGCCATCATCAATATTTGCTTTGGGACGCTCTTATGAATCTGCTTGAGGAAATGGACCCTTCCCTCACCGGCCGGCAGATCCTGCAGGCCTTGATCGACAGGGGCGGGCGTCCGCCCATCGGCGACACGATGGAGTTCAGGCTGATCGAGGTGGGCGATGGTTCGGCGGTCTTCGAGGGCGTGCCGGGGCTCCATGCCTACAATCCCCTGGGCACCATCCATGGCGGCTACGCGGCGACCCTTCTCGACAGCGCCTGTGGCTGCAGCGTTCACACTAAGCTGGCAGCGCAGCAGGCCTATACGACACTGGAACTGAAGGTCGCCTACCACCGGGCGCTGACGACGGAAACCGGAGCAGTTCGCGCCGAAGGTCGTGTTCTCAGCTTCGGTCGCCGCGTCGCCTTCTCCGAAGCGAAGCTCGTCGACCGCAATGGCAGGCTCTATGCGTCCGCGACCTCCACCCTGTTGATCTTCCCGAGGGAGGGCCTCAGCGGCTCAGATAATCATGCAGGATCTCGCCCGGAACGAGGCTGAAATCGGCCCGCCACCAGAAGCCTTCCAGCATGTCCCGCACAGGCAGACGATAGACCGGCGCCTGGATGTTTGGCCGCAGCTCCACCGTGCAGGGACCGGACCAGCATTCATGCACCGTGAGCGAGCCCAGCCGACGCGCCGTGAGCTGCCGGATGGCCGGCGTGCCGTCGATATGGTCGATGGCCTTCAGGTTGATGTTGAGGGCGAAGTCGAAATAGCCCGACATCCGTGCGATCTCCGCACGCTGCTGCTTATAGGCCATGGTGCCGGTCAGGAGGTCGATGCCGTTGCGCTCGATCGTGCCGACCCAGGCATCCCCGCGCGCCTCCAGCTTCGGCGCCCCGAGCTTCTTTGGCTGCCCATGCACCTCGCGCCCATGGACGACGCCGCCATCCGAGGACAGGAACAGATAGGGTGAGTACCCGCCCGCCTGCCCTGTCGGGCCATAGCGGCATCCGACCATGACGTTGCTTTCGTAATAAGGTCCGAGCCACTCCGTATCGTTCATCTTGTAGATATGCGCGAGAACGATGTCGGAGGCCGGCTCCAGCGGCGGCGGCAGGATCCGCGCCACTGCCTCTTCATCCGTCCGCCAGGCGAGCGTCAAGACCTCCGCATTCCGGAAGCCGAAGGGAAAGGGCGGCACCGTGGGAGCATCGAAGGGTGTGGAAAAGCCGGGAGCGAGGATGCGCTCCAGAGTGAGCCGGTCGGCGGCCTGGCTCTTCCAGTCACTCATCGGCCTCTCCCTTCGCGACCATGGCGGCGCGCGTGGTCTCGTGCACGCTGCGCATATGCTGGACCATCGCCGCCTCGATGCCTGCAGCGTCCCGCGTCTCGAGCGCGGCGATGATCTGCACATGGTCCTCGACGGACCGCGCGAGCACCCCCGGGGTCTCCCAGGCGATCTTGCGATATTCGTTGCCGAGGAAGTAGAGCGCCTCCGAGATGCGCTCGAGGAAGGGATTGTCGAGCGCGGCACCGAGGGTGCGATGGAACTCCATGTCGGACACGCGGAATGCGACCGGATTGCGGATGAGGCCCTTCTGGATCTCCGCCATCTTGGTGAGCCGCACGATCGTGCCTGTATCGACCTTCTCCGCCAGACGTCGTCCCATGGCCCCTTCGACCACGACGCGAGATTCGTGCAGCGCCTCGAAGTTCTCCTCCGTGAGCGTGATCAGCATCTGCAGCGGCGCCAGGATTTCCGCCGCTTCCAGCGAGCTGACGAACACGCCCCCACCCTGCCGTACCTTGACGACGCCGAGGATCTGCAATCCCCTCAGGGCCTCGCGCACAGAGGGACGCGAGACCTGGAGGGTTGCGGCGAGATCGCGCTCCGTCGGCAGCTGCTGGCCGGGCCGGACGCTTCCCGAGCGGATCAGGTCCAGGAGGTTCCGCGCCACCTGCTCGGCGACCGACACCCGTTCGATCGGAGCGAAATCCTCCATGGAGGCACCGGTGCGGGCGGTCATGGGACGGGGCATCGTGGCGGCCTTCCGCTCAGCGCACGATCGATCTCGTCGGCGGCGAGGCGCTGGAGCGTGTCCATGGCGGCATCAGAATACCAGGCCGCATGCGGCGACAACAGCAGGTTGGGCGCCTGCCTGAGCGGCGACGTCGCGAGCAACGGCTCGGTGGCAAAGACATCGAGGGCGGCCGCCCCGAGATGGCCTCGGGTCAGGGCCTCCGCCAGGGCCGCCTCGTCGATCAGCGCACCGCGCGAGCAATTGACGATGACGGCGCCCGTCTTCATCCGCGCCAGCGAGACTGCATTGATGATCTCCCGCGTCTCGGGGGTGACCGGCGCATGCAGCAGCAGCGCATCGACCTGCGGCAGCATTGCCTCGAAGCTTGAGGAGCCCACGCCGAGGCTGGCCGCGCTCGCCGCGTCGAGCATCGGATCGGCAACCATGATCGGGAAACCGAAGGGACGCAGCCGCGCCAGCACTGCCCGACCGATGCGGCCGAGGCCGAGGAAGCCTATGACCGTCTCGGCTGCGGGTCTCAAGGGACGCGACACCGCGACGGCGCTCCAGTCCCCCCCTCGCACCGAGGCGTCCAGGGCCGGGAGCTTCCGGTAGAGTGAGAGCAGCATGGCCAGCGTGTGGTCGGCGACTTCGTCCACGCAATAATCCGGCACATACGCGACCTGAACCCCGAGCCGACGCGCGGCGATGACGTCGATATTGTCGAAGCCGACGCCGTAGCGCACCACGGTCGCCCCTGTCTTCAGAGCGCTGAGCGCGGCGTCCGTCATGGGCGCGAACTGAACGAAGACGGCATCCGCCCCCTCGACGGCGGCCACCACCTCTTCAGCGGTCCGGCACTGGAAGCTGTCCAACTGCGCGCCGTGCCGGGCGGCCACTGCCTGCTCATGCGGCAACGCGCCGAAGGTGCTGTCGGTCACGACGATACGGGTCATGGCAGGGCTTTGGGTGGAAAGAACGGGACGCCGTAATCGGCTTCGAAGCCGCCATCCACATGCAGCACATGACCGCTGACATAGGAGGCATCCTCCGTGCAGAGGAAATAGATGGCCCGCGCGATCTCCGAGGGATCGGCCAGCCGTCGCGCCGGCGTCCGCTCGATCATCGGCACGGTGTTCAGGCGCCCCTCCGCGACGGCGACGGTCACCAGATCGGTCTCGACATAGCCGGGGGCGACCGCATTGACCCGCACGCCGCGGGCGGTCCACTCCACGGCAGCAGTCTTCGTCAGCGACGCGATGGCGGCCTTCGACACCGCATAGGGAGCGCGACCCGGGGCACCGCGGGTCGCAGCGATGGAGGCGAGATTGACGATGGCACCGCTGCCCTGGGCCAGCATGATCCGCCCTGCGGCCTGCAGACAGTGCAATGCGCCATGCAGGTTGACGTCGAGCACCGCGTTCCAATTCTCGAAGGTCAGGCTCTCCAGCGGGGCATGCCGTTGAATGCCGGCATTGTTGATGAGCGCATCGAGGCGGCCCCAATGCGCGGTGGCCGAGGCGAAGGCCTGGTCCACCGCGACGCGATCGGTGACGTCGAGAGGCAGCGCCAGCATTTTGCCTGCGAAGCCCTCGGCTCGGGTCCGTGCGCGCGCGATCTCCACATCGGCGATGGTGACGTGCCAGCCCCGGGCAGCGAAGGTCTCCGCGGTGGCCCAGCCGATGCCATTGGCACCGCCGGTGATGAAGACGGCTTTGGCGTCTGACGTCATGCTAGTCGCCTTTGTGGATGGCGTGGCGATAGGCATAATGGGCAAGCGCGTCGCTGTTCAGGCGGAGCCCGGTGCCGGGCGCGGTCGGCGGCGACAGGTGCCCACGCTCGATATCGGCGAAGGCGGGCGCTTCGATCAGCATATGCGAGCAGTCGAAGGGCCGGTCGGCGGGAAACACCTCGATATGGTCGGCAGCGTCATCGGCGAAGACGCAATGGCGATGGACTTCCGGATTGACGTGATAGGACACGCGGAAGCCTTTCGACACCGCTCGGGCAGCGAGGCTCAGGGCGGCGGTGAAGCCCCCGATGGTGGTCGCATCCACCCGCACGACGTCGATGGCCTCCCGTTCCATCAAGTTCTCGAGGTCGAGCGGGCGCGTGCATTCGTCTCCGAGCCCGATCGGCACCTTGGAATGCTGGCGCAGGAAGGCGATCTCGGACACCCGCGTCCGCGGCATGGGATCCTCGATCCAGCCGATGCCGAGATCCTGCCACAGATCGGCGGCCTCCAGCCCCTGCCGGGCCGTTTTCCACGACCAGGCGAGATCGCAGGTGAATTCGGCCTTCGGGACCGACCGTCTCACCGTTTCGAGAATCCGCCGAATGGGGCGCGGCTCGCCATAATGAGCGGCTTCCATCTTGAAGAAGTCGTAGCCTTCGTCCGCCCGCGCCGTAAGGCGGGCGGCGATGTCGTCCTCTCCTTCGCCTTCGATCTCATAGCCCTCGACGAGTCCCACCCGCACCTGCCGTTGATGACCGCCGAGCAGCTGCCAGACCGGCACACCGAGGGCTTGGGCACGCAGATCCCACAGGCAGATATCCACCATGGAGCGGGCGCGGCCGATGACGCCGTCATCCTCGATGGCCAAGGTTGCGCGCCGCAGATCCGCCAGCCGCTCGCCGTGATTTCCGGCATCCTTCCCCACGAGGCGGGGTGCCAGGAGGTCGGCGATCGCCACGTCCACCGGCGATCGGCGGGTATGTCCGAGGCAGTCGGCGACGAGCCCGCAGCGCGTGGTGATCCGCACCGCTGCATACTGGCGGGACGTCACGGTAAAGTTTCCGAAGGAGAGAGCGGAGGGCAGCGGCAGGCTGCACGCCCAGGTCTCGACCCGGTCGATGGTCAGGTCACTCGTCATGGCTAAGCGTCCGTCTACTCCCCATCCTGGCTGCCTCTCGTCGACGGACCGTTCTGCGACGGTCTCGGATTTGCACAAACTTCTTGCGGACGGCTGAACAACCTGCTGAATTGGTAAGGCCAATGCACGCTAGCGGCTTCGACGGTCGACTTCAAGCTGCAAACTGCACTCGGCCAAGGTGGGTTGAACAGACAGGGACAGGGGAGAATGCAGATGAGATTTTCCGTTGCAGTCACGGCGCTCCTACTCGGCTTGGGCGCAGGCAGCGCCGTCGCACAGGAGCTTCCGCACGAGGCTACGCCGCTGATCGAGAATTGCGGCGACGGGTCATATGAGAAGGCCAAGACTGAGGGGATCGTGGTGGGCATCTCGCCCTCCCCGCCATTCACCTCGCTCAATCCGGGCACGCAAAAAGCGGAAGGCCTCGAGGTCGAGATCGACGAAGCGGCTCTCAAATGGGCCGAAATCAACAATATCAAATATGAGGTCATGCCCTTCGGCCAGCTGATTCCGGCCCTGCTCGCCAAGCGCATCGACATGGTCGCGGCCCTGCACATCACGCCGGATCGCAAGAAGGTCATTTCCTTCACCAGCCCCGCCTACTGGTATGGCCCGGCGATTCTGGTGAAATCCGGCAATCCCGACGGGATCAAGTCCTATGACGACCTGAAGGGCAAGCCTGTGGGTGCGATCGCCGGCTCTGCCGCTGACGAGTATCTCCGCAAGATCGGCGCCGAGGTTGTCCCCTTCCAGACCGACGCTGAACAGTTCAGCGCCGTGGCCACGGGCCGGGTCAGCGCGGTGGTCGACGACGACACGAAGATCAACCTCTTCCTGGCTTCTAATAAAAGCTCTCCAATGGAGCTGGTGAAGGGTGTGAAGGTGCCCGACGAGCTGATCTTCACCTATGGCTACGGCTATGTGCGGCCCGGTCTCCGGAAGGAAGACTGTTCCCTGCGCGTCGCCGTGAGCATGGGTCTCGACGAGGCTCGCGGCAACGGCACGGTCTCCGCGCTGCTGAAGAAATACGGCTTCTCCGACGCCAACCTCTTCTTCTTCCCGCTGAACAATTGACGATGCCATGAAAGTCCCTCTCCCATTTTTTGGGGGAGGGAGGCCTGTTGCGGCAGCAGTGGCAGGGTGAGGCGTCCCGCCGCGAGCCCGAGGAAGGCCGGAGCCCCGGGGCCCCCTCGCTGCAATGCTCAGGCATTCCGCCCGCTCCCAAGCGGGGACCGGTGAGACTTCCCAGGGGCAGCGACCAATGGATCTTCTGAATTTCGAGGTGATCGGCGATTACTGGCAGGTCTTCCTGCGCGGGCTCAGCCTCACCGTCTTTCTCACTCTTGTCACCATGGTGCTGGCCACCGTCATGGCAATCCCGCTGGCCCTGGCGCGACTGTCTGAGCTGAAGTTGATCCGCTGGCCGGCCAATGTCTTCGTCGAATTCATGCGGGCGACCCCGCTCATCCTGCAGCTCATCTACATCTATTACGTATTGCCCACTGCCGGGATCAGGCTCGATCCGATCACCGCTGCGATCACGGGCCTGTCTCTCCACTACGCCGCCTATCTGAGCGAGGTCTTTCGCGGCGGCATCCAGTCGATCCAGAAGGGGCAGCTCGAAGCGGCCCTCAGCCTGGGCCTGTCGCGCTATCTGGCCTTCCGCAAGGTGATCCTGCCTCAGGCGACCCGCGTGGTCCTGCCGACCCTCGGCAACTATCTGATTTCCCTGTTCAAGGACACTTCGCTCGCCTCCGTCGTGACGGTGCAGGAGCTGATGTTCAGCGGCCAGATCATCGCCGCCCGCAACTTCCAGTATTTCACCGTCTATACGGTGACGGCGATCCTCTATTTCGCCGTCTGCTATCCCTCAGGCCTCGCCGTGCGGGCGCTGGAGGACTACACCCGCAAAGGCTGGGTCGCGAAGGATGCCAAGGCCAAGGGCTGAGCCCTCAGGCCAAGGCACCCCTTGATCAGAAATTCCCGGCCCGGCCAAGGGCAGGATAGCTTTCCAGATACTCTGCCATGCGGCTCGCCGCCTCCATCAGGCGGTCGAGCTCGGTTGCATAGGAAAGCCTGAGAAAGCCTTCGCCATTGGCGCCGAAGCTCTCGCCGGGGACCACCGCCACATGAGCGCGCTCGAGCAGATGGTCGGCGAGGATGTCGCTCGGCCAGCCGGTGCCCGTCACATTGGGAAACACATAGAACGCTCCCCCCGGAACGCGGCATGAAACGCCGGGAATGTCGTTGAGGGCGGCAACCAGGGCATCGCGGCGCTCCTCCAGCACCTTGCGATAGGCGTCGACCTCGTCCCGCGGCCCGGTGATGGCGGCCAGCCCCGCCATCTGCGCCGCTACGTTCACGCAGGAATGGGTCGCCGAGATGATCTTGCGGACATAGGGAACGAGGGCCGTCGGCCACACGCCGAAGCCAAGCCGCCACCCCGTCATGGCGAAGGTCTTGCTCCAGCCATCCAGCAGGATCGTCCGGTCGCGCAACTCGGGATAGCTGTAGAAGCTGGCGTGCTCGCCGTCGAATGTGAGCTGTGAATAGATCTCGTCCGTCAGCACCGCCACATGCGGATGATCGGCAAGGCCTGCAGCCAGCTTGTCGAGTTCGGCCCGGGGCACGATCCCGCCCGTGGGATTGGCCGGGCTGTTGAGGATGATCAGCGTCGTGTCCGGCCCGATCAGGCTGAGCACTTCTTCGGCCGAGAAGGCAAAACCATGGGACTCGCGGATCGGATACGGCACCGACCGCGCGCCCGACAGTCGGATGGCCTCGCGATAGGGAGGGAAGCCCGGATCGGGATAGAGGATTTCCGCGCCCGGTCCGCCGAACAGCGTGGCGGCCAGGAAGATGGTGACCTTGCCCCCCGGCACGATCACCACCTGCTCGGCATCGACAGAACTGCCGGTCCGGCGGCTCACATCTGCGGCCACAGCCTCGCGCAAGGGGGTGATGCCGACGGTTGAGGTATAGCCATGGGGCCCGTCCTTGGCGGCCTTCGCGCCTGCGTCCACCACATGGGCCGGCGGCCGCAGGTCAGGCTGACCGATGCCGAGATTGATGACGTCATGGCCGGAGCTCTGAAAGGCCAGCGCCCGCTCGAGCACGCCGAAAGCGCCCTCCTCCTGCAGCGTGGCTGCATTGTCGTTGAGTTTAAGTCCGTTCATCGATCCCCCTGTTCGGTCTTCATTCGATCAAGCTGCTCTCCGCCATGAGCCGACTGACGAAACGCTGCGGATCACCCGCACTCTGCGCTCTTACATAGACTTGGTTTACCGCTTCTGCGAGAGGCGTTGTGCGCTGCATGGTACGCAACATGGACATGACATAGGCGCTGTCCTTCGCCGCATTCGCGATGCTGAAGGGATAGCCATCCAGATCCCCCTCGACTGCGGCATCCATGATGCGCCGCAGAGCACCCGAATTCCCCGATCCGCAGAGCATGACGGCATAGAGCTTCTGCCAGTCTATATCCGCCGCCCGCGCGTGCTGAAAAGTTTCCGTGATCAGGGCGACCATGCCCAGCACCAGATAGTTGCTCATCAGCTTCGCCGTGTTGCCGGTCCCGGGCCCGCCGAAGACTGAAACCTCGCGACAGAAGCATTCGAGCAGCGGCACGGCGCGCTGGACATCCGCCGGCGCACCCCCGACCATCGCGCCCAGTTCCCCGTCGCGGGCTTGCTTCGGGCCCCCGGCAACCGGCGCATCAACGAGGCCGATGCCGCTTGCCGCGAGATCCGCCTGAAGCCTTTGCGTGGCGCTCGGCTCGGCCGTCGAGGTGTCGATGATGAGGGCATCCTTCTTGAGCAAGGGCCTGAGAGTGCCGATGATGTCTTCCACCACCTTGGAGTTGGGAAGACACAGGAAGATGACTTCGCTGTCCTCGGCGAGCTTCGCTGCCGTCTCCGCCTCGCTGGCCCCGAGTTGCATCAGCGATTCGATCGGTGCGCGGTTGCGATGGGCGAGGACCGTCAGGCGGTGGCCGCAGCGGATGAGGTTTTCCGCCATTCCCTGACCCATCAGGCCGACGCCGATAAATCCGACTTTCATGTTTCGTACCCCCGTTCTTGAGGCCTCATTGAACAGGCTAAGAGGCCGCCTGTCACCCCGGTCGTCGCCAGAACGCTTTCCGCCTGCGGAAAACCGGACTAACCATCTAGCAGACAATCGATCAGGGAGAGCGTCAATGACGGGTAGGCTGGAGGGCAAGACCGCCTTCGTGACCGCGGCAGGTCAGGGCATGGGGCGGGCTGCGGCGGTCGGCATGGCACGCGAGGGCGCAAGGGTCTATGCCACGGATATCGACGCCGATGCTCTCGCCTCCCTGCCCGGCGAGGCGGCAGGAATCGAGACCTTTGTGCTCGACGCCTTGGATGGGGCCGCCATCGATGCGGCGCCAGCGCGTGTGGGAGTGCCCGACATTCTCTTCAACTGCGCAGGCTACGTGCACAGCGGGACGGTGCTGGAGACCACCGACGAACAATGGGACTTCTCCTTCGCCCTGAATGTGAAGAGCCACTTCCGGGTGATTCGCGCCTTTCTGCCCCTGATGCTCGAGGCCGGCGGCGGCTCCATCATCAACATGGCCTCGGTTGCCTCCTCCATTAAAGGCGTGCCCAATCGCTCGGCCTATGCCGCGACGAAGGGTGCAGTGATCGGGCTGACCAAGGCGGTGGCGGCGGATTATGTCTCGCGCGGCATCCGCTGCAATGCCCTCTGCCCTGGCACCATCGACACGCCGTCCTTGAACGAGCGCATGCGGGCCTCCGGTGATTACGAAACCTCTCGCAAGGCCTTCATTGCCCGCCAGCCCATCGGTCGCCTGGCGACGGCGGAGGAGGTGGTGCCGCTGATCATCTATCTCGCCAGCGACGAATCGCAATTCGTCACCGGCCAGACCCACATCATCGATGGCGGCTGGGCCCTCTGACCCGCCCTCATCCTGAGATGCGAGTGAAGGCACGCATCGAAGTCTCGGCGAGTGCCGCCGCTGGAACGAAACCTAGAGCGGCGGCAGCCCCACCTTTTCCCGAAAGCTCGGATCGCGGATCTCCACCTCGCCGCCGGCGAGGTCGTCGGCCTTGCCTGCGAGCAGGAAGGCAGCAGCCTTGGCAGGCTCTTCCGCGGGCCGCAGCGCGCTTTTCGGCAAGCGGCTCACATCATTGACACCGGAGGCGCGGATCGTCCCCTGCATGTCCGTGTCGACTAGGCCCGGAACGAGCCCGAAGGCGAGAATGCCGGCATCGCCATATTCCAGCTGCACCGACCGGGTCAGCATCGCGAGCCCGGCCTTGCTGGCACAATAGGCAGACCAGCCCTCCATCGGTCGATGCGCCGCCCCGCTGGAAATATTGACGATCCGCCGGATCCCCGTTCCCTGCTCTCGCAGAAGGGCGCGGGTCAAGCGATAGGGCGCGACCAGATTCGTGGTGATCAGCTGAGCCCAGGCGGTTTCGTCCGTCTCGGTGATCTTGCCGATGGGCTCGATCACACCGGCATTGTTGACCAACCCGTCGATGCGGCCGAAACGCGTCAGGCTTGATCCGATGATGGTGTCGGCTCCCTTGGCATCATTGACGTCGGCGACGACCACCAGCGCCCTCTCTCCCAACGCCGCCTCGATATCCGCCTTGCGGCTGGCGGCGCGGACCACCAGCACCGCACAGGCGCCGTCATCAATGACGGCTCGGGCGATAGCATATCCGAGCCCTTTGCCTGCCCCCGTGACGATGATGACCGGATTTTCGCTCATGGACTGCCTCCCGTTTATGAGCATTTAGGATCAGGCGGGGCATCGGGTCAATTGGCCTGACCACTCAAAGGAATAATCGGTCCGCCCCGTGCGAGTAGCGGGCGACCTTTTCCCGATCGAGTTCGACCCCGAGCCCCGGACGGTCTGGGATGGTGAGGTATCCTTCTTCATCCAGCAGGAACGGCTCCGACAGAAGCCCGTCCACATAGGCACTGCCGCCGATGAACTCGACCACGTCCACATGCGGAAATGCTGCTGCCATCTGCAGGTCGGCCGCCACTCCCAATGCAGTGTTCCAGCCATGGCCGATATATTTGACGCCGAAATCCTGGGCCATCCATGCGATCCGGCGTTGCTCGCTGATGCCGCCGACCTTGGTGACGTCGGGTTGCACGATGTCGAAGGCGCCGCGGCTGAGCCAGGGCAGGAAGGACTGGCGCCGCGTCAGCACCTCGCCTCCCGCGATCGGCACCGGGCTTGCGCGTCGCAGCGTGCAGAAATCCTCCAGCGCATCGGGTCGCAGCGCCTCCTCGAACCAGCCGACATCGTAATCCTTGAGCATGTCCGCCGTCCGCAGCGCCCATTTGAGCCCATTGGGCCAATAGGCATCACTTCCGCCTGGATCCACGAACAGCTTGGCCTCCTCGCCCGCCGCCTCCCGCGCCGCGCGGACGATCGCCTCGTCATTGCGGAAGCTGTCGCGACGGCCAAAGGGGCCCCAGCCGATCTTGAAGGCCCTGAAGCCCTTGTCCCGATAGCTCGCGACCACCGCACCCATCTGATCCGGCTCCTCCATCAGCAGCGAGCAATAGGGTTGGACGCGGCGCTGATACATGCCGCCCAGAAGCCTGCCCACGGGCTGCCCCAGCGCCTTGCCGAGAATGTCCCACAAGGCGATGTCGATGCCGCTGATCACATGGGTGAGAGTGCCGCCGCGCCCCATCCAGAAGGTGTTCTGGTGCAGCTTCTCCGCCACCCGCTCCGGCTCAAGCGCATTCTCGCCGCGATAGAGCGGCTCCAACACCTTGAGACCCGCCTCCACGAGCCGGCCGTCGGTGAACACGCTGCCATAGCCGGTGATCCCCTCCTCCGTATGCACCGCGATCAGGGCATGGATCGAATCCTCCGGCACGATTTCGACCGACCATCCCCCCTTGGGGCTTTCCCCCAGCAACGGAACGGCCACGATCGAACGGATGCGCAGGGCGGACAGGGTCATGGGGGAGATCTCCGAAGGCGGGTGACTGATCATCCGCCGCATCCGTGGAATGTCAACGCGCCAATTCCCCTCTGGGCGCCCGCTCGGCTCACCGCCTGTGGATGCATATCTTGCATCTGCCGGCGACCTTCGCCATGGTCGCGACGACACGGAACAGGACCTCATGCGCTTCATCCACACTGCGGACTGGCAGGTCGGCAAACCGTTTCGGCAGTTCGGCGATCGTGAGCCTCTGCTGCGCCAGGCCCGTCTGAACGTGATCGAGACCATCGGTCGGCTGGCTCTCAGGGAGGGCGCCCTCCATGTGCTCGTCGCCGGCGATATTTATGACACCGACAGCCCCACGCATCGAACCCTGCGCGAGCCGCTGGAACGGATGCGGGCGCTGCCAAGTGTGCAGTGGCATCTCCTGCCCGGCAACCACGATCCCCATCGACCACAGGGTCTATGGGACCGGGTCCGCGCCGGGGGCGTGCCCGAGAATGTCCACCTCCATCTGACGGCCGAGCCTTTCGCCCTCGACGGCTCGGCAACCCTCTTGCCGGCACCCCTGACCCGCCGCAGCGAGAGCACCGACCTGACGGCGTGGATGGACCGGGCCGAGACCGGGCCGGGTCAGATCCGCATTGGCCTCGCCCATGGGTCCGTCACCGGGTTCAGCTCGGAGAGCGAGGCCAGCAACCCCGTCGATCCCCGCCGTCCTGAAATGGCGGGTCTCGCCTATCTCGCCTTGGGCGACTGGCATCGCACGGTCAGGATCGGCGACCGCCTCTGGTATGCCGGCACGCCCGAGCCGGACCGTGCCGGCAGCCAGGAGATCGGACAGGTCCTGCTGGTCGACAGCGCCGGTCCCGGCGCTGTGCCTCTGGTGACGCAACAGGATGTCGGCACCTATCGCTGGCTCGACCGCGAGGCGCGCATGGGCGAAGTGAACGCGCTCGATGATCTCGAATCCGGCTTACGGTCCCTTTCCGGGCTATCCTCGACCCTGCTCAGGCTCCGCCTCTCCGGGACCCTCCCCCTGGCGCAGCGCATCGAGCTCGACCGGCGGCTGCAGGATCTCACGGCAGCCATGTTCAACCTGCAAACCGACCTGGAGGGGCTCCTGCTGCGACCCACGGCAGCCGATTTGGAGGAAATCGATTTTGGAGGGGTCTTGCGTCAGGCCGCCGACCGGCTGAAGGCGATGGTCGACGACGGAGCCGGAGATGCAGCGCACCGCCGCCACGCGGAACAAGCCTTGATCGAGCTTTTCATCCGCGTCTCTCGGGCGGAGGCCCCGCCATGAGGATCACGGGCATCACCGTCGATGGCGTGGGCCGCTTCGGCTCGCCGACGAGTGTTCAGGGTCTCGGCGCCGGGGTGAACATCCTGGCGGCCAGCAACGAGGCGGGCAAGTCCACCCTCTTCCGTGCCGTGCGAGCCTGTCTGTTCGAGCGGCACACTGCGCGCAGCAAGCCGATCCAGGCGTTGCTCAGCGAGGGCCTTTCCCTGCCGATCAGTGTGACCGTGGCCTTCGAGCACCAGGACGAGCACTACGAGATTGCAAAAGCATTCCTGCGAAGCCCGTCCGCGCGCCTGACCCGCGGCGGCGTCGAAATCGCCCGCAACCGGCAGGCCGATGAACTGGTCTGGGAGATCTTAGGGATCGAATCGGGAGCCAGCACGATCGACGATGCAGCCTTCGGTATCCTATGGGTCGAGCAGGGTCACTCCTTTCATCTCCCGACGCCGTCGGGCAATGCGGCTTCGGCACTCAATGCGGCCATTCATGCGGAGGTGGGAACGCTCGTCGGTGGCGAAAGGGCGCGAACCGTACTGGCGGAGCTGAAGCAGGAACTCTCTCTGCTGGTGACCGAGACAGGTCGTCCGAAGACGGGTGGACCGCTGCAGGAGGCGCAGGCGCGTGCTGCATCCGTTGCACAGGAACTGGAGCAGACGGAGCAGCGCCTGGGTCTCCTCGAGCTGCAGCTTGGCCAACTCGTCGCCAAACGGGCAGAGCAGGCCCGCCTCACTGATCCCGCAGCGGTGGCAGCCTTGCAGGCTGATCTGGAGGCTGCCCGCCGCGAGCTTAAGTCCGCCGAGACCGCTGCCGCTGTTTTGTCCCGCTATCTGGCTGAAGAGCATGCCGCCAAAGCCGCGCTCGAGCGTGCCCAGGCGACCCATGCGGATCTTTCGGCCCGTGCCGGGCGCATTGACATGGGTCGCAAGCGCATCCAGGAGTTCAGCGATGCCCTTGCTCCCCTGGACGACCAGGACCGAGCGGCCCGCCAAGCCCTCAGGGAGGCCCGCGAGGAAATTGCCGCCATCGACGCCGCAGCCATGGCTTCGGACGAGGAGGAGCGACGATTGCAGCACCTCGGCGCCGCGGCGACTCGGGAGGGGGAACGCTCCGCCCTCGAGCAGCGCCGCCTTGTGCTTGCACAGATTGGCGAACGACAGGTGGCGAATGAAGCCGCCTTGAAGGCCAATCGCGCGACCGCCCTCCTCGTTGAAGCCATGGACGAGGCCGAGCGTGAACTGGCCCGAATCGTCGCCCAGCTCGAAGCCACCGCCCCCGAGATTACCATTGATCTCGCGCCCGGCGCCAAAGGCAGGCTCAGCATCGCCGGCAGGCCGGTCGAGAGGGGCCTTTCGCTCTCTGCCGTGGAGCCGGTCACCATCGACATAGCCGATGTCGGACGCATCATCGTGTCGCCCTCGGCAGACGCCGACGCAAGCCTGCATCGCCGCCGCCACGAGCGGCAATCACAAATTGCCGAAATTCTGGAGCAGGCAGGCGCCGGCTCGGCCGCGAGCGTGCGGGCGGCTCACCTGCGACGCAAGGAGCTGGAGGCTGAGGCCGTCGGCCTGAGGGCGGAATTGCAGGGCTTGGGCATTAAGCTGTCCCCCGCCCAGGAGATCGAGCGGCTGCGCGGCGAGATCGCAGCCATTGGCGCCCTGGTCGAACAAACCTGCGCGGAGGCCGGACTCGACCACCTGCCCGAGCTGGAGGCTTTGGCTGCCAGGCGCGATGCCCTGCACCAGGAGCGCGATGCCAATCGCGCCCGTCGCCAGGTCTTGGAAGGCATCAGCGATGCCCATCACGCGCGGCTTTCCAACCTGGCCGACGAACGTGGCCGCCTGGCGGGCACCCTCGCCGAGGTCAAGGCTCGTCTCGAGGCCGACCAGCTCTTGCTGCCTGATGCCGAACGCACGAACCGCCTGGCCGCCGCCGAGACCGCCCTCCATGCGGCCTTGTCGGACTACCGCCTGAAATCGGCGGCCTTGGAGGACCAGCGTGCCAGGGCCCCTGCGCCGCTCGAGCTCGACCGCCTGCGAAACCGGTTGGAACGCTGTGAGGCGGCCATCGAGGGTCAAAAGGACAAACAGGGGCTTCTGGAACGCGATATCGCCAATCTCGAGGGCCAGGTGCAGAATGCGGGCGGTGATGGGCTGGGCGAACGCGCCTCCGCCTTGCGGGAGGATCTCGACCGCATCACCCGCGAAATCGACGTCCACCAATCGCGGGTGGCCGCGCTCGCTCTCCTCCGCGAGACCATTGAGGCCTGTTACAATGAACAGCGCGACCGCCTGAACGCACCGCTTCGCCGGCATTTGGAGCCGTTCCTCAATGATGTCTTCCCGGCTGCGGAGCTGGTCCTCGGCGATGGATTTTCAATCGAGGGCCTGAAACGCAACGGAGCGACTCATGAGCTGTTCACCCGCCTCTCCGACGGCACCCGCGAGCAGATTGCCGTGCTGGTGCGTTTGGCCATGGGAGCGCTCATGTGCGAGCGGGGCAATGAGGTGCCGATCATCCTCGATGACGCCCTGGTCTTCTCCGATGATGACCGCATTACGCAGATGTTCGATGCCCTGAACAGGGCCGGACGCAGCCAGCAGGTCATTGTTCTCACCTGCCGGACCCGCGCCTTCACCGCCCTCGGTGGCCGCCAGCTCTCCCTGGCGGATCGTTAGTCTGTGCAATTCCTATCGCCATTTTTCTCACCGCGCGCTAAAGCATCGCCCTTCGACCACCGGATATTTCCTTCATGGCTGCTACGCTGCCTCCCAGCCCTCCTGTCGCTGCCGATTCTGTCCGCGAGGTGGCCGTGGTCGGCGCCGGTCTTGTCGGCCTCTGCTCCGCCCTATGGCTGCAGCGCCTTGGGCACAGCGTCACCCTGATCGACAGCGAGCCGCCTCTGCCGGGCTCCTCCTATGAGAATGCCACCTCCTTCGGCAACGCCTGTACCGTCGCCCCGCATGCGGTTATCCCCGTAGCCACGCCCGGCATTGGTCGGCGCGTGCCGGCGATGCTGGCCAATCCCGAGGGCCCGCTTGCGATCATGTGGCCTTATTTGCCGCGCCTGGCACCGTGGCTGCGGGGGTTTCTGGCCTCGTCAACCCCTGACGAGATGGAACGGATCGGGGGGATCCTGCGCGGCCTTCTCGACCTCGCTGATGCGGGCTACCAGCCGCTCTACGAGGATGCGCGGGTAAACCACCTTCTGCGCCATGCGGGCTGCCTCTATCTGTTCAAGACCGAAGCCGAGCATGCCGCCGCCCGCGAGGATACGATCTTTCGCGAGCGCCACGGCGTCCGCATGGATCACTTGGATTCCAATGCCATCCGCGATCTCGAGCCCAATCTCGCACCGCTCTATCACCGCGGGCTTCTGTTCCGCGACGCCTACACCTTCGACACGCCCAAGGCAGTTGCCTTTGCCTTTGCACAAGCCTTTCTGGGCCATGGCGGAACGATCGTTGCAGGCCGGGTTCGTGCCCTGTCACCGACCCCGCAAGGCATCCGCATCGCGCTGGAGGGTGCCGACGACCATCTCGCCGAACGGGCTGTGATCGCCGCCGGCTCGTGGTCGCGGCCCTTGGCGAAATCGATCGGCGACGATGTGCTTCTCGACACCGAGCGCGGTTATCATGTGCTCTTCCCGGAAGGCGGCAACCTGCTCAACCGCCCCGTCTGTTATGCCGAGCACGGCTTTTACATGACGCCCACCTCGGAGGGTTTGCGGGCCGCAGGAACCGTCGAGCTCGGCGGCTTGACTGCGCCCGCGCGCACAGTGCGCACCCGGGCTATTCGCAAGGCGGTCGCCAAGCTGGTGCCCCGGGCCGGCGAAGGGACCCGTGAATGGCTGGGCTTCCGCCCGTCCATGCCCGACAGCTTGCCGGTGATCGGTCAGTCGCCGAGTGATCTGCGGGTCATCTATGCCTTCGGCCACGGCCATATCGGCTTGACGCTCGCCGGTATCACTGGCCGGCTGGTGGCCGACCTGCTGTCCGGCCGTCCCACGCCGATCGACATGGGGCCGCTTCGCCCCGTTCGCTTCGGCGCGTTTGGTCGGCCCTTGCCTGGCCGCTGACGGCGCTTACAGGGGAGGAATCCGCAAGACCCAGCCCGGCTGGATGAGGTCGGGATTCTTGACCGGCGGCGTGTTCGCCTTGACGATCTCCTTGTATTTGTCGCCCTTGCCCTTGCCGTAATGCGTCTCGGCGATCTTCCAGAGTGTGTCGCCCTTCTTGACGGTATACATGATCGCTGCGGCGCCCGCAGCCGCGGTCGTCAATTGGCTGTCGACCTTGGCGACGCCCACTGTATTGCCCACCGCGAGCACGATCTTCTCAGCCTCTTCGGGTGTGGTCGCCTTTCCCGACACCGTAACCTTGTCGCCATCGACCGCGACATTCAGCCCGTCCGCCTTGAGGCCCATGTCCTCAACGGCCTTCTTGAGTGCCTCCGCCGTGACCGGTGTGGCCGCCTTCGCTTCGCCGATGCCCAGCAATTTGGCTCCGGCGTCCTTGATGAAATCGAATAGTCCCATGATAGGGTCCCTTCCTCGGGTTGCATCATCATCTCTGACAACGATACGTCGAAACCGATAACGCTTCACCAACGCTATAGCAGATCCTGGTCATGAAAAAGCCCAGCGCGGCGAGCGGTGGGCTCCCGAGAGGATATTGGGTCGTCAGGAAGACGGCATCAGGCTCGTGACCGTCTGCTTCTGGTTCTTCACTGTATACTGGATATCCACCTTCTGGCCGGTCTTGAACTTGCTGAGATCGACCGACTTGGCCACAGAATAACTTTGACCGTTATCAAGCATAAGCATATGCGACTTCGGACTTACGCTTTTGATTGTTCCCGTAGATGCCATCCCTGCCGCAAATGCCAGACTGGACGTAGCAAAGAGGACTGACGCCGCCACCACAGCAATACGACGCTTCATCTCGAAACTCCATCGACTAAGCAGGTTAAATCTTCGGGAAATCTTTGGTTTTGTTTACCACTTTCCCGTCATCCTGCGATGACAACTTCGCTCCTGCTTCGTGGCAGAGTTGTGTCACATAGATTAACTTGTTGTAATGTGCATGGCGCTGCAGGACAGTCACTCCCTGCCCGATTCCGTCACGCCCGTTTTGGGCGTTTGGAACGCAGCACGGCGTCCACTCACCTAGGAGCCGATGCAGCTCTTCAGCTCAGGAACAATTCATCGGAGTGGGCAAGCGGTTCAACGCTCCCATGTCCACCTGGCAGCGCGTCCGCAATCGACCTTGGCACCAACTGTCCGGTCGGATTGAGGATGAACACCATCCGCTCCTCAACTGCGGCGGCGACGGCCTGGGCGGCGGCGGTCGCGTCGCCATCGCTCGCCTGCAGGGCAAGCTCCCAAGCTGCGCTCGAAAGGCGGATCAGGTTTTCAGACGGCCCCTCGCCGATTTGAAAGAGACCCGGGGCGCCGGTTCTCGCCACGACGGTTGGCACCGCCGCATCGGTGGCGAAAGGCGCGCTGATCACGATGGCCTTGTCTTCCCATGGGTAAAAGTTTTCGACCGTCTGGTGAAAGCCTTTCAAGCCCTGCACGAAAGTAAGGGTGTCCTCGGTTTCGCTGTTTGCGGTGACGTCGAGTTCCCGGCTGCCGTCTCCCATGAGGACGCCAGCGGTCATGCCGTTGCGCGTGTAAACTGCGGTGATGGCCTGCTCAAGGACGTCCAGGTCCCGCTCATAGCGCGTCTGCACCTGCTGCGCGGCCGGTGAGGAGGGTTCTTCCCCGCGAGACCAGCGAATTGCCTCCGCGTCGAAGGTCCACGTGGACACGCCACCCACACCTCGGGTGGCCCCGGAGTCCGCCTGCAAGACGTCCTGGAGTTGCAGATGCGGCGGCACGTGATGGGCCTGGGAGCCGTAGGTGACACTGACGCCGGAGATCATCAGGGATTGGAGAGCCTCCGCGGCCCAGGAGACCTCGTTCTCATAGTGCTCAAGAATTTCCTCCCACAGCGCCTCATCGATCCGATACTCGACATTTGCCCCGGTCATCCTCACAACAGGCTGCGGGCGATCCAGCGGAAAGAAAACCTGAATGAAGTTCGCACCGAGATGATCTGAGCCCGGAGCGACCACGACCAAGGATCGGTCCACAAACGGGTCATAGCCTTCGATCGTTTGGTGAAGGAACGGGCGGTCCATGAATACGGTGATCGTCTCGGTTGGATTCAAGCACGTCACGTCGAGTTCGAGCCTCTCGCCCGGCTCGGGGTCTGTCAGGGACACGTCCATGCCCTGACGCCGATAGTCGCCCTCGACGCTCCGCACCGTCTCCGCGGATCTTAACCACTCAGGCGTAAGGGGTGCCTGCGGCTGTATGAGGAATCTTTGCTTCTCCAGATCCTCGATGATCGTATGCGCCATGATCGGTCCTCCAGATTCGACCCGCTGGATTGCAGGTCCCGATCAAAGAGGCCGCCAACGCGGTAATTGCTCGATCTTATAATGGCAGCAAAGCGACGACGCCGAGCCGCAGCAGGACCTTGGGCTTGAAGATCCCCCCAAGCCCAAGGACACATTCATCCTCAAGCGGCGGCCTTCACCCCCTCCTTCGAGATCCAGGCCTGGGTTTGGTCGAGGCTCGTCTCGAGCCGGTCGAACATCTCGTTGATTTCACCTTCGGTGATGATCAAGGGCGGGCACAAGGCGATGGAATCACCGGCGACCGCGCGGCCGATCAGGCCATTGGCCTGCATGAAGCCGATGGTCTTGGCACCGACGCCCGCCTTGGGATCGAAGGGCTTCTTCGTGCGCTTGTCCGAGACGAGTTCGACGGCCCCGATCATGCCCTTGGCGCGAACCTCGCCCACGATCTCCCGATCGATGAGCTTGTTGAAGCGGCCTTCGAACACGGGAGCGAGCTTCTTCACATGGTCGATGATCTTGGTGCGTTCATAGATCTCGAGCGTCTTCAGGGCCACCGCGGCGGCGACTGGGTGACCCGTATAGGTGTAACCGTGACCGAAGGTGCCGATCTTGCGGCTCTCATCCAGCATCGCCTGATAGACATCCTCTTCGATGGTGATCGCCCCCAGCGGCAGATAGGCGGAGGTGATGGCCTTGGCCACCGAGATCGAATTGGGCGTAATTCCGAAGGTCTCGGAGCCCCAATAATTGCCGGTCCGACCGAAGCCGCAGATCACCTCGTCGGCGATGAACCGAATGTCGTACTTCTTGCAGATGGCTTGGATCTTCTCGAAATAGCCCTCCGGCGGCACCACAACACCACCCGCGCCCATGATCGGCTCGGCGATGAAGGCGGCCACCGTCTCTGGCCCTTCGCGTTCGATCATGGCCTCCAGGCTGGCGGCCATGCGGCTCGAGAAATCGGCCTCGCTCTCGCCCTCATGGGCGTTCCGGTAGTAATGCGGGCATTCGGTATGCAGGATGTTCTTGATCGGCAGGTCGAAATCCATGTGCACCGGCGCCAGGCCCGTCAGCGACCCGGAAGCGACGGTGACGCCGTGATAGCCGCGGATCCGGCTGATGATCTTCTTCTTCTCCGGCTTGCCGATGGCATTCGCATGGTACCATGCGAGCTTCACCTGCTGGTCGTTGGCTTCTGATCCCGAGGAGCAGAACAGGACCTTGGAGGCATTGTGCGGCGCGAGTTCCTTGAGCTTCTCGGCGAGCTCGATGGCCGGATCATGGCTTTTGCCCGCGAAGATATGAGTATAGGGCATCGTCCGCATCTGCTTGGCCGCAGCCTCGACGAGCTCCTCGTTGCTGTAGCCCAGAGCCGTGCACCACAACCCGGCCAGACCCTCGATATATTCGCGTCCCTCGGCATCATAGACATAGATGCCTTTGCCGCGCTCGATGACCAGTGGCCCGACATCCCTGTGGGTTGCCAGATTGGTATAGGGATGGATCAGGGTCTCGACGTCGCGGACCGACAGGTTTGACAGCTTGTTCATGGGACTGAGGCCTTTATTCTCGGAAGTTGGCGCATAATGCGCGAGGCCGAGTCCCAATGTCAAAAACTGAAGCGCAGGACCGGCCGTCGCCAGTTGCACGGTCGTATCGTTTTGGCCGTAAACGCGCCTTAACTCGGGCTTTTCTCGAGGCTCTCCTTCGCCTGCCATCCGGCAACAGTGAAGGAGCGAACCATGTCTGGGAACATACACGAACCAGGAATAGTGGGCTTAAATCTCAAATTACATGCCGAGGAGGTCAAGAACCTCATCGAGTTCGCTCACGAGAACCGCGCTTTTCTAGATGCGATTGCTCGAGGCGAAAGCGAGGACGGCCTGGGTTTTGAGGACGGAAGCATCGAGGAGGCTGAAAGAAATTCGGAAGTGGCGACACAGCGGTATCACGCGATGCGCGATGATTCTGCTGTGACCCCATCCGCTCTGGAAGCAGCTCGTGTTTCGATGGAGAACTGGAGAAACTACTCGGAATTCTCGAAAGAGAATTCCGAGCTGATTGCGACCGTGTGGGATCGCGACGACAACGACGATGACCATCAAGATCATGAGATGTGCATGACTGATTGCGCAATTGCAGATCTCAAGGCCTATCACGCGTGGGTTTCTGATCTCGCCGCCGAAATCGCAGCTGAAGCACCCTCGCCATATCTTACTGACGAGGGAAATTCGTTGGATAACGTCTCCAGTTCCGACATCTTCAGCAATTCGGAAATCGGGGTCCTCGCGGCGGGCGTGTCGGCTGACTTCGGTTCGTTTCTTTAGGGTGCAACCGAGGGGTGGCGAGGCTCAGCGACCGGCCGCTCCCGCGCCATCCGTGGAAAGCGGGCTTCCTGATCTCGCTTGCAGCCGGTCCATGAGGGTACGGCTGCGGTAAAACTCAGAGACCACCACCGCTCCGACGACTGCAAACCCGCCGATCAGCCGCGGCCACGTCAGCGCCTCGCCCAGGAAGACGGCGGCGAGCATCACCACGATGATCGGCTCGATATTGAGGATCATCGAGGTGGATGCGCCGCCGGTAAGCTCGACGGACTTGAACATGCACATGAAGGCGACCGTGAAGAACACGCTCACGAACAAGACGGGCGACCATCCGGCGAATGTAAAGGGCGCGATGGCAAACGAGCCCGAGAGGGCGAGATAGCCGATCGCGGTCGCGACACCCACTATGGCCATGTGGAAGGTGACGACCGTGCCATCGGCCCTGCGCAGGGCCACGCTGTTCCAGAAGATCGCCACCGAATGCGACAATGCGCCGGCGACCACCAGGACCAGTCCGGTGACGTTGAGGGCGACGTCGTTGAGGCCGACCGCCGCGCCGATACCGGCCAGGGCGACGAGCGGGCAGACGATCTCGACGATCGACGGCATTCGCCGCTCATGCGCGCAAAGCATCAAGGCCGTGGCGAACGGAAAGATATAGAAGGTGACCACGGCAACACTGACCGGGATCAAGGCCAGCGAGGCGAGCAGACAGAGGGTCGCGATCGCGGCGAGAAATCCGCTGGCAGCGGCGTGTTTTGCGAGACCCCGCGGCAGTCTCAGCGGCAATCCGAGCAGCGGCAGGGCGACCAGCAGCGTCATCATCAGAACGCTGTACCGGATGAACACGACCGTAGCCGGCGAAAATCCCACCGCATAGGTTGCGGGCACCGAGACATCGTTCACACCCAGTGACACGGCAGCGGCGATCGCCAACAGAATGCCGAAGCGCGTTCGGTGACGGCGATTGAGGCTCACGCGACCAGCATCCCATTCTGCCGAGGCCCGAACGGGACGGTCCGGAGAGGCTTCATCCAAGGGTAGGCATCGGTCATGGGGCGCTCCTCGGGCTGGGTCTTCAACCTCTGCGGGGTGAACGGCGCCAGCCCATCCATGGCGTAGACCGTATTCGAAGCCCCCGTCAAATGGCTTTGCTGCACGCTGGGCTTCCCTGCTTGACGTCGTCTCCGATCCGGGTTCAGGTCTCGCCACCAACGGAGCCGAACCATGAGCGACGTCGAAGAATTGATCCGATCTCCCGCCAGCGGGATTGTGGCGAGACTGCGGGCCGGCACCCTGTCGCCTCACGACCTACTGGATGCCTTGGAGCAGCGCGTCGCCGCGGTGAACCCGGCCATCAATGCGCTCCCGACCTTATGCTTCGAGCGTGCCCGCGCCGAGGCCAGCCGCCTCCTCGACCTGCCTCTGGCCGAACGCGGGATCCTGGCCGGTCTTCCGATACCCATCAAGGACCTCACCGCCGTTGCGGGAGTGCGCACGACCCAGGGTTCGCCCATCTTTGCCGACACCATCCCGGACGAATCCGACATCCTGGTTGAAACCCTGGAGCGGTCCGGCGGGATCGTCTATGCCAAGTCCAACACGCCTGAATTCGGCGCCGGCGCCCAGACCTTCAATGAAGTCTTCGGCACGACACGCAATCCCTGGAACCTCTCGCGCTCGGTCGCCGGCTCCTCGGGCGGTGCGGCCGCGGCCCTCGCCTCGGGCATGGCCTGGCTTGCCCACGGCTCCGACATGGGCGGCTCCCTCCGCAATCCTGCCAGCTTCTGCGGTGTCGTGGGCTTGCGCCCCTCCCCCGGCAGGGTTGCCACAACGCCGGGCTCCGTCATCGACGACACGCTCTCTGTCGAGGGACCCATGGCGCGCAACGTGGCCGACGTCGCACTCATGCTCGATGCCATGACCGGTGCCCATGGCCGCGATCCGCGCTCGCGCACCCATGTCGGTGCGAGCTTCGCCGCTGCTGCAGCCGCCAAGCAGGCCCCGAAGCGCGTGGCCTTCAGCGCCACGCTGGGCATCACCCCCGTGGACCCGGAGGTCGCCGGCATTTGCCGCCGTGCAGCCCATGACTTCGTGGACGCCGGTGTCATCGTCGAGGAAGCCCATCCCGACCTTTCCGAGGCTCATGAATGCTTCCAGACCCTGCGGGCCTTGAACTTCGCCATCGGCCTCGGCGGCCTCTATGACAGCCACCGCAGCTTGTTGAAGCCGGAGGTGATTTGGAACGTGGAGCAAGGCTTGAAGCTGACGTCCCGCGACATCGCCCGCGCCCAGGCGCAACGCGCCGTCCTCTACCAGCGCATGGCGACCTTCTTCGAAACTTATGACCTGCTGCTCTGTCCGGCCACCATCACCGCTGCCTTCCCGGCAGAACAGCGCTATCTCGCCGAATGCGACGGCCATCGCTTCGAGACCTATATCGACTGGCTGGCCATCGTCTACGCGATCACCCTCGTCTCCTCGCCGGCAATCTCGATCCCGGCGGGCTTTACCGCCGAAGGCCTGCCCGTCGGGCTTCAGATCGTCGCCCGGCCACAAGCCGAGGCCGAGCTTCTCTCGGCTGCGGCGGTCTTGGAACAGGTCTTGAACCTGGGTCCCATCACCCCGATCGATCCCCGTGCCGGAGCCTGACTGAAATGCGTATCGTCGATCTGTCTATTCCGCTGGAAAACGACGTTCCGGCGGACCCGCCCTTTCAGCGGGTGCGCATTGACTATGAGGCCCACGACACCTCGGCCCCGAAGATCGCGAGCCTCTTTCCGGGGCTGAAGCCCGAGGATCTGCCCGACGCCCAGGGCTGGGCGGTGGAGACGGTGCAGATCTCGACCCACAACGGCACCCATGTGGACGCACCTTGGCACTACCATCCGACCATGGATGGCGGCGCCCCTGCGATCACCATCGACGAGGTGCCGCTGGAATGGTGCTTCCAGTCCGGTGTGAAGCTGGATTTCGTCATCTGCCCGACGGCCATGTGGTGACGGCTGCCGAAATCGACGCCGAGCTCTACCGGATCGGCCATGTCCTGCAGCCCCTGGACATCGTGGTGGTCAACACCAGCGCCGGCGCGCGCTATGGACAATCCGATTACGTGGACTCCGGCTGCGGCATGGGCCGCGAGGCGACGCTGCATTTGACGGGCCAGGGCATTCGCGTCGTCGGCACCGACGGCTGGAGCTGGGATGCTCCCTTCCTCCACACCGCCCGCCGCTACGCCGAAACGGGCGATGCCAGCCTCATTTGGGAAGGCCACAAGGCCGGGCGCGAGCGGGGCTATTGCCAGATCGAGAAGCTGCACAATCTGGAAGTCCTGCCGGCGACCGGTTTTAAGATCGCCTGCTTCCCCGTAAAGATCCGCGCCGCCTCCGCCGGCTGGACGCGGGCGGTGGCGATCCTGGACGATTGAGCCGCTAGGCGTCGACCGGCGCTTTTCCGCGGAGCCCAGTCAGCCTCTCGAGCATGGCATCCACAGTCGAGCAGACGATCGCTCCGGACGCTGCGATCTCCGAGCCGATCTCCACTGGCAGGCTCGAATTGCTTCCATCAGGGATGCGGTTCAGCTTGCCGCCGACGAAGACGGGGATGTCGAGGCCGATCCGCTTCATGTCCGCCTTCAACTCCGCCACGAATTCGAGTGCGATGCCGTTATAGGACGACAGCGCGATGAAGTCGGCGCCCGACTCCAGCGCATATTCCGCAAGATCGTTCGGATCCGTCGACACGCCGCCGTCGAGAATGTCCACTTTGAGCTCGCGCAGGACGGTCTCCACCAGGATCTTGCCATATTCATGCACGTCGGTGGTGGCCAGACAGCCCTTGAGGCCGGCCGTGGTGATGGCGCGGCGATGCCCTGGCTCCATCTTGCCGACGATGCCCTCTCCCGCCGCCTCGAGCTGCTCGATCGAATCCGAACGCACCACCGGAGTGCGGCCACGCAGCCGCCCCTCCGTCGGATCGCCGGGACCATAGAGCTCCTCCAGCTTCTTCGAGCCGATGCGGCGGATCGCCAGCAGCATCTCGAAGGGGTTCGTCGTGTCGATGCCGGCATCGTTGAAACCCGTCAGCACCGTATCGCGGAACCGATGGCCGGCCTCCACGATGCGTTCGACGATCTCTTCGATCTCCTGGTCCGTTTGCAGCACATGCAATGGCTCGTCGAGCTCGATCAGCCGGTTTGCGAAGATATGGACGTCGATGATCTCCTCGATGTCCGGGATCCGCTCCGCCTCCGTGACCGGCACGGGATTGATGGCATGGCCCGCCGGACGCGTCCGCTCGCCATAGATGTCCATGCGCAGATAGGAGGCAAGCGCCGCATAATTGGCGGCGTGGTTGGGACCATACATGGTCGTCGCGCCATAGATCATGGTGCCGGGGGTGCGGGCGACGCTGGAGGCCGCGCGCTGGAAGGCGAGCCGGGTCAGCGGCCGGGCATAGGTATTGCCGAAAGAATAGGAGGCATGCGCGCCGCAGAGTTCGTCGATGATGTACTGCTCGAGCAGGATGGCCCCCAGCGAGCAGCCGAGATCCGTGAACATCGAGGCAAAGCCGTCATCGATGTTGGAGTGGATGATGATGTCCACCGGCTGAGCCGAAGTCAGGGCGATCGCCTTGAGGGATTCCGCGGTCGTGGCGACGTCGTCGTCCCAATGCGGCTGGCGGAACGCGAAATACTGCCCGAGATTGCCGATCGAGGTCGCTCCCGCAAGAAGCGCGCATTTGGTGTTCTCGAAGGCGGCCGGCGAGCCGATCATGAAGTCGCCGAAATGCGGGGCGACGGGTGCGCTATGGGTCAACGCGATCCAGTCTTCCACCTCCCCCATGATCATGCCGGTCCCCTGCGGCATCTTCGATCGCATCGCCAGCGGATAGCCCATGTTCCAGTCGAGGCAAATGCCGTAGCGGTCGACGCGGTATCCGAGCTTGTCCAGTTCCTCCCAGATCTCCGAATAGGCCCGCCGGCTCTTGGCCCTGTCGCGGTAGCCGATCTGGGCGTGGGTCATGATCTTGCCCTCGGCGGTGCGCTTGCGCTTGTACTCCATTTCGGAGCCCACGCCGTATGTCTTGAGAAACGGGCCGGGCTGAAGTGTGTAATGCTTGGCGGCCGACCGCCCTTCGTCGATAAGCGCGGCGGCATCGGGCAGGACGCTTTCCGGAAAGACCTGACGGCGATCGAGAACGGACATGGGGGGCGACTCCGAGAACGAGAACAGCGGCTGGAAAGAGCCTATTGCCGACCGTGGCGTTCGGCAATGAAAGCTTTTATGCTGGCTCCGCGACTAAGGGAGGCATGCCGATGGATGCGTTGAGTGACCCCGACCGGTTCGAAGTTGCACAACTGGCACGGCGACGGCGTCCCGGCTACAGTCTTGAGGCCCCGTTCTACGTGAGCGATGCCGTGTTCCGCGCGGATATTGATGCGATTTTCGCGCGCCATTGGCTGCTCGCCGGCGTCGAGGCTGACATTCCCCAGCGCGGCGACTACGTCACCCTGGAGGTCGGGCCCTTCTCCGTCGTCATCCTGCGGGGCATGGACGGGGTGATCCGGGCCCTTCACAATGTCTGCCGCCATCGCGGCGCCCGGCTGATGAGCGCGCCGCGTGGATCGGCCGCCAAGCTCGTCTGCCCCTATCACAGCTGGGCCTATGATTTGGACGGCGCCCTCGTTTTTGCTGAGCACATGGCCCCGGGCATGGATCGCAGCTGCCTCGGCCTCAAGCCGGTGCATCTGCGCAACGTCAGTGGATTGATCTTCATCTGCCTGGCCGAAGATCCGCCGGAGGACATCGAGGAGATGGCGCACACGGTTGCGCCCTATCTGGCGCCCCACGATCTCGCCAACAGCAAGCTCGCCCATCAGATCGACATCGTCGAGAACGGCAATTGGAAGGCCGTGATGGAGAACAACCGCGAATGTTACCACTGCAGCGGCCATCCGGAGCTGATCCGCACCTTCTTCCAGTTCTTTGGCCACACGGAAGCCGATGTGAAGCCTCGGCAGCAGAGATACTATGAACGCTACTGCCGAATTCGATCGGAAATGGATCAGATCTGGCGCGAACTGAACCTACCCTCCGAGTTGGTCGAGAAGCTGGATGACGGGGCCACCGCCTTCCGGCTGGAACGTCTGGCTTTGGACAATGCGGGCGAATCCTACACCCTCGACACGAAAATCGCCTGCAAGAAGCTGCTGGCCGATTTCACCAATCCCCGCCTCGGCGCCCTGTCGCTCCACACGCAGCCAAACTCCTGGAACCACTTTCTCAGCGACCATGCGGTGATTTCCTTCATCCTGCCTCTGTCAGCGGACAGGACCCTGCTGCGGACCAAATGGCTGGTCCACAAGGACGCCGTCGAGGGCCGCGACTATGACGTCGAGCATCTGACCGAAGTCTGGCGCAAGACGAACGAGCAGGATGCGGCCTTCGTCTCGCTGGTCACCAAGGGTGTTCAGAGCCCGGCCTATGAGCCGGGCCCGTATTCTCCCAACGAGAATCAGTTGGAAAAATTCCTGACCTGGTACATGGACAGGCTGTTGAAGTATTTCGACGGTCACCAGCCGATGCTCCCGCCACCGGCACCTCATTTGGAGTCCAGACTATCATCATGAGGATTATGGCCGTTGCCGCAGCGCTTCTCTTCGCCACGGCGGCTCGCGCGGACTGTCCACCTCCGGAAATCATGGCCCGGGCTGCCGACCGCTGGCTGGAGGGTCACCGGCTGCCGGCGATAGACGGCCTGGCCACCCTCGACGATGCCCTGTGCGCCCAGAAGGCGTTCAACGCTCAGTTGGAGCGAAGGCTGGGAAAGCCGGTGGCCTATAAGGTGGGCTTCAGCTCTCGGGCGGCTCAGGAGCGCTTCGGTGTTGATGAACCCGTTATCGGTGTGCTGTATGCGCCGATGCTCATGGCCGATGGCGCCGAACTGCCCATGAGCAGCACGCGCAAGGCCTTTTTCGAGGCCGACCTGATGGTGACGGTCGACGACGTCGCCATCAACGCGGCCACCACCCGCGCCGAAGTCGCGTCGGCCTTGGGCCTGATGATCCCCTTCATCGAGATCCCGGACTTGGCCCTCAAGCCCGATGTGAAGCCGGATGGCTTGCTCATGGTCGCCTACAACGTGCTGCCGTTCCGCGGGGTGCTGGGCCGCGGGATCCGGGTGAAGGACATTCGCGACGTGGAGGCGGCGCTGGCCGAGATGAGGGTGACCGTGCTCGTCGATGGTAAAGTCGTCGATCAGGCCACGGGCGAGGCGCTGATGGGCCACCCGCTCGACGTCGTCTTGTGGATGGTGAGACATGGGGTGCAATTCGCCCCCGGAGACATGATCAGCCTCGGCTCGTTGGGAAAGCTTCAGCCCCTGATCGTGGATCAGTCCGTCCGCGTGGAATATGCGGGGCTGACCAGAAAGCCATTGAGTGTGGGTTTCGCTTCAGTGAAATAGGAAACGCGGGACTCCAGTCTCGTTCCAACCCGAAACCGCAGACCACCCGCCGCGTCTTCCCGAGGAGAATCGATGTCCACACCATCCACGACGGCCGCCAGGGCTGAACCGATCCGCGTGGCGATTGCCGGCCTCGGAGCGATTGGGTTCACGGTCGCTCAGGCGTTGGACCGAGGCCTGCCGGGCTTCACCCTCACGGCGATTGGTGTCCGCGACAGGGCCAAGGCCGAGGCGCGGTTGCAATCGCTTCGGCACCCCGTGCCCTTGGTGACGATCGCAGAGCTGGAGCCATTGGCCGACCTCGTTATCGAATGCGCGCCTGCCTCGATCCTTTGTTCGATCGCGGAGCCTGTTCTGAAGGCCGGCAAGAAGGTGATGATCTTGTCCGTCGGCGCCTTGTTGACCAATGAGCACCTGGTCGAGCTCGCCCGCGCTTCTGGCGGCCAGATCATTGTGCCGTCCGGTGCATTGCTCGGCCTCGACGCCCTGCTGGCTGCTGCTGAGGGCGAGATCCGCTCGGTCCGCATGGCCAGCCGGAAGCCGGCGCAAGGCTTCGCGGGGGCTCCCTTTCTGGAAGAGCGCAACATCCGCATCGAGGACATCACCGAGCCCCTGCGGATTTTCTCCGGCAGCCCGCGTGAGGCCGCGGTAGGTTTTCCAGCCAATATGAATGTGGCAGTCGCTCTGTCCCTGGCCGGCATCGGTCCCGACCGGACGGTCCTGGAGATCTGGGCGGACCCGACCATTACCCGCAACACCCACACCATCGAGGTTGAAGCGGACAGCGCCAGCTTTCAGATGTCGATCGCCAATGTGCCGTCGGAGAACCCGAAGACGAGCCGGATCACGGCTCTCTCCGTTATAGCGACGCTTCGCAAGATGACGGCACCGCTGCGCTTGGGGACGTAACGGCCCGGCGCACGGTGCCGCCACGTCCCAATGCGAGGGCCGAAGAGCCCTAGCTCCGCGATTTCGCCCGTCTTGCGAGCATGTTGAGCCCTTCCACCAGGGCCGAGAAGGCCATGGCCGCGTAGATATACCCCTTGGGCACATGCACGCCGAACCCCTCCGCGATCAACGTCGTGCCGATGAGCATCAGGAAGCCCAGGGCGAGCATGACGATCGTGGGATTGCGCTGGATGAAATTCGCCAGCGGCTCTGCGGCCAGCAGCATGACCAGCACCGCCACGACCACCGCGATGACCATGACCGGGATGTGGTCCGTCATGCCCACGGCGGTGATGATGCTGTCAATGGAGAAGACCAGGTCCAGCAGCAGAATTTGCATGATCGCGGCATTGAAGGTGAGGCTTGCACCCTTGGTCGAGAACATGTCGTCGCCGGGGTCGGGATCGACGGTGTGGTGGATTTCCTTGGTCGCCTTCCACACAAGGAACAGGCCGCCTGCGATGAGGATGAGGTCGCGCCAGGACAGACCGTGGCCAAAGAGCTCGAACAGCGGCGTGGTCAGCTGAACAATGAACGCCACCGTGCTGAGCAGCCCCAGTCTCAGGACCAGCGCCAATCCGATGCCGATGCGCCGGCCCCGGGCCCGTTGATGCTCGGGCAATTTGTTGGTGAGGATCGAAATGAAGATCAGATTGTCGATCCCCAGGACCACCTCCATGACGATGAGCGTAACCAGAGCCACCCAGACCGTGGGGTCCGCGGCGAGGGTCGCGAGGTAGTCCATTCTGGATGTCTCCATGGTGTGCCGGCCCGCTGCCGGCAGCGACGTAGTAATCTGTGTTTCGGCCTGCGGCCAGACAAGATTGTGTCTTCGAGCTGCCCCACTCCAGCCGTCTCGTCAGCGTAGGAGCAACAACCCGCGCCGGAACGAACTTGGAATGGTGAAGCAGATGATCACCCGTAGAGCCATTATCTTGGGCAGCTTGATGGCGACGCCGTCCCTTCTGGGAGTGCACGCTGCCGAGGCGACCATGGATGATCGCCTGCGCGATGTGGAGGCCCGCAATGGAGGGCAGCTAGGGGTCGCGATCCTTGACCTGGCCTCCGGTCACGTTTTTGGCCATCGTGCCGATGAGCGGTTCCCCCTCCTGAGCACCGTCAAGCTCCTGGCGGCAGCCCATGTCCTGGCTCGGGTGGATCGCGGACAGGAGAGACTGGACAGGCGCGTGATCTTTTCGAAACGCGACTTGGTCACATATTCGCCCATGACCGAGGGCCGTGTCGGCGCCCCCGGCATGACCATGGCGGAACTCTGTGACGCCGCCATCGCCACGAGCGACAACACCGCCGGCAATCTTCTGCTCGCCAGCGCCGGCGGTCCTGCCGGACTGACCCGGTTTCTGCGCTCGATCGGCGATGAGGTGACCGGCCTGACCCGCATCGAACCGTTTCTGAACTCCGCCGTTCCTGGAGATCTGCATGACACCACCACACCTCGCGCCATGCTCGAGACGATGCGCAAGCTCCTCGTCGACGATGGTCTGAGCGAGACCTCGCGTCGGCAGCTTGCGGCCTGGCTTGTAGCGAACAAGACGGGCGACAAGCGCATTCGTGCAGGCATTCCCAAGACGTGGCGAGTGGGCGACAAGACCGGAACAAATCAAATGGGTGCGTGCGACGTTGCCATTGTGTGGCCCCCCGCGCGAAAACCGATCCTGGTGACCGTCTATTACGCGTCCAAGCCAGGTCAGACGGCCGAGAGCCGCGATGCTGTGATCGCCGCTGTCGGTCGTCTGGTTGCCGGGATATGAAAGCGGTCAGCCCTCTGCGGGGCTAAGTTTCAAGACCCGCGAGCCGCCACCGCCTTCAGTCAAGGCATAGACGTGACCGTCAGATCCGATCTTCACGTCCCGAATCCGCGCATCGAGCGGCACCCATTCCTCATGGGCCACCCTGTCACCCTCCATATGCAGGACGACGAGGGCCTGGTTCACAAGACCGCCGATGAGAAATGCGCCCTTCCAGGTCTCGAACGCATCGCCTTCATAATGGGCCATCCCCGAGGGTCCGATGACGGGATCCCAGTAATAGATGGGCTGCTCCATCCCCTCCTGGGCAGTAATGCCTTTGCCGACTGGCTTTCCGCTATATTCAACGCCATAGGTGATGACCGGCCAACCGTAATTGAGACCCGGCTGCGGCCGGTTCAGTTCGTCTCCGCCCTTCGGCCCGTGCTCCACCGTCCAGAGCCGACCCTGTCCGTCGAGTGTCGCGGATTGGAGATTGCGATGTCCATAGGACCAGATCTCCGGCTGAGCGCCCTCGCGGCCGACGAAGGGATTATCCTTCGGCACGGATCCATCGGGATTGATGCGGAAGACCTTGCCCAGTCCGCTTCCCACGTCCTGCGCCTGGACGCGCGGTCCGGGCAGCGACCGCTCCCCGACTGTCACATACAACATCCCGTCGGGCGCGAAGACGAGCCGCGATCCGTAATGCTTGTCGCTGTTCCAGCTCGGCATCTGCCGAAAGATCACGGCCACGTCCTGCAACTCTGCCGAGCCCTCGGTCTCCACCAGCTTGCCCCGGGCGACGGAAGTGCCGTTGCCGCCCTCGCGCGGCCCGCTGAAGCTGAAATAGACCATCCCGTCGGTGGCGAAGTCCGGGCTGAGGACAACATCCAACAGCCCTCCTTGTCCACGAGCATCCACCTTCGGCACCCCCTTCAAAGCCGGCCCGATCTCTCCTCCCGTCGATACGATGTGCAACTCGCCCGACTTCGCCGTCACCAGCATCCTCCCATCCGGCAGGAACTCCAGGGCCCAGGCCCTCGGCAAGCCCTCCACGACCGTGGTCACGTTCACCTTTGTGAGCATGTCAGGCTCCGGCGCCCGGGTTTGGCCTTCGAAGGCCGGCTTCTGGTCCGGCGCGTTTGCCGCGCGGTCCGACGGCGGTGTCGCCGTCACGGTCTGTCCGAAAGCCAGGGGCGTCATGGCCCCCGTGAGCAGAGTGGTCGTCATGGCGAGAAGGGCGAGTGATCGCATTCCTGGTCTCCGCATTGATGTATGTCACGGCGAAGCCATTGAAAGGATGCTTGGTTCCGCCCCGCTTCCATCAAACCCTCGCGAGCGGGCGGGGTCGGTCCCTCGCAAGCGGGACGGAGGGGGTGGTGATCTGCAACTCAGGGGCGCGTCAGGACGCGCAGTTGGCGGGCGGAAGATGAAGCATTATGTACCGCGGACTATGGGCGGTTTGCTGTCGACGGATCCATCAAGGAGGAACTTATGCTGTCCAAACGTCTGCTGAGCACTGTGATCGTGGCGGGTTCGCTCGCCCTGGGCGGCGCTATGGGGACGCCTGCAGTGGCGCAGTCCTTTTACAGTTCGAACGTGATATCGAAGCTCGATGTCACCAGCGCCCAGCGGAGCAAGCTCCGCGCCATCACCAATAAAAGTGAGGCGGAACTGCTGGCCTTGCTGCGCCAGAACAACATCAACCCTGCAGCGAAGCCACGGATGGATAAGCTGATGCAGATCGCTGGTCACCTGCAGGCGATTCAGCGCAGAGAACGCCAGGCGGTCTCGAAGGTGCTCGATGCCAATCAGATGCGCCAGTATGACCGCATCATCTTCGACACGCAGAAGCGTGTGAGGGCGGCGGCCAACTGATCATGGGAGAGGGGCCGGTCACGCGCTTTCCCTCTGTCATGCCACAGCTGGCGACGAGGCCGGTGAGGGCGACCCTCACCAGGTGAGGCGTGCCACCCTGCTCCCCGCATCTATAACCCAGATGTAAAAAAGCGCCTCGGCGACACCCACCCCACAGAAGCGAGATTGCCACCCGACCTCGGCGCAATCAGAATAGGGGTCGGTATCGTGCTCATCCCGGGGTCTGACATGGCATCCGTCAATATCCGCAGTCTCTCCGCTGTCGAGGCGGAGGCTCGTCTGGAAGAGCTGGGACTGATCCTCGCGGATGCCGTGGCCGACGGGGCCTCTGTGAACTTCCTGGCGAGCTTCACCCGTGAACAGGGCAACCTGTTCTGGCGGGCTCAGCTCGCGGGCTTGGCGACCGGAGAAAAGCACCTGCTCGTGGCGGAATGCGGCGATCGATTGCTGGGAACGGTGATGCTGATTTTGGCGCCCCAGCCGAACGGCTCGCACCGGGCGGAAATCGGCAAGATGCTTGTGCTTTCCTCGGCGCGTCGGCGAGGAGTGGGGCGCAAGTTGCTGGAGGCCGCCGAGGCGGCTGCTCTCTCCGCCGGCCGCACGCTCCTGCTGCTCGACACGGAGACCGGCAGCGCGGGAGAGGCCCTGTATCGCCGGTGTGGCTGGATAGAATGGGGCCGCGTGCCGGGTCATGCCTATCGCCCGGAAGGAATCCTCGCCGATACGACCTTCTTCTACAAACGGCTGCGCGCGTGAGCGGATCAGCCGGCCTGCGCTTGCACAACGCAGACCGCTGCTCCAGTCTGCCGTCCATTGAGTCGCAGCAGGAGATCAAGATTGAGCGAAACGCATATCATTCGCGGCTCGGGGATCACGGCCACCATAAAATCCCTCGGCGCCGAACTGATCAGCCTCAGGAAGGGCGGCGACGAAGAACTGCTTTGGCAGGCCGGCCCCGAATGGCCGCGTCACTCGCCCGTGCTGTTTCCCATCGTTGGACGTCTTGCCGACGACACCCTGCACCATGGCGGCAGGACATACTCCATGAGCCAGCATGGTTTTGCCCGTGACAGCCGTTTTGAGTGGACCGATCGCTCCGCGACAAGGGCGTCGCTTCGCCTCTGCGATAATCAGGCGACGCAGGCCCAGTATCCCTTTCCATTTTGCTTGGATGTGACCCACGACGTCAGCGACGCTCGTCTCACGGTCACCATGCAGGTGACGAACCCGGGGGACGAAGCGCTGCCTTTTTCCATCGGCGCGCACCCGGCCTTCCGCTGGCCTCTGGTCGCCGGCATTGCCAAGGAAGCGCACCGTCTCACCTTCGCGAAGCGGGAGCCGGGTCCCGCCCGATCCGTCGACGGCGGACTGATCGGCCCCCCCAAGCCGCTCCCCTTCGATGGATTGACGCTACCGCTCTCACCGGAACTCTTTCGGGACGATGCGATCGTCCTGCCTACGGTTCAAAGCCGATCGGCACGGTTTTCCGCCCTTGATCCGGCAGGAGCGACGGTCAGGGAGGTGCAGGTCTCCTGGCGCGGCTTCGTCGACCTCGGAATATGGTCAAAGCCGACGGGTGCGCCCTTTCTCTGCATCGAGCCCTGGCACGGCACGGCGAGCCCGGTGGGCTGGGACGGACCCTTTCTCCAAAAGCCGGGACTGGTGCACCTCCCGCCGGGTCAAAGCACGGAGTTCTCCTGGTGGGTTGAGATCTAGGCTGTGCGTTCCATGTCGGCGGCGGCCGCCGCATCCCAGCTGACCATGATGCCCGACATCGTCATGGCGCGCCGTCCGGAGCTCACATCATGGGCTTCGATGACCTCGCCACGATAGATCGGTCCGCCGGTGCTCGACATGACCATGTGCTCGAGCTCGGCACCGTCTTCGGGGCTGAGCCGCAATTCGAACTCGCCTTTCATTCCCGCATCCACAAGGGCTGCGTGCAGGGCACTGATCGTGTTGTAGAGACGTGCAGCGTCGCTCAGCATGTTTATCCTCCGGTCTATAGGAGCATAACGCTTAACCTTGAGCGATGGTTCGGCTCTGGACCGAATGTGGATCCGTCAGACGGGTGTGGAGCGGAAAGCCGCAACTGATGCTGCGTCCGTCTCCAGGATCTCGCCGATGACCTCCGCCCGCTCGCGCAGATGCAGGCAATGTCCCGCGATGAACGGATCGGCCTTTTCCTCCAACTCGACGATGAGGGCGGCGATGCGCGCCACCAGATCCTGTTGTTCGGCAAGAGATGCTGGCATTTTGCTCATTGGTTCACGGCTCCGCTGCGGAACCCTTCCGCCCGCTCGTCTTTCCAGCGGCGGCTCTTATACTCGTAGCTGGGCAGGTCCTCTCGGTCGACGACGACGAGGTCCATATTGATGTTGGTGGTCTGTTTCAGCTCTGCACCGATGGTCTTCAGCAGGGCCTGTCGCTCGCTGTCGCCGGAGAAGGCGGCATCGGCCTTGAAGGCGAGCCTGAGTTCCACGCAGGTCTTCCCCTGCATGCTGGTATAGACGCGTCCGGCATATTCCCAAACTTTGTCGCAGCGGAACACGACACCGTCGACTGCGCTCGGCCACATGTTGTTTCCCCGGATCTTCATCATGTCGTCGATCCGGCCGATGGTCCCGGCCTCCACTCCGATCCAGGGCCGCCCGCTGGGTCCCGCGCCGGGTGACACATAGCGGCCCTTGTCCCCGGTCCGGAAGCGAATGACCGGAGAGCCGATGATGTCGAGATTGGTCAGCACGATCTCGCCTTCCTCGCCGGGGCCGACGAGTTCCATGGTCTCCGGGTTCACCACTTCCACGAGATTGTGCCATTCGAAGAAGTGCATGACCCCGCGTCTGTCTCCCTGGATGGCGCCATGTTCGCAGGTTCCGGCCGAAAAGCCGGCCGCCTGTGTGCTGCCATAGCCTTCATGCAGCTTCGCACCCCAGAAGGCTTCGACCCGCTGGGCCCACTCGACCGGATAGCTTTCCGCCGCGATGTAGAGGGTGCGCAGCATCGGAAATTCCTCCGCGGGGCTGAGGCCCTTGCGCCGGAAGGCTTCCGTCAGAGTGTGCAGATAGCTGGTCGAGGCATAGATGAAGTGGAAGTCCCTGAATCGCCGCATGAGGTCGATCTTGGCATCCGTGCTCATGGTGCCGCCCACCGCATAGCTGGTGACGCCGGCCACGCGAAAGCCTTCGGTCGGTCCCCAGCCGCCGGTGGTGAGCCCTCCGGCCGGCACGCAGTTCAAGGCCGAATCCCCACGCCGCAAGCCGGCGAGATACCAGGGCAGGTAATGAAAATGTCCCTGCATGGCGATGTCGTGATTGGTGCGCCCGAACACCTCCTGGCCTTGACCGGAGGTTCCGCCCGTCAGGTTCATGAGCACGACGTCCTCGCGGGGCACGCCCACGCGGCGGCCGAAGGGAGGATGCTCCTGCTGGTCGGCCAGGCAATCCGCCTTCGCCATGGTCGGGATGCGATCGCGAAACTCGGCGACCGAGCGGATCTGCTCCGGCCGCACCTTGGCTGCATCGAACCGGTCGCGGTAGAAACCGTTGCGCGCATAGACGCGCGCCAGCTGCCGCTGCAGCTTGGCGAGTTGCAGGGCCTCCAGCTCTGCGCGCGACAGCGCGGTCAAACCTGCGAGGATGGCCGACGGTGTTGAGCTCATACAGTTCATCTCTGCGTCTGAGAGCGGGGTGATGATGGTTCCACCCCGTTGCCGCTTGTCGGACAACAGGTCAATCTTATCGCAAACGCGGTGCGACGCAAGACCGTTTGCGCCTCTTGCATCCCCGGCCTCAGAGCGTCAGAACCAGGCGTCTTGCATCTCGAGCGGCGTAGGATCGAGACCACGCAACAGATGGTGAAAGGGTGCGATGGTGGGCAGTTCCCAAGCGAAGAAATAGCAGCAGGCCTGCCGCTTCCCCGCATAGAATGGATCCTCGCTCTGCCCCGGCCGCGCAGCCGTGAGCGCCTGGCGCAGCCAGACCCAGGCGATGACCGTATGCCCGAAGGCGTCGAGATAGAGCGACGCATTGGCGAGCCGCCGTTCGTGGTTGGCTTCCGCCCTAAGCACGGCCGTCGTCTGGACGAGATCGTCCAGTGCCGCAGCGAGGCTTTCCCCCCAGGCCCGGCAGTCGGCATCATCGGAGACTTCGGCCAGCTCCACGGTCTCCCGCATGGCCTCGACCGTCGCGGAGAACGCCTGTCCCTCTTGCATCATCACCTTGCGGCCCAGGAGATCCAGCGCCTGTATTCCGTTGGTGCCCTCGTGAATCGGATTGAGGCGATTGTCGCGATAGAACTGCTCCACGTCGAATTCGCGGGTATAGCCGTAGCCCCCATGCACCTGGATCGCGAGATCATTGGCGATGGGCCCGTATTTGGACGGCCACGACTTGGCGACCGGCGTCAGCACGTCCAGCAGGAGATGGGCACGCGCCCGCGTCTCCTCGTCCTCGGCGGTGGCCGCTTCGTCCACCAATTGTGCGCAGATCAGGATGAGGCCCAGCGCCCCTTCCACATAGGCTTTCTGAGCCAGGAGCATCCGCCGGACATCGGCATGCTCGATGATGGCGACCGGCGGCCGCGAGGGGTCCTTGGCTGAGGCCGACCGCCCCTGGTGCCGGCTGCGCGCATAATCGAGGCTGGCGAGATAGCCGGTATAGCCGAGCATCGTGGCCCCGCGCCCGATGGCGATGCGCGCCTCGTTCATCATCTGGAACATATAGGCCAGCCCCTGATGGGGCTCGCCCACCAGCGTCCCCACCGTCGTGCCGGATTCGCCGAAATTGAGCACGCAATTGGTCGTGCCGCGATAGCCCATCTTGTGGTTAAGACCAGCCAGGGCGACGTTGTTCGGGGCTCCGACACGGCCATCCGGCTCCACCAGCCGCTTCGGCACGACGAACAGCGAAATCCCCTTAGCGCCGGCCGGTGCGCCACGCAGCCGCGCCAGGACCAGATGGATGATGTTCTCGGAGAGATCGTGCTCGCCGGCTGAGATCCACATCTTTGAGCCGGTGATCGAATAGGTGCCGTCGGGCAGCGGATCCGCCATGGTGCGGATGTCGGCGAGCGAAGAGCCGGCTTGCGTCTCCGACAGGCACATCGTGCCGAGAAAGCGCCCCTGCAGCAAGGGTTCGAGATAGAGCCGCCGCTGCTCCTCGCTGCCATGCACGCGCAGCAGATTGGCATTGGCGATGGTCAGCATCGTATAGGCCGCAGTGGCGATGTTCGCGGCATCGAAGCAGGCGAAGCAGGCCTGTGCGATCGTCATCGGCAGCTGCATGCCGCCGATTTCGGCGTCATGGGTGGCAGCCAGGAGGCCTGCTGCGGCGAAGGCATCCACCGCCGTCTTGACCTCCGGAATCATCACGACGCGACCATTCTCGAACCGCGGCTCGTTCTGGTCCGACAGCTTGTTGTGGGGGCGGAACAAATCCGCCGCCAGCTGCTCCGAAAGATCGAGGGCCGCATCGAAAGTCTCGCGCGAATGCTCGGCAAAACGCTCCCGCTCGGTGAGGCGCTCGACGTCGAGCACCTCATAGAGCAGGAAGTCGAGGTCACGGCGCGAGAGGAAATGGGCGGTCGCGCTCATGGAACTCCCTTTCAGACGAATTTTCCACCCGAGGCCGCCAGCGTGGCGAGCAGGGGCGCCGGTGTCCAGAACGCGCCGTGATTGCCCTTCGCATAGCGCTCCATGGCGGCAACCACGGTCTCGAGCCCGATCTCATTGGCATAATGCATGGGCCCGCCCCGGAAGCGGGGAAAGCCATAGCCGGAGAGATAGACCACGTCGATGTCGCTGGCCCGCAAGGCGATCCCGTCTTCCAGGACCTGGGCACCCTCATTGATCAGGGCATAGAGGCAGCGCTCGACGATCTCGTCTTCTCCGATGGACCGGCGTGTCAGCCCGATATCGGCCGAATGCTTGACGATCATCTCCTCGACTTCGGGATCGTTCACCGGGGTGCGGCCCTCATATCGATAGAAGCCCTTGCCCGTCTTCTGCCCGAAGCGCCCCTGCTCGCACAGGAGATCGGGGATCGCCGAATAGGGCCGGTCCGGCTGCTCGACGGCGCGGCGCTTGCGGATCGCCCAGCCGATGTCGTTGCCGGCGAGATCCATCATCCGCAGCGGCCCCATGGCCATGCCCCAGCGCTCCAGCGCCCCGTCGACCTCATGGGGAAGCGCGCCTTCGTCCAGCAGGAAATAGGCTTGCCGGAGATATTCCTCCACCATGCGGTTGCCGATGAAACCGTCGCAGACGCCCGCCACCACGCCGATCTTGCCCAGACGCGCGGTGACCTTCATGGCCGTCGCCAGGGTCTCATCGCTGGTCGCCTTGCCGCGGACCACTTCGACCAGCCGCATGATGTTGGCAGGACTGAAGAAATGCATCCCCACGACCCTGTCGGCACGCCGGGTGGCGCTGGCGAGCGCGTCGACATCCAGGGTGGAGGTGTTGGTGGCGAGGATCGTCTCCTGGGGTGCGGCCTCATCCAGCGCCCGGAGCACCGACTGCTTCACCTCCATATTTTCGAACACGGCCTCGATGATGAGGCCCGGCACGCGTGCCGCCGCCGCAAGATCCGTCGAGCCCGACAGCTTGCCCAGGCGCTCCTCTGCAGCCGCCGGCTTGATCCGGCCCTTCTCGACCAGACCAGCATAATGCTTGCGAACGGCCTCCAGTCCACGCTCCAGGGCTGCGGCATCGGCATCCACCAAGGTCAGAGACAAGCCCGCATCGAGACAGGCGAGACCGATCCCGCGGCCCATGGTCCCTGCGCCGATGATGGTCACGTGGTCGATGGTCGCCGTGGGTGTGGCCGCCGTGATGCCCGGCACCTTGGCCACCTCCCGCTCGGCGAAGAAGGCATGCCGCAAGGCACGCGACGCCGGCGTGTTGACGACGACATTGAAGCGCCGACGCTCTTCCGCGATCGCCGCGTCGAACGGCTTGTGGATGGCGTCGTCGAGGCAGTCGAGGATGGCCTCCAGGGCGGGCACCCGGTTGCCGGGCAGAAGTTTCTCGCGAGCGGCCTTGAGCGCCGGCTCGGCCGTCGCGGCGTCGACTTTGACATCGCGCAGGCGGCGCGGCTCAGCTCCTCCCGCAATCAGTGTTTGGGCCAGGGCGAAGGCCGCATCCTTCACATCCCCTTCGGTCACCTCGTCGAACAGACCGGCAAGGCGCTTATCCGTGGCTGGCACCATCTTGCCGCCGGTCATCACCTCGATCGCTGCCGCGAAATCGATGGCGCGGGGCAGACGCTGCGTGCCACCGGCCCCGGGCAGGATGCCCAGAGTGATCTCCGGCAGGGCAACTTTCGCACTGGCGGCGGCCACCCGGTAATGGCAGCCCAGCGCCAGCTCGAGCCCACCGCCAAGCGCGATGCCCTCGACGGCGGCGATGACCGGCTTGGGGCAGGCCTCGATGCGGGCGATGACGTCGGTGAGATGCAGCTCCGACACCGACCCGATATCGTTGAACTCGCGAATGTCGGCTCCCGCGGAAAAGCGGCCGCCCTTTCCCTGGATGACGATCGCCGCGACGGCAGGATCGCGCTCCGCCGCCTCGAGCTGCGCCACGATGGCGGCGCGCGTCGTGCGGCCGAGGCTGTTGACGGGAGGATTGTCGATGAGGATATGGGCGATGGTCATGCAGTCGATCCGTCAGTGATGGCGCTTGAGTTCGAGGCGGCCGATTTGGTTGCGGTGGACTTCGTCCGGTCCATCCGCCAATCGCAGCATCCGGGCCAGCGCATAGGCATAGGCCACGCCGAAATCGTCCGAAACGCCGCCGCCGCCATGGGCCTGGATGGCCCAGTCGATGACCTGGCAGGCCATGACCGGCACGGCGACCTTGATCATTGCGATTTCCTTGCGCGCTTCCTTGTTGCCCGCCACGTCCATTTTCCAGGCCGCGTTGAGGACCAGGAGACGCGCTTGGTCGATGAGGATGCGGGAATCGGCGATCCGTTCCAAGGTGACGGTCTGCTCGGCGATGGGCCGCCCGAAAGCCACCCGGTTCTTTGTGCGCACGCACATCTTCTCCAAGGCCCGCTCGGTCAGGCCGATCAGGCGCATGCAGTGATGGATGCGACCAGGTCCGAGGCGACCTTGCGCAATCTCGAAGCCCCGGCCCTCGCCCAGCAGCATGTTCTCCACCGGCACCCGCACATTGTCGAAGACGACTTCGCCATGTCCGTGCGGAGCATCGTCATAGCCGAAGACCGGCAGCATGCGCTTCACGTCGATCCCCGGCGTGTCGCGGGGCACGAGGATCATGGATTGCTGCCGATAGCGGTCGGGATTGTCCGGTGAGGATTTACCCATGAAGATGATGATGGCGCACCGCGGATCGCCGATCCCGCTGGTCCACCATTTGCGGCCGTTGATGACGTAGTGGTCGCCGTCCCGAAGGATGGAGGATTCGATGTTCGTCGCATCCGAAGAGGCGACCGCCGGCTCGGTCATGGCGAAGGCCGAGCGGATCTCGCCGGCCAGCAGAGGCGCGAGCCAGCGCTCCTTCTGCTCCGGCGAGCCGTAACGCTCCAGCACTTCCATGTTGCCGGTATCCGGAGCTGAGCAGTTGAAGACCTCCGGAGCAATGATCGAGCGGCCCATGATTTCGCAGAGCGGCGCATATTCGAGATTGGTCAGCCCGAACCCCTTCTCGCTCTCCGGCAGAAACAGGTTCCACAGGCCCTCGGCGCGCGCTTTGGCTTTCAACTCTTCCATCACCGAGGTCGGCTGCCAGCGATCGCCCGTCGCCACTTCCTCGGCGAAGCGCGGTTCGGCGGGATAGACATGCGCCTCCATGAACTGCGTCAGCCGCTCGCTGAGGTCTCGCGTCTTGGGCGAAAGCTCGAAATCCATTGAATGCTCCGATCAGTTCTTCGCGTTGACGACCGCCGCCCAGCCGCAGGCTGCGCAGGTTCCGGCCAGGGCGCCCCGCTCGCGGGCGTCGGGAGAGGCCGCATTGCCGTCGAGCGCGCGCTTCAGGACACCTTGGAGGATGGCCGCGAGCCGGAACAGGGCGAAGGCCACGTAGAAATGCCAGTTCACGATAGCGGCTCGGCCCGTCCGGCGGCAATAGGCGGCGAGATACTCCTCCTCCGACGGAATGCCGCTGGCGGAGATGTCGCAGCCGGCGAGACCGCCAAAGGCATGGGGCGGCAGATGCCAGGGGAGACAATGATAGGCGAGATCGCCGAGAGGATCCCCCAGGGTGGACAGCTCCCAGTCGAGCACCGCGAGAACGCGGGGAGAAGCTTCATCGAGGATGAGGTTTTCGAGGCGGAAATCGCCATGGACGAGAGCGGCCGGGCCTTCCTCAGGCAGATTGGCGGGCAGCCAGGAGATGAGCTCTTCCATGTCCGCGAGCGTCTCGGTCTCCGAAGCACGATACTGCTCCGTCCACCGCTTCACCTGGCGCGCGTAGTAACCCTGCGGCCGGCCGTAATCCGCAAGGCCGGCATCCGCGATATCGATGCGGTGCAGGGCTGCGATCGCCGCATTCATGGCCTCATAGGTCGCCTTGCGTTCGTCAACCGTGAAGCCCGGCAGAGCCGGTTCCTTCAGGACGCGCCCCGCCACATAATCCATCACGAAGAACGTGGTGCCGAGGATGGTGTCGTCATTGCAGAACAGGCGCATCATGGGCACGGGCACCGCCGTCCCCTGCAAGGCGCTCATCACCCGATATTCCCGATCGATGGCATGGGCGGAGGGCAACAGCGTGCCGCCGGGCCGCTTGCGCAGCACATAAGGCCGGGAGCCCGCCTGGAGCAGGAAGGTCGGGTTCGACTGGCCGCCGACGAACGGCTTGACCTGCAGCGCCGACCAGTCCCCATCGAGGCGGGGTTCGAGATAGGCGGCGAGGTCGGATACGTTGAGGGAATTTTGCGTCATGAGGTCCGTTCAGCTCGCGGTATAGCCGCCATCCACATAAAGAATCTGCCCCGAGACGAACGCGGCTGCGTCGGAGGCGAGAAAGACCAGGGGACCCTCGAGGTCCGACGTCTCACCCAGCCGCCCCAGCGGCGTCCTGTCGACGATGGCGCGATAGAGTTCGGGCTGCATCTCGACCATTGTGCGGTTGAGGTCGGTCACGATGACGGTGGGCCCGAGGGCATTGACCGTGATACCATGCGGACCGAGTTCGACGGCACAGGCCCGGGTGAAGTTGGCGAGGCCGGCCTTGGCCGCGGAATAGGCGCTACGACGGGCCACCCCTCGTTCCGAGAGGATCGAGCCCATGTTGATGATACGGCCGCGGCGGCGCTCGATCATTCCGCGTGCCACGGCTTGCGTGCACAGGAAGGTACCCTTCATGCTGACGTCGACGACGCCGTCCCAGTCCTCGACCGTCAGATCGAGGAGGCCCTTGGGCGAGGTGACCCCGGCATTGTTGACGAGGATGTCGATCGGTCCGAGCGCGTCCTCGGCGACGTTCAACGCGGCATTGATCTGCGCCTGATCAAGAACATCGGCAGACACGGCGACCGCCCTGCCCCCTTTATCCCGAAGCGCTTTTGCGACGGCTTCGCATTTGTCTGCCGAACGCGCCACCACCGCCACCGCAGCGCCGGCTCTCGCCAATGTCGCGCAGGCCACCGACCCGAGCCCGCCACCGCCGCCAGTGACGAAGGCGGTCTTGCCCTGAAGCGAAAAGGCGGACATCTCGCTCACGCCTGCGGCTTGAACTTCGGCAGCACCATCCCGCCTTGTCCAGCTTCGAACACGACCTCCACCGGCATCTCGGCGGTGACCGCATGGACGTCGCAGCCGATGATGTTGCTGACCATCCGCACCCCTTCGTCGAGATCGATCAGCGCGACCACATAAGGGACCTCCTGCCCATAGACCTCCCGCGGCACCGGATGGTTGACGACGATCCAGCTATAGACCCGGCCCTTGCCGGATACCTCGGTCCAGTCGGAAGCGTCGGAATGGCAATGTCCACATGACTTTCGTGCCGGAAACCGCAGCGTCCCGCAATTGGTGCAGCGTTGAATGAGCAGTTTGTGAGCCCTCGTCCCGTCCCAGAAGGGCGCCGAATCGGCATCGGGAACGGGGATGGGCTTGGTGAATTCGTTCATGGTGATGGTCCTTGACCGCCTTTGGCGTTGTCGGGCTCGAGCACAGCGCCGAGGAAAATCAGTTCCTCAGCACCATGGCGCTGCCACAAGTCATGGCACCGGCCGTGGTCAGCGCGATCTCCGCCCCTTCGATCTGGCGCGGGCCGCAATCGCCGCGCAGCTGCCGCACCGCCTCGAGCACGTGGTTGAAGCCATGGATATACGCTTCCGACAGCAGGCCGCCATGAGTGTTCAGGGGCAGGCTGCCGTCGCGCGCGATGGCGCCGCTCGCGCAAAAGGGCCCGCCCTCGCCTTCCTTGACGAAGCCGAAGCCCTCAAGCTGCATGATGATCGAATAGGTGAAGCAGTCATAGATCTCGGCGACATCCACGTCTTGCGGGCCGACGCCGGCGCTCTTCCACAGATCATCCGCGATATAGGCGGCATAATTCCTTGAATGATCGGGCCAGCGGATCGCATCGAAGAGATCCTCCCCCTGGTCGGGCCCGCCGCCATAGGCGCCACCCATGATGTAGACCGGCTTGTGCTTCATGTCCTTCGCGCGGTCCGCGCCCGTGACCAGCACGGCACAGGCTCCATCGCTCTCCAGGCAGATGTCCAGCATCCGGAAGGGCTCGACGATGAACCGCGAGGCCATGTAGTCGTCCATGGTGATCGGCGTGCGCTGCATCGCGCGTTCATTGAGCGAGGCATTGTCCCGGAAGGTCACGGCGATGTGGCCCAGCTGCTCGGCATTGGTGCCGTATTTGATCATGTGCCGGCGCGCCCACATGGCCATGGCCTGGGGATAGGTGATCCACCCGAAGGGCGCGGTATATTGCGTGATGCCGCGGGCCTGCATCTCGCGCCCGCCGCCGAGCCGGAATCCGGAGCGGCCATTCATCGCCCGGAAGCAGAGCACGTTCTTGGCCAGCCCGCTCTCGATGGCAGCCGCAGCCGACAAGGTGATGAGATTGGCGGCGTTGCCGCCTCCGGCGAAATCAACAGCATAACCCGCATGCGGAATGCCGAGCGCTGTTGCGACCGCGATGGCCGGCACGCTGTCGCCGAAATTATAGCTGATGAGGCCGTCGATATCCTTGACGTCCACGCCGGCATCCTCGGCCGCCTTCAGGCAGGCCTCTACGGCGAGGTTGAGCACCGGAGTACCGGAATTCTTCGTATAGGCGGTCTCGCCGACACCGGCGATCGCGTATTTGTCCTTGAGCGTAAACATGGCAGCCGCCTCCCGGTCGGTCCTTTTCCTGCTTTATATCCTATTCACCGGTTGCCGGACAAGAGGTCAAGCATTGACAACACTGCCGCCCCTGAGGACCATGGCGAGGTGGATGGCAGAGTGAAGTGTGGTCAGAGAGTTTGATGACAGAGCAGAACCAGACAGACGCGGGCGAGGAGCCCCGGCGGGTATTATGCGCCACGGACGGCCCTGTCGCGACCATTACTCTGAACCGTCCGGATCAGCTGAATCCTCTGGACCGGTACACGGTTGGAGAGTTGCTCGAGACGGTCGAGCAGCTTGATGCCGACGAGACCGTCTCCACGGTGATTGTCCGCGGCGCCGGCCGCGCCTTTTCCGCCGGCGGCGACCTGGAAGGCTATCTCGAGCTCTACAAGGACCGGCCGAAATTCATGCGCTTCCTGCGGGACTTCAACACGCTCCTGGAGACCATCGAGCGTTCCTCGAAGATTTACGTGGCGGTGGTGCATGGCCATTGCGTCGCCGGCGGGCTGGAGCTGATGTTGGCCTGCGACATTGTCCTTGCCGCCCATGAGGCGAAGATTGCCGACGGCCATCTGAATTTTGCCCAATTGCCCGGTGCCGGGGGGTCCCAGCGCCTGCCGCGCGCCATCGGGGTCTTGCGGGCCAAGATGCTGGTGCTCACCGGCCGCACCCTGAACGGCCAGGACGCCGAGCGCATCGGCCTCGCCAGCCTATCCGTACCCCTGGCCGAGATCGAGCCGGCGCTGGACGCCCTGATCGGAGACCTCTCACGCAAGAGTCCCTTGGGGCTCAAGGGCGCCAAATACCTGATCAACACGGGCGGCTTGAACGTCCGCGACGCGGGTCTCGAGCTGGAACTCACTTACGTCCATCATTATGCCACCACCTCCCACGACGCCTATGAGGGCCTTGCCGCTTTCAAGGAGAAGCGTGACCCTCAGCTGACGGGGCGCTGACATCCTGGGGCTGCATCTCGGGAGCGGGCGAATGGCCGAGTTCGGCCCGGGCCGCCGCGACCGCGTCCGTCAGGCTGGTTTCATAGATGACCAGAGGCGGCCGCGCGCCTTGCCCCAGCAGGATCCGCCGGACGGCCACTGAGGCTCCGGAAATGCGCACCGATGCGCCCTGTCGCTCCGCGCGCTGTGCGAGGCTCGCAATGGTCGCCGCCGCCGTCGAATCGAGCTCGAACACCTCCGACAGATCGATGACATAGGCGCGGGGGCTTTGCCCGATGCGCTCCAGAACCGCCGAGACGCTCGCGGCAGCACCGAAGAAGAACGCCCCCGAGATGCGGTAGATTGCGATGTCGCGATCGACCGCAAGCTTTCCTTCATAGGGGACGCGTGCAGATGCGCCGTCTGCGGCATCCTCTTCGACCATCGGCCGCTCCACCTTCACCGATTGTGCCATCCGGTGCAGGAAGACGAGCGCGGAGATGCTGAATCCGACCACGATTCCTTCTGTGAGATCCCGGAAGATGACGAGCAGGAACGTCGACATCAGCACCACCGCATCGCTCCATGAGGCACGCAGCAGATTGGCGAATTCGTGTTTCTCCGCCATGTTCCAGGCCACTACCGCCAGCACCGCGGCCAGCGTCGCCAGCGGAATGTAACTCATCAGCGGTGCGGCGATCAGCATGAAACCCAGCAGCAGCACCGAATGCGTCATCCCAGCGATCGGCGTCCGGCCGCCCGCCCGAACATTGGTGGCGGTCCGGGCAATGGTGCCGGTCACGCAGAAGCCGCCGAACAGCGCGGAGCCGATATTGGCGACGCCCTGCGCCACCAATTCGCAATTCGACCGGTGGCGCCGTCCCGTCATGCTGTCTGCGACGACGGCCGAAAGCAGGCTCTCGATGCTGCCCAGCAGGGCGAAGGACACAGCACTCGGCAGGACCTCGAGCACCTTCCCTACCGAGAGCGTCGGCAGCATTGGCATCGGAAAGGCTTGCGGGATCCCTCCGAAACGGCTCCCGATCGTCTCGACCGGCAATGCCATGCCCCATGCGAGCAACGCCCCGAGGGCAACCGCGATAAGAAGCCCGGGCCAGTGTGGCTTGTACTTGCGGGTCAGCAGGATCACGGCGAGTGAGAACAGGGCGACCGCGACCGCCGAGGCATTCACGCTCGGCAGCGCGGCATAGAGGACACCCAGCTTCTCGACCAGCGGCCCCGGTTCCTGTCCCTCGATCTGCAGCCCTAGGAGGTCTCGGATCTCGCCGGAAAAGATGATCACGGCGATGCCGGCCGTGAAGCCGACCGTCACGGGGTAGGGAATGTATTTGATGAAGGTGCCGAGTCGCAGGAAGCCGATGGCCATCAGCATGACGCCGGAGATCAGCGTCGCGAGGATGAGGCCCTCGAGCCCGAATTGCTGGACGGTTGCCAGAACCAGCACGATGAAGGCGCCCGCCGGCCCGCCGATCTGAAACCGGCTTCCGCCCAGCGCCGAGACGATGAAGCCGCCGACGATCGCCGTATAAAGCCCGCGCTCCGGGGGAACCCCCGAAGCGATGGCGATTGCCATGGACAGCGGGAGGGCGACGATCGCGACCGTCAGCCCGGCGACGAAATCCGCCTTGAAGTCGGCGGCGCGGTAACGCTCCCGCAGCACGGTCACGAGCTTGGGCGTGAAGAGCTCGACGAAACTGGGGGTCCCCAATTGCGCGGTCATCGGCGATCGCATCCCTCGCTGTTTTGGCGAGGCGCACCCTGTATTGGGCTATGCTGGCTTGGGAGCCTTGAACCGCACACCCCGACCTCCTCCTTGGCTTGCCACATGGTCACCGATCAACTCGACCCCTGCTCTCTCGAAGGCGTCGACCACCTTCATCAGCGAGTCGACGACACCGCGGACGGTCCCGTCGCTGGCCTCCATGCGCTGGATCGTTGGCACCGAGACGCCAGCCATGTCAGCGAGCTGGCGTTGATCGATCCCAAGCAGAGCGCGACCGGCCCGCATCTGTGCAGATGTAATCAACAAGGCACCTTTCCAGAGTTCCACATTCTATCTGAATTCAAGTTTAATACATCAGTATTCAAGTTTCTGCGCCAAAAAGTCGCCTCTCCGCAGTCTGCTGGTTCGAGCACTCTGCCAGGAGCTGCCAGAGCGAAACATGCCATGCCCGCACATCCGCGATGAACAGCGGCTGCAAGGCGATGGCATGCTGCCTGTTGTCTTGGGCAAGCAGCGCTTTGCTCTCGGCGTGTCTCAGGACGTTGCGGATGTGGGAATGGGAAATGCCCAGTGTTGTGGCAAGGGCCCTGCGCTGAACTCAAACCAGTGCGGCGAGCTCCTGGCCGTCACCGGCGTCTGGTAATGCCGCTGGATCAGGGCGAGGGCGATTCGGTCGCCACAGTCGAATCGGTCGAGGACGGCGAAGCTGTTGGAGCCCTTCGCCATCTCTCGTGCCCAGTCCAGAAGCGGCGCGGTATTAGCAACGACAGCCTCGAAAAAGGCCCGGTCATTCTCCAGTCGGCGCGTTGTGCCTGGCTCCACATAGCCCATGATCTCGCAGCAACGCATATGCTGCGCCATCCATGATCTGAGCCCGGCCAGCAGCGGCTCTTCCGGCGTCAGAAAGCGTAACCGGCGATCCTGTGGATCGATCTCTATACTGAGAAAGCCGGACAGCCTCAGGAGAGAGATGAAGGCTGCCAACGTCCGCGAGTGCCCGATCTCTTTTTGAATGAAGGCCAGTGTCGGACGCCGTCCACGACCTTGCATTGCTGTGAAATGCGAAATGATGATCAATCCCGCGGCATGAGATTGAACGTTTCGTCCGAATATCTTGTTGATCAGTCGCTCGCCCCAATGCAGCGCCAGTATCGATTTGGCACAGGATCGGATGGCTGCTTCATAATCTGCTTCGTTTACCAAAAGCTCTGGCTTTGTGGATCTATGCAATATTTGCACTATCACCCCGCTCACAAAAAAGTCATTCTAGAAATGTCGATTCAACGACGCCTGCGAAGTGAACGCCGAGGGGGGTAGTGATTTCAATGTGCAATAATTGTGACCATGAAGGTTTACGTTTAGGCCGCCGCGAGTTGCTGTTCGGCGGGGCTGCGGCTTTGGCGGCATCGAGCGTGTTTCTGTCGCGCGGGGCATTTGCCCAGACGCCTGCAAACGCGATCAGCGGCGAGGAAGCCCTGAAGCGTCTCGTCGACGGCAATGCGCGCTATGTTGCGAACACACCAAACGCCAGGGACTTCTCCGCCGGTCGCGCGGCACGGGTCGGCTCGCAATATCCGTTTGCGTCGATCGTAAGCTGTGCCGACAGCCGCGTCGCTCCGGAATTTGCCTTCGACCAGCAGCCGGGCGATCTCTTCGTCGTCCGCGTCGCCGGAAATTTCGTCAATGACGATGGCCTGGCGAGCTTGGAATTCGGCACCTTGGTGCTGGGCGCACCGCTGATCATGGTTCTGGGCCACACCAATTGCGGTGCCATTCGCAGCGCCATCAGCGTCGTCAACGACGGCACCGAGCTTCCCGGTCACCTCCCGATTCTGATGAAGTCTCTCACTCCCGCCGTGGATGCGGCGAAAAAGGAGGGCGCGACCGATCTCATGGAGGCCACAACCGTCGCCAATGTTCGCTTGAACGTCGAGCGGCTGAAGACATCCGACCCGGTTCTTGCCGAGCGGGTAGCCCAGAACAAGCTCACCGTCGTCGGTGGAATCTACGACCTGGCCACCGGCAAGGTGACGGTTATTTGACAGCACCCTCCGGTGAAGCCTCACCGGAAGCATCCCTGAAATTGGGGTGATGACCCCGCCTAGCCTCCGAGGAGCCTAGGCTCCGGCAAATCGCCCGGCCCGGAAGTCGTTGAACGTCTGTGGCAGGGCCCCGGCCGCGATGGCCGGTGCGAGAAGCCGGGCATGCGCCGCGGCCAGTGTCACACCGCTATGGCACGTCGCGACGAAGGCGCCTGGATGCGTGCTCGACTGCTCGTAGATCGGAAAGCCGTCGGGGCTCATCACCCGCAGCGCCGCCCAGCTCCGGACGACCCTCACATCCCTGAGCCGCGGAAAAATCCGCACTGCCCTGTCGGCCATGACGCTCAGGATGCCGGTACCCACATCGTCCGCCAGCCCCGCCTCCTCTTGCGAATCGCCGATCAGCACGGTGCCGTCATCCGTCTGTCGCAGGGTCTGGATCGGATGCTCCATGAAGCGCGGCAATCTCTCCGTGACGATGATCTGCCCGCGCTGCGGCCGCACCGGCGCGTTCAAGCCGACCATGGGTGCGAGCCGGGCATTGCCGAGGCCTGCGGCCAGCACGAGCCGGTCGGCATCGATGGCGAAATCCGCGCCCTTGATCCTGAACCCGTCTCCGGTTTCGATCGTCTCGACGCGATGATTGGCTCGATAGGTGGTTCCGTCTTGACCCATCGCCACATGCAGCGCGCGAAAGAGCCTGAGCGAGTTCAGATGTCCGTCGAGCGGGCTGTAGCTGCCGCCGACAATGTCGGGACCGGTCCCGGGGATGCGCTTGCGGATCTCGTCGCCATCCAGGATCTCGTGAGGATAGGCGACCATGTCGGCCTGATTGTGCAGCCGCAGGGTCACTACCTTCAACCGCTCGAATTCCGCCTCCGAAAGCGCCACATGGAAGCCCCCCGGCTGCTCCAGGGCGACGTTCACCCCCGTGCCCTCTTCGAGTTCGGCGGCGAAACCGCCCCACAATTCGGCCGATTGCCGTGTCCAGGCCGCATAGCGCGGCAGACCGAAGCCTTTCGTCTGCACCCAGACCAGCGCGAAATTCCCCCGTGAGGCCCGATGCGCCACGTCGCCCTCGTCCAGCACGATGACCCTGAGCTTCTCGCGCGCCAGACCCCAGGCGAGGCTTGCCCCCACCAGGCCGCCCCCGATGATCGCGACGTCATAGGCTTTCGTGTTCATGCCGGATCCTGATAGAGGAGTGTGTAGGCTGTCGCAGGCTGGGGAAGCGGCAGGGTCACGAGGACGCGCAAGTGAGTGAGAGCGCCGCCATTCTTCCAACGGAGCGCGAGGTCGATACCCGCGGCCGCCTCATCGAAGCGGCGTTGCGTGTCTTCTCGAACCGCGGCATCGATGCGGCGACCTTGCGAGAGATCACCGAGGAGGCGGGCGCTAACATCGCCGCCGTGAACTATTACTTCCGCTCGAAGGACGAGCTGACGCGCAGCGTTCTTGAGCATTGCCTGCGCCCCATCAACGAGGCACGCCTCGCTGCCTTGCACGCCTGCATCGAGCGCAGCGCCGGTGAGGCGGTGGCCATCGACGACATTGTTGACGCCCTGGTGCGCCCCATGGTCGAGCACAGCATCGACCGTCTTGGCGGTCGCGCGGCCGTTCGCCTCTTGCTGCAGGTGCGCGCCTTGCCGCGGCCCCTGACCAACACCATCCTCGCCGAGCAGTTCGATCAATTGCATCGCCTTTTCCTGGAGGCCCTGGGAAAGAGCCTGCCGCATCTTTCGGCGCCCGAAATCGCCCTCCGCTATGATTTCGCCCGCGGCGCCATGATGCAGATCCTCGGCGACCTCGACCCGGCCGCGCGGGATCTCCCCGGCCTCGCGGTGAGCCACAGCGGTCTCGACGATGCCCGGGTGATCTGTCACTTGCGGCGCTTCATCTCCGAAGGCTTCAAGGCGCCTTCTGCGGAAGACCGGACGTCGGATAGACCGTCGGCACGAGCCCGGACATGAGCCATTTGCACATGGTCACGATGTCGAAGATCGGCAGGCCGGTGCGCTCAGCCAGCGACGCCGCATAGGTCGGCATGTTCGCGCATTCGATGACGATGGCGCCCAGCTGGGGATCGCGCGTCATGAGCCGCTGAGCGGCAGCCAGAACTTCCTCCTCGATGGCCTTGCGGTCGACATTGTCGCCGCCTGTGATCATCGACCAGAAGGCCCCGTCTCGTGGCGGGCTTTCCCGGGGAAGGTCGTGCTCGACCCCAACGGCCTTGAGATGCCGCGCCGAAAGCTGGGCGGCTTCGGCGGTCAGGATGCCGACGCCGCGGCCTTTCGGGAGCAGCCGCTCGATCAGCGGGATCTGCAGCAGGCTGGTCGTGGCCACGGGCACCGGCAAAGCTGCCGCCAGCTCCTCCTGGAACATTGCCAGAAACCCGCATGTGGTCGAGATCGCGGTGGCCCCGTGGTCGACGAGGTCGAGGCCTGCGGCGATGAAGCCGTCGAGCAGCCCCTCGCCGCCGCCATCGATCACCCGATGCGGATCGGCCCCGCGCACGATGCGGTATTGGATGGGAAACGGCCAGGTGGCGCTGTTTCCCACGTCCCCCGGGATGCGGACGAAATGCGTATCCAGGATGAGCATGCCCAGGCTATGGCCATGAACGGTTCTCAGTGCCAACCGGTCCTCCCGATCAAAACAAACATTTGAAATGGACGATTGAAATCATCGCCCCTAAGGATGCACACTCTGATCGAGAAACCTCACGCGGACAATAGCAGCAATGGACCTCTGGCTCGCGTCACCCTTTTCCCTCGTCTCGTGGATCGGGCTGTTCACAAGCAGGCTGCCATGAGCCGCTATGATTTCCTCATCGTCGGCGGCGGCTCTGCCGGCTGCGTCCTGGCCAATCGCTTGTCGGCGGATCCTCGCTTCCGGGTGGCCCTGCTCGAAGCGGGCCGTGACACGCCGCCTGACGCCGTTGAGGAGGCCATCCTCGATAGCTATCCGCGCATCGCTTACTTCAACGCCAGGAACATCTGGCCCGAGCTTCGTGTCCACCTGACCCCCGTGCCCCACAACGATCCTGACGCCGCCACTCCCAGGCGCTACGAACAGGCGCGGATCATGGGCGGCGGCTCCAGCCTCAACGACATGCAGGCCAATCGTGGGACGCCGGCAGATTATGACGCCTGGGCGGCTGACGGTCTCGTGGGGTGGGATTGGGAGAGCGTACTGCCCTGCTTCCGGCGAATCGAACGTGACATGGATTTTGGCGGGCCGCTGCATGGCAAGGACGGCCCCATTCCGATCCGGCGCATCTTCCAGCAGACTTGGCCGAAATTTTCCACCGCGGCCGCTGACGCTTTCCGCAGCTCCGGCTTTGCCGAGCTTTCCGACCAGAACGGCGAATTCGGCGACGGCTTCTTTCCGGTCGCCATCTCCAACATCCTGGATCGACGCGTCTCCTCGGCCATTGGCTATCTCGACAACGCGACGCGCCGCCGCCCCAACCTCGACATCCTTGCGAACACCCAGGTCCACGGCCTGGTGATGGACGGCACCCGTGCCACAGGTGTCTTGGTCCGCCAGTCCGGCACGGAACGACGCATCGAGGCCCGCGAGATCATTCTCTGCGCCGGCGCCCTGCACTCCCCCGCCATGCTGATGCGCGCCGGCATCGGGCCGGGAGCGGCATTGCGCGAAGCGGGAGTCGAGGTGTCCGTCGATCGGCGCGGCGTGGGACGCAATCTGCACGACCATCCGACCCTGTCGATTTCGGCCCATATCCCGCAGGCGGCACGTCTTAAGCCCTCCGGCCTGCGTCGCCATATCCATGTCGCCATGCGCTACAGCTCGAATGTCCCCGAGTGCCCGGAAAGCGATATGTACATGGTCGCTGTGACGAAGACCGGCTGGCACCCCGTCGGCGAGCAGATCGGCTCGCTGATGACCTGGGTGAACAAGGTCCATTCCCGCGGCCATGTCGCGCTGCAGGGACCCTCGCCGGAGCGCGAACCGCATGTGGAATTCGCCATGCTCTCCGACTACCGCGACGTGGAACGGCTGAAAGCGGGTCTGCGGCTGATCGCCCGCCTCTACGAGACCCCCTCCATGCGGGCGGTGGCGAATGATCCTTTCCCGACCAGCTACAGCGAGCGCATCCGCGATCTCGGCGTTGTCAGCCGCAAGAACCTCGTGCTCACCACGATCCTCGCCCGGATGCTGGATGGCCCTGCTTGGGCACGGCGACAGCTCCTGCGAAGGGTGGTGACGGAAGATGATCCGGTGGAGGCCTTGCTCGCCGACGACAGGCTGCTGGAGCAGTTCGTGCGCGGCAAGGTCCACGGCGTCTGGCATGCCGCGGGGACCTGTCGGATGGGCCGCGAGGACGACCCGCTCGCGGTCGTCACCCGCTCGGGCAAGGTCATCGGCGCCGAGGGCCTGCGGGTCGTCGACGCCTCGGTCATGCCGGATGTGCCGCGCGCCAACACGAACCTCCCGACGATGATGATCGCCGAGCGGATGAGCGAGCTCATCCTCGGTGAACAGAGGCAGGCCTGACGCCTACTCCGCGGCGATGCTGGCGGCCCGGATCGGCAGGTCGTAACGCTCGGCCAGACCCAGGTCGCGGACGATGGCCAGCCCCTTCTCCAGCGCCGGCCCCTGCAGGGCCGTGAGCGGCCGGCGAAGATCGCCGCTGGGCAGCCCGATGGCCTTCATCAGCGATTTGACCGCCACCGGATTGACCGCCGAATAGGTGTAGTGGAGCAGCGGCAGCAGGCGCAGATAGGTCTCTCGGAAGGTCATGCCATCGGCCCCGTCCGTCCCCCAGGGCGTCGACAGGAGAGCCATTTCCGCCGGCGCGATATTGCCGGTCATGTTCGCAGTTCCGTGCCCGCCCAAGGCCATGGTAGGAACGACCAGCCCCAGATTGGGAGAATCGCAGCACATCACGGCCACATCCGGGCGCCCCGCGATGACCTGCGCCACTTGTCCCACCCGTGCGGTCGATTCCTTGTGCACCACGTAATTCGGGTGCCGGAAGATTCTCAGCAGCGCCTCGTGGCCGAGATCGGTTTTGACCCGAGGCGGGTTGTTGTAGACGCCCATGGGCAACTCGACCGCGTCCGCAGCCTCCAGGAAATAGCGCTCGATGTCGTCCTCCGGCGCGCAGATATAGGCGGGCGCGGCGAGAATTGCCCCATCCGCCCCCTCCGCCTTGGCGAAGCGCAGCATGTCGATGGTGGCCTTCGTATCGCCGCCGGTGCAGCCATAGAAGAACTTCATGCCGCCGGTCTTCATCTTCGCGGTCTTGGCGACGATCTCCCGCCGCTCATCGCCGCTGAGCATGGAGATCTCGCCCGTCGAACCGAGGATCAGCACGGCGCGGGTGCCATTGGCTTCTTGAAACCCGAGAAGAGACCTGAACGCCTCGTAATCGACGGTGCCGTCCTTGTTGAAGGGCGTGATCATCGCCACGAATGACCCTGTGAAACGCATCTTCGCCATAGACTGTGATCCTTCTCTGCCTGAATGCCTGCAGCGACTATATTGCCCCCCTTAAACACTCAATTCAAATGTTTGTTTTAACCCGCTTGATCACCGGCTTTGATGGCCGTCACATGCAGGAACTCCGCTGGCTCGTCGTCGAAGCCTCGTCCCGAAGAGGTCTCGATGGAGAGGCTGGCCCAGGGCAGAGTGCCGTAGACCTCTTCCAGCCATTCCCGCGACGGATTGTTGTAATAACGGCCAAACTTGTCGCGCTTCGCATGACCGCCGCCATGCTTGAAGCTGGAATAGAAGACGCCGCCGCCGCGCAATGCGGTGTGGACGCGGCGGACCACCTCGCCCAGCGCCTCGCGCGGCACATGCAACAGGCAGGCCTTGGCCCAGACGCCGTCATACTGATCCTGCGCCTCCAGATCACCGAACTTGAGCACCTGCACCGATCTCCCGAGCCGTTTTCCGGCCTGTTGCGCGAGCTCCTGTGATCCGTCGGTGGGCGTGACAGCGAAGCCTTTCGCGATCATCGCCTCGGCATCGTGCCCGCTGCCGCAGCCGAGTTCCAGCACGTCGGCCCCCGGGGCCAGCCGCGCGAGGAAGCCGTCAAGTTGCTTTGCAGGTTTGGCATTCTCGCGCCGCGCATAAGTCTCTGCGGTCGTGTCGTAGAACTGCAAAGTGTCCGGATCATGCATCTTCATCTGAGCGTCCTGAAGGCTTTCCAAAAAATCCGACCTGAGAATATGCTGTCTGGTCCCGGACTGCGAGGGACATCGCTCAACAGGCAGGAGCAAAGGGTGGAAAAGCGATACTCTTGGCCGGAGGGTCATTGGGATTGGCCGGTCCATGTCAGCCATAAGCATGGGGTCAGATGCGGCCAGATGATCTGGGTCGGTGGCCAGGTCGACCTCACAAGCTCCGGCGGGGTGAACAATCCTCATGATCTTTCCGCCCAGATCCCTCGCTGTATCGATAATTTCGCGAAGGTGCTGGCGGAGTTCGGCTGCGATCTTGCGGACCTCGTGAAGCTTCTATGCTTCTACGTCAATGACGGATCCCTGGACGAGGACCGGTTTCTCGCGCAGGTCGCCGCAGCCTTGCCGGATGGCGCACGCCCGGCCGTCACCGCTATTCCCGTCCCCTACCTCGCCTATCCCGGCATGGTCGTGGAGATCGAGGGTTATGCCATGCGCGGCGAGAAGGACGAGCGGCTGCCGCGCAGCTTTGCGGCCTCCCGGGATCTCTCGCCGGGCAACGCGCACTTCGCCTCATCGGTGCGATGCGGCAAGATGATTTTCGTCAGCGGGCAGTCTCCAATACGCGATGACGAGGTCGTGCATGCGGGTGACATCGTCGCCCAGACCAACCGGGTCATGCGGCAGATCGAGAGCGCACTGGGCGAGTTAGGTGCCGACTTCGACGACGTGGTCAAGGTCAACCGCTGGTATGTCGGCGGAGGCACCGTCGAGGATTTCGAGCCCGCGGCCATGGCCTGCGCGAACCATTTCAAAGAGCCGGGTCCCGCCGCCACGGGCATCCCGCTTCCGCGTCTTGCGCGCACGGGTCAGCAGATCAAGATCGAAGCCGTGGCCATGTTGCGCGAGGACGGGCAGCGCCTCCCCCGGCGTCACGTCTGGCCCGAAAGCCTCTGGGACTGGACCATTCATCTCCCCTACAAGCACGGCCTCAAATGCCACGACATGATCTTCCTGGGCGGTCAGGTCTCCTTGGACAAGCACGGTGCCGCAGTGGATCCGGGTCAGATGAAGCCGCAGACCCGTCTGGCCATGACGCATATCGGCACCATCCTGCAGGAGCTCGGCGCTGACTATGCTGACGTCTGCAAGATCACCACGATGTATGAGGGCCGCGGCACGGCAGACATCCTCCACGATAATCTGCTCATCCGTTCTTCTTTCTTCACGGAGCCGGGACCGGCAAGCACCGGCATTCCGCTCCCGGTCCTCGCTTATCCCGGCATGATCATCGAGATCGACGCCTTCGCCATGGCCGAGCCTGATCCCATTCCTGAACTTCCGTGAGGGCGCCTCCAAACCCTCTTGCCAACCAAGCATTATCGAATAACAATACTTTTGCTCGATAAGCGATCATCGCAGGCAGGGGTGCACATGGCAGTTGGGGAAATAGCGGGCAAGAACGTCGTCGTGACGGGAGGAGCCAAGGGCCTCGGCTTTGCGATCTCGACTCTCTTCGTCGAGCGAGGCGCCAAGGTCTGCATCATCGACATCGACAAACCCGGCCTGGAAGACGCCGTTGCGCGTTTGGGAGGCGAAGAAAAGGCCGTCGGGATCGTTGGCGATCTCCGGCGCCGCCAGGATGCACACCGGGCCTTCGATGCGGCGGCAGACGCCCTCGGCACGGTCGACATCTTGGTCAATAATGCAGGCGTCTATCCGCGCAAGCCCATTCTCGAAATCGATGATGACGACTGGGATTACACCTTCGACGTCAATCTGCGCGCCATGTTCCACACGACCGTCGCCGCCGCAAACCACATGAAATCGCGGCGGTCCGGCGCCATCGTCTCGATCGCGTCCATCGACGCCTATATCCCCTACGCCAAGAACGCCCATTATGCTGCCGCCAAGGCGGCCGTCATCAGCTTCACCAAATCCTTTGCCCAGGAGCTGGCGCCGGACGGGATTTTGGTCAATGCTGTCTCTCCCGGCCCCATCGACACGCCGAACCTGCGGGCCCTGGGCATCTATGAGGACCTCGCCAAGTCGACGCCCTTGAGTCGCGTGGCGACGCCGGAGGACATTGCGGAAGTCGTCTTTTTCCTCGCCAGCGGTCGCAACCGCTACATGACCGGCGAGACGGTGATCGCCAGCGGCGGCATCATCATGGTTTGAACCCCGCCGCTGTGAAGCGCTCCGGGATGATCGACGCATACAGAAATCAAAAACAGAGGGAGTGGTGCGATGACTGATCAATCTGACATTTCTGGAACGAGCCTTTCGTCTGGCCCCGTCATTGGCCGGCGAACGATGCTCGCAGGCATGGGCCTCGGCGCGGCGGGCTTGGTGACGGGCTTCCCGTCCATCCTTCGGGCCAAGCCCTCCACCATGACCGTGCCCAATTCCGGTGGCGCCTTGGAGGAAGCCTTCAAGGTGGCTTATTTCGAGCCTTTCCAGAAGAAATCGGGGATCCAGATTCTCGGTGCCCCCTATATGGATACGGCGCGCGTCAAGGCGATGGTCGACAACAATGCCGTCGACGTCGACATCTTGAACATTGACGCCACGGAAGCGGCCGCCCTCGCCCGGCTGGGCCTGCTCGAGCCGATCGACTACGGAGTGGTCGACAAGTCCTCCCTCTTGCCGGAGGCGGCTCAGGAATTTTATACCCTCGTCGACGTCGCGGCCTATGTCATGGCGTGGAACACCAATGCCTTCAACGCCGAGACGCGTCCCAAGAACTGGCAGGAATTCTTTGATCCCGCCGCCAAGGAAGGTCAGCGCAGCCTGTGGAAGCTCGCGCCCCAGACCCTCGAGGTCGCAGCCATGGGCGGCGGCCAGCCGCGCGACAAGCTCTATCCGATCGACCTCGATCTGGCCTTCAAGTCCCTCGACAAGGTCAAGCCTGATCTGACCTGGTGGAGCTCCGGTGCCCAGGCTGCCCAATTGGTGATCGGCGGCGAAGTCGATGTCGGTACCGTCTGGAACGGCCGCGTCTTCCAGGCGAAGATCGACGGCCAGCCGGTGGACTACACCTTCGACAACGCGCTCTATGTTTGCGACGCCATGGTTATCCCCAAGGGCGCCAAGAACAAGAAGGAAGCCATGGAGCTTCTGGCGACGATGGTCGAGGCCCAGAATCAGGCGACCTTCTGCAAGGCGATCCCCTATGGACCGGTGAACACCAAGACCTTCCCGCTCTTGGATGAGAAGACGCTGGCCATGCTTCCGAATTCGCCGGAGAACAACAAGACCGCCGTCTTCCAGAACTTCGACTACTGGGCAGACCAGGGTCCTGCAGTCTTCGACAAGTTCAATCAGTGGCTGCTGGGCTGAGGATGCCGCCAGTACCGAAGTCCGATGCGGCGGCCTCCCCGCCGCATCGCCTCCGGCGTCGTGCCTGGTCGCCCAGCCGCGGCAATGCCTTGCTGCTGCTGCCGCCTTTGCTGCTGCTGACCGCTTTTTTTATCGTGCCGCTGGCGACCGTTTTTATTCAAAGCCTCTCCGGTGACACGCTTGGCCTGACCCAATATCGGGAGGTGGTGACCAATGGCGCCACCGTCTCGGTCCTGCTCTACACATTCCAAGTGGCGCTGCAGGTCACGCTCGGCGCGCTGATCCTGAGCTATCCCGTCGCCTTCATGGTGAGCCGCCTGCGCGGCAATCTCCTGCATTTATGCCTCGGCATGATTCTGATCCCCTTCTGGACCAGCACGGTCATCCGCACCTATGCCTGGATCGTCATCCTCCAGCGGCGGGGCGTTCTCAATGAGGCCTTCATGGATCTGGGCCTCATCGAAAAGCCCCTGCGCCTCGTCAGCAACGGCGTCGGCATGCAGATCGCCATGATGCACATCATGCTGCCGTTCATGATCCTGCCGCTGCTGAGCGCCATGCGTGGCATCGATGGCAATCTCCTGCGCGCGGCCTCGGTGATGGGGGCCAATCCCTGGCGCCAGTTCGTGTCCGTCTATCTCCCCTTGTCGCTGCCTGGCATCAGCGCCGGCTGTGTCCTGGTCTTCATCACCTCCTTGGGTTTCTACATCACGCCGGCCCTTTTGGGCGGCCAGCGAACCATGGTGGCGGTGCTGATCGAGCAACAGGCCTCCCGTCTGTTGAACTGGCCGCTCGCCTCCGCCCTCGCCACCATTCTGCTGATTCTCACCTGCGCCCTCTTCATCCTCTATGAGCGTGCCTTGCGCAGCACCGGCGGCGGACGTCCCGCGGGAGAGACCGCATGACGACCTCGGCCCATTGGCGCGTCGTCGGCGCAGGGATCACGGCCTTTTCGGTCCTGGTCCTGGTCTATCTCGTCGTTCCCACTTTGGTGATCGTGCCGCTCTCCTTTTCCAGCGCCACCTTCCTGAGCTTCCCGCCTCCTGGCTGGTCGCTGCAATGGTACGAGGCTTTCGCCGGCAGCGCGGATTACCGGATCGCCATCTTCAACAGCATCAAGATCGGCGTTCCCGCAGCCCTTCTCGCCACCATCTTCGGCACGCTCGCCGCGCTGGCCCTCGTCCGCGGCTCCATGAGGGGCAGAAGGCCCCTGTCGGCCCTCATGCTCGCGCCGCTGATTCTGCCGCAGATCGTCCTCGCCATCGGTCTCTTCCCGATCATGGTGAAACTCGGCATCATCGGCAGCTATCCCGCGATCCTGCTTGGCCACACGGTGGTCTGCCTGCCGCTGGTCTTCATCACCGTCTCGGCATCATTGCGCAGCTACGCGCCCACTTACGAGATGGCGGCCATGACCCTCGGCGCCAATCCCTGGAACACGTTCCGCTTCGTCACCTTCCCGATGATCCGGGTCGGCATGGTGGTCGGCTTCATCTTCGCCTTCACCTTCTCCTTCGACGAGTTGATCCTGGCGATCTTCCTCACCAGCCCAGCCACCCGCACCGTGCCGCGCCTGCTGTGGGAGCAGCTGAATTATCAGATGACCCCCGTCATCGCCGCAGCGACCGTGGTCCTGCTGCTCATCACCATCTCGCTGCTCATAGCCGCCGCGATCGTCAATCGCTATGGTCGCGGCAAAGAGAAGGCGGCATTCGAATGACGTCTTTGACGAACACGGAAAGGGAGGGACTGGTCTCGCCGCACTCAAAACGCACCGGCGCCGTCGTCGAGTTCCAGAGCGTCACGAAGAGCTATGGCTCCCTTTGCGCCTTGCAACCGACGTCCCTGAGGATCGAAGCCGGCGAGTTCTTCGCCATCATCGGACCGAGCGGCTCGGGCAAGTCGACCCTCCTCGGCATCACCGCGGGCTTCGTCACGCCCAGCGACGGCTCCATCGCCGTCGACGGCGTGGACGTCGTCTCCACCGCCCCCTATCATCGCAATTTCGGCATGGTGTTCCAGAACTATGCCCTGTTCCCGCATATGACCGTGGCCGAGAATATCGGCTTTCCCCTGCGGATGCGGCGTCGCTCCAAGGCTGAGATTGCCGAGAAGGTCGACAGCGTCCTTGCCATGGTTCGGCTCGAGGGTCTCGGCGGCCGGCGGCCTTCGGAACTGTCCGGAGGCCAGCAGCAGCGCGTGGCGCTCGCCCGTGCCGCCGTCTATGATCCGCTGCTCCTGCTCATGGACGAGCCCTTGGGTGCGCTCGACAAGAACCTGCGCGAGGAGATGCAGGAGGAGATCAAGAACTTCCAGCATGCCTTGGGCGCGACGGTCATCTACGTGACCCACGACCAGCATGAGGCCGCCTTCATGGCCGATCGCATCGCCATAATGCGCAACGGCGCCATCGAGCAGATCGGCTCGCCGCGTACGCTCTACGAGCGGCCCGAAACGGTCTTCGTGGCGAGCTTCCTTGGCGAGGCGACCTTGCTTCCCGTGAAGGATGTCCAAAGCGCTGCCGACGGCCAGGTGACGGTGCAGATCACCGACGGGCCGACCGTCGCCGCCATGTCCGCCAGCGGTCGTGGCGAAGCGCTGTGCATTCGGCCCGAAAGTGTCGTGATCGGAGAGGCCGCCACCACGCTGGACAACAGCTTCGGGGGCAGGATCGAAGATACAGTCTACACCACCGGCAGCGTGCGCTATCGCATTCGCCTGGACGGCACCGGACACCTCATCACGGCGCGGATTCCCTCCCACCCTGATATTCTCCTGATGCAGCCGGGGGAGCCGGTGAAGATCGGCTGGAGTCGCCGCGACACCTTATTGGTCGAAGGAAAGTAGCCCATGGATTCGTTTGCCGGAAAAACTGTCGTCATCACGGGAGCGGGGTCCGGCATGGGCCGCGCCCATGCCAAGCATTTCGCCGCGCGCGGGGCCACCGTCGTCATCCAGGACATCAACCCCAAGGGGCTGGCCGAGACCGAATCCCAGGTCAAGGCCGCAAACGGAACGGTGGCGTCTTATGTCTTCGACATCTCGAGCGTGGCCGAGATCGATCGCATGGCCGCCGACGTCACCTCCCGTTTCGGCGGTATCGACATCCTCGTCAACAATGCCGGCTTCGGCCTCGACAAAGTGATTGAAGACATCGAACGGGCAGACTTCGACCGGATGATCAACATCCATGTCAAAGGCACCTTCTTCTGCACCCGCGCCGCCGCTCCCTCCATGAAGCAGCGCCGTTGGGGGCGTGTGATCAACGTCTCCTCTCGCTGGGCTCAGGCCGGACACAACATGGCCTCCGACTATATCAGCGCCAAGGGCGCCATCCTCGGGTTGACGAAGGCCTGGGCGAAGGAACTGGCCCCCTCCAACATCACGGTGAACGCCATCGCCCCTGGCGGTGTCTGGAGCCAGATGGTCATCGACAATCTCGGCGAGGAGGGGGTGCGCGAAGAGGAGCGCAAGGTGCCCTTGGGCCGCTGGGCTCAACCCGAGGAGATCTCCGAGACGGTCGCCTTTCTGGCGAGCGACGAGGCATCCTTCATCACTGGCCAGGTCATCAGTCCGAATGGTGGCAAGACCATCATCGGCGTTTGAGAGTTTAGGGGACGATCATGGGCGAGTTGGACAAGAAAGTGGCCATCATCACGGGCGCTGGCGCAGGCATGGGCCGGGCGCATGCCCAGTTGATGGCGGAGCGCGGGGCCATCATCGTGGCTCAGGACATTGTCGGCGATCGTGCCGAGGAGACGGCGGCGCTGGTGCGTGAGAAGGGCGGTGAGGCCGTCGCCATTGCCTGCGACGTCGCCGACACCGACACGCTGATGGCCGAACTGCACAAGGCGATCCAGCGCTATGGTCGCGTCGATATCCTCGTCAACAATGCCGGCATCGGCGGCGAGCCCCTGCTGGAGGAGACGACCGAGGAGGATTTCGATCGCACGTTCGGCGTCCATGTGCGCGGCTCGTTCTTCGCTGGCAAGGCGGTGATCCCCACCATGAAGCAGCAGCGCAGCGGCAAGATCATCAACATCTCCTCGATCTGGGGCATGGTCGGCCATCACTATGCCTCGCCCTATTGCGGTGCCAAGGCGGCCCTTCTCGGCCTCACGAAGGCCTGGGCCGTCGAGCTTGCACCCTGGAACATCCATGTGAACGCGGTGGCGCCCGGCGGCGTGGTGACCGAGATGGTCCTCTCCCAGCCCGATGCCGAGAAGAAGATGGCCGCGAAAATGTCCCGCGTCCCCCTGGCGCGCTACGCCGAACCACGCGAGCTTTCCTACACCGTCGCGTTCCTGGCCTCGCCGAGATCTGATTTCATCACCGGCCAGACCATCAGCCCGAACGGTGGCGAGACGATCGTCGGCATCTGAGTCCAGCGACGTCTCCTGCCGGTTGACAGGCTATTATTGAATAGCGATACTGAGGACCTCATTCCGATAAAGGAGCGATCGATGCGGTTCGGCCTCTTCAATCTCATGAACCAGTGGAACCTGGATCAGCGGGACGTCTATCGCGGCGCCCTCGACTGCACCCGCCTCGCGGAAGAGATCGGCTTCGACATCGCTTGGTTTGCCGAGCATCATTTCTCCAATTACAGCCTCTGTCCCTCGCCCTTGATGATGGCGGCGGCGGCAGCCCGGGAGACGAACAAGATCCGCTTGGGCCCCGCGGTGATCGTGGCCCCCCTCTACAATCCCATCCGCCTGGCCGAGGAAGTGGCGCTGCTCGATCAACTGAGCGAAGGCCGGGCCGTTCTTGGTCTCGGCTCCGGCTATCAGCGGTTCGAGTTCGACGCCTTCGGCGCTGACCTCTCCGAACGCCAGGAGCGCATGCTGGAGATCTGGCGGATCGTCGATCAGGCCGTGCACGAGAACCGTTTCGAATTCTCCGGCAAGTTCTACACTCTGCCTGCCGTTCCCCAGGCCATCTCGCTGTATAAGCCGCGCCGTCTCGACACCTTCTTCGTGTCCTGGTCGCCCGAGATCATCGATCATGCCGTGGCGACGGGAGCTGTTCCCTTCATCACGGTCGGCTGGGGCGATACGGCCGCCCTGACCAAGATGCATGATTTCGTGGGCGAGAAATACGCTGAAGCCGGCCACAGCCTCGCCGGTCGCCCCTTCGCCGCGCAACGCTATGTCTATGTGTCCGAAGACCGTTCGGAGCTGGAACGCGTGGCCGCCGGGATTCGCTATGCCGGCCGTTGCGCAGGCCATATGCGGGTCGGAGCCCAGACCCTGAATGGCCATGTCATCGAGGACCTCCCGGTCGAGGGAGAGCCATCCCTGGCCACCATCCAGGCCAGCGTCCCGATCGGTGCACCGGAAGTCGTGGCCGAGCGGCTGGTGAACGAGATCCGCACCAATGGCATCACCGATCTGAGCTGCTTCATGTGGCCGGCGGGGATCGAGGCCAAGGCTGCTCTACGGTCCATGGAGCGCTTCGGTCGGGACGTCGTCCCGCTGGTCGAGAAAGCCTTGCGGGAGGAAACGGCGGCCCCTGTCCAGCAGGTCGCCTGAGCCTGGGCTCATCCCCAGGACGGGGGGAAGCGTCCGGCGGAAAGTCCCGGATTGGACATGTCGTGCGCGGCCGCCCGGACCATCGGGCCGAACTTTTCCAGCGCCGCCTCGATGGTGTAGCGCTCTTTGTCCACGGAGATGGTGACTGCCGCCACCGGCACGTCCCCGTCTCCCAGCACGGGGGCTGCGACACCGAGCTCCATCTCCAGCACCTCGCCATCCTGCCAGGCGACCCCCTCCTCCCGGGCGACGGCGATGATGCGCCTCAGCTCGTCAACGTCGATGATGGTCTGGTTCGTGAGCTTCCGCAGCGGCGAATGGGCGAGCATCCGCTCCACGTCATCCTCCGCCAGACGGGACATGATGGCGCGTCCGCCGGCCGTGCAATAGGCATAGCGGCGTACCGGCAGCAGCGCGAAATCATGGCTGACCAGGTTGGGGATCCGGCTGAGGTAGAAGACATGCACCCCGTCCATCAGCGTGATGCTGACATTCTGCGTCGTCTGCCGCGCCAGGGGTTCGAGATGCTTCATCGCCTGCGCCATGAGCGGGTCCGCCTGCAGAAATGAGACGGCGTAGGAGATGAACCGCGGCGAGAGGCTGTATCGCTTGTATCGCTGATGCCGCCTCAGCAGTCCGAGATGCTGCAGCGTGAACAGCAGCCTTTGCACCGACCCCTTTTCCAGCCCCGTCTTCTCGACGATTTCCGAGAATGTGAAGCTTTCGGCATTGTCGTTGTACAGGTCGAGGATTTTGTTGGCTTTTTCCAGAGTGCCCAGTTGCAGGACGCTCATCTTGACTTCTTTCTGCAGCGGCTGCGGCGCGCAGCACGGGCTTTGTTGCTATCAGGGAATCGCATGTCAATTCAACAGTGTCAAAATGCGATAAGCGGCGGTGAAGGCGGAAAAATACCGCCTGCGAGGAAAAACAGTCTGACGGAACGGCCTCTTTTTGCCATAACACATGCCGCGCCCCGAGAAGAACAGATGATGGCGGGGCAGGCTGTTCGGATAGGCGGGAGAGATGATGACTCATGTAGATCGGGCGGGGCTGAAGATTGCCGAGGTTCTGCAGCAATTTGCTGAAGGCGAGGCTTTGCCTGGCACCGGCCTCGCAGCGGATGCGTTCTGGACCGGCTTGGCCGACATCATCCGTGTATTCGCTGCGCGCAACGCCGAATTGCTGGCGCGGCGCGACACGCTCCAGGCCGAGATCGATGACTATCACCGAGCGCAATCCGGCAAGCCTTTCGACGCGGAAGACTATGGCCGCTTCCTGCGCGACATCGGCTATGTCCTGCCGGAGCCTCGCGACTTTGCCGTGGCGACCTCCAACGTCGATGATGAAATCGCCCATATCGCGGGCCCGCAGCTCGTGGTCCCCGTCTCCAACTCGCGCTATGCCCTGAACGCCGCCAATGCCCGCTGGGGCAGCCTCTATGACGCCCTCTACGGCACCGATGCCATCCCCCAGGACGCCGACGCTGGTCGGGCCGGCGGTTACGACAAGGCGCGCGGCGCCAAGGTGGTGGCGCGCGCCCGTGAATTTCTTGACCAGGCGGCCCCCCTCGCGAAGGGCAGCCACGGCGACGCCGCCGCTTATGCTGTTCGAGCCGGCGCTTTGGTCGTCAGCCTCACCGACGGCTCCGAGACCGCCCTTGCCGATCCGTCCCGGTTTGTCGGCTACCAGGGCGATGCAGCCGCGCCCACGGCAATCCTCCTCCGCCACAACAACCTGCATGTCGACATCCGCATCGACCGCACCCATCCGATTGGCGCCGACGATGCGGCCGGCATCGCCGATGTCATTCTCGAATCGGCCGTCTCCACCATCATGGACCTCGAGGACAGCGTGGCTGCCGTCGATGCCGACGACAAGGTCCAGATCTATCGCACCTGGCTCGGCCTGATGAAGGGCGATCTCGTGGAAAGCTTCGACAAGGGCGGCCGCACGGTGGAGCGGCGGCTGAACCCTGACCGCATCTATCACGCGCCGGCAGGAGGAGAACTCCGCCTCCATGGACGCAGCCTCATGCTTGTCCGCAATGTCGGCCATCACATGTTCACGGACGCGGTCCTGGATGAAGCCGGACGTGAGGTGCCTGAAACCATCCTCGATGCCGCCTTCACCTCCCTCATCGCCCTGCATGATCTGCGCAGCGCAGGCCCGATCCGCAACAGCCGGTCCGGCTCGGTCTATATCGTCAAACCGAAAATGCACGGCCCTGACGAGGTGGTGTTTGCAAGCGACCTGTTCGCCGCCGTCGAGGACCTGCTCGGCCTGTCCCGCAACACCCTGAAAATGGGCATCATGGACGAGGAGCGGCGCACCACGGTCAATCTGAAGGCCTGCATCCGCGCCGCCGCCCACCGCATCATGTTCATCAACACCGGCTTCCTGGATCGCACCGGCGACGAGATCCACACCTCCATGGAGGCCGGCCCCATGATCCGCAAGAACGACATGAAGTCGACGGCCTGGATCAAGGCCTATGAGGACAACAATGTCGACGTCGGCTTGGCCTGTGGACTGCCCGGCAAGGCGCAGATCGGCAAGGGGATGTGGGCCGCGCCCGACCGCATGGCGGACATGCTGGAGCAGAAGTCGGGGCATCCCAAGGCGGGGGCGAACACCGCCTGGGTGCCGTCTCCCACGGCAGCGACCCTCCATGCGCTGCACTATCACGAGATCGATGTCCAGGCGCGGCAGGCGGAGCTTCGCCAGCGCCCCCCGGCGAAACTGGCCGATATCCTGACCATTCCTGTTTCGCAGTCCAACTGGGCGCCCGAGGCGGTCCAGCAGGAGCTCGACAACAACTGCCAGGGCATCCTCGGCTATGTCGTCCGCTGGGTGGATCAGGGCGTCGGCTGCTCCAAGGTGCCCGACATCCACGATGTCGGCCTCATGGAGGATCGCGCCACCTTGCGCATCTCGAGCCAGCATATCGCCAACTGGCTGCGCCACGGCATCGTCTCTGAGGACCAGGTCATGAGCACCTTGCGTCGCATGGCCGAAATCGTCGACCGCCAGAACGCTGGGGATCCGCTCTATCGCCCCATGGCGCCGGGCTTCGACGGCCCCGCGTTCCAGGGTGCCTGCGACCTCGTCTTCAAAGGAGCAGCACAGCCGAACGGCTACACGGAGTGGATCCTTCACGGCCGTCGCCGCGAGGTGAAGTCTCGCCACTGATCACCGACTGCGTAAGATGACGATTGTCCCGGGCCGCATGCCGGCCGATGCCCACTGGCTCATGGAACCTGAAAGATGACCCTTGAACGAACCGGCGGGCAGATCCTCGTCGACCAGCTTGCCGCTCACGGCGTCGAGCATGCCTTTTGCGTGCCCGGCGAAAGCTATCTCGCCGTTCTCGACGCGCTGCATGACAGCAGTATTGCGTTGACCGTCTGCCGCCAGGAAGGCGGGGCGGCGATGATGGCGGAAGCCTCCGCCAAGCTGACGGGCAAGCCCGGCATCTGTTTCGTCACCCGCGGTCCTGGCGCTTCGAACGCCTTTCCCGGCCTGCATATCGCCCAGCAGGATTCGACGCCGATGCTCCTCTTCGTCGGCCAGGTCGAACGTTCCGCCCTGGGCCGCGATGCGTTTCAGGAGCTCGATTACGTCGCGGTGTTCAGTTCGGTGGCGAAATGGGTGGTCGAGATCACCGATGCGGCCCGCATCCCGGAGCTCGTCTCCCGCGCCTTTCACGTCGCCGCCTCCGGCCGGCCGGGACCCGTCGTCATCTCGCTGCCCGAGGACATGCTGACTGACACGGCGATGGTCCCCGATGCCAGCCCGACACCGGCCTCCGACGCCTATCCCTCTCCGTCGCAATGGGAGGCCTTCGCACGTCTCCTGAAGGACGCGGAACGACCCGTGGCGATCCTCGGCGGCAGCCGCTGGTCCGCCGAAGCAGTCCGGCAGTTCGAGGCCTTTGCCGCCCGCGCCCAGATCCCCGTCTACTGTTCCTTCCGCCGGCAGATGCTCTTCAACGCCGATCATGAGTGCTATGGCGGTGACCTGGGCCTCGGCGCCAACCCCGACCTCCTGGCCTCGATCAAGGGCGCCGACCTGCTCCTCCTCATTGGCGGTCGGCTGTCGGAAATCCCCTCTCAGGGTTACACTCTTTTGGACATCCCGCAGCCGCGGCAGAAGCTGGTCCACGTCCTTCCCGGTGCCGAGGAGATCGGCAAGCTCTATCACCCGACCCTCGGCATCGTCGCCTCTCCGGCATCCTTCGCCGCCGGCCTTGGCGATCTGGACCTGCCCGCACCCTCCAATTCACGCCACCAGCGCTGCGCTGACGCACACTCATCCTATGTCCGCTGGAGCGATCCCAAGGCAGTCCGGGTCCCCGGCGACCTGCAGATGGGGGAGATCATGGCCCAGCTGCGGGAGACCGCGCCCGCCGATGCGATCTTCTGCAATGGCGCCGGAAATTACGCGACTTGGCTGCATCGCTTCTGGCCCTTCCGCTCCTACGCCACCCAGCTTGCTCCGACCAGCGGCTCCATGGGCTACTGCATTCCCTCGGCCGTGGGCGCCAAGCGCATCGCGCCCGAAAAGACCGTCATCGCCTTTGCCGGCGACGGCTGCTTTCTCATGAACGGCCAGGAATTCGCGACCGCCGTCCAATACGCCTTGCCGATCATCGTCATTCTCATCGACAACGGCATGTATGGGACGATCCGCATGCATCAGGAGCGTCATTATCCTGGCCGCGTTTCCGGCACCGATCTGAAGAACCCGGACTTCGCGGCCTATGCCCGGGCCTTTGGCGGCGAGGGCGAGACGATCGAGCGGACGGACGAGTTCCTTCCCGCCTTCCAGCGCGCACTGAAATCCAGGGTCCCGACGATCCTGCATTGCAAGCTCTCGCCCGAAGCCATCACGCCGACGACGACGCTCACGGCCTTGCGCGAGGCCTCGTCCCGGTGATCATGCTCCGCATTGCGAACGGATGTGGTCTCATGGAGAATGGGCCACATCCTGGAGCCGACGGTGGAGACGCGTGATGGCCGAATTCTACGACGCCCTTGAGACTCGCGATCCTAATCAGCGCGAGCGCGATCTCCTCGGGCGGCTGCCGGCCTTCATAGCGGCGGTCATGGAACGTGCGCCCGGCTGGAAGACGCATCTGGCCGGGATCGAGCCGCGCACCATCACCTCCCGCGCGGCCTTGTCTCAGCTCCCCCTCCTGCGCAAGAGTGACTTGAAGTCTTTGCAAGGCGCTAACCCGCCTTTTGCGGGTCTCGCGACCACCGGTGGCACGCCGCCGGTCCGCATCTTTGCCTCCCCCGGCCCGATCTTCGAGCCCCAGAAGGAAGGCGACGATCCCTGGCGCGCCGCCCGCGGCCTCTTCGCCGCCGGATTCCGCAAGGGCGACCTCGTTCTGAACTGCTTTGCCTATCACTTGACGCCGGGCGGCTTCATCATGGATACGGCAGCCCGCGCGCTCGGCTGTACCGTGATCCCCGGCGGTCCCGGCAATGTCGACCTGCAGGTCGAGGCCATCGGCCATCTGCGCCCCAACGCCTATACCGGAACGCCGGACTTCCTGAAGATCCTCCTGGACCGTTGCGAGGCGACGGGCACCCCCGGCTCGATCGCCAAGGCGCAAGTCTCCGGCGCCGCCTTGCCGCCCTCCCTGCGCGAGGAGCTCGCAAGCCGCGGCGTCGACGTCCGCCAATGCTATGCCTTGGCCGAGGTCGGCATGGTTGCCTATGAGACGGAAGCCCTCGAAGGCATGGTGATCAGCGAGGACGTGATCGTCGAGATCGTGCGCCCCGGCACGGGCGACCCGGTTCCCGAAGGTGAGATCGGCGAGGTGGTGGTGACCACTTTCAGCGATCTCTATCCCATGATCCGCTTGGCGACGGGCGACCTGTCGGCCCTGCTTCCCGGCGCCTCTGCCTGCGGCCGCACCAATGCCCGCATCAAGGGGTGGCTCGGCCGGGCCGATCAGACGGCCAAGGTCAAGGGCATGTTCGTCCAGCCCGGCCAGATCGCCGAGATCGGCAAGCGGCATCCAGAACTCGGCCGCTTGCGTTTGGTCGTCACCCGCGCCAACGAGCAGGACGCTATGCTCCTGCGCGCGGAAAGCACCATCCGTGATGAAGCCCTGAAGGATGCTGTCGCCGCAAGCCTCCGCGCGGTCACCAAGCTTCGCGGCGATGTGGAGCTGGTGGCCACGGGCTCCCTGCCCCTGGATGGCAAGGTGATCCATGACGAGCGTCGCTGGGACTGAGCGCGGGCGGTCTTGCGCCCAGGGGCTCAGCTGATGACGATCGCTTCTCCTGCCTCACCCTCCCCGATTTCGACCCTGTCGCCGGAGGCGATGCCCTCGAGATCGCAGACGACGATGGGAAACCGCACGTCATAGAGAAACTCGGCGACGATTGCTCCGACCGTGAGGATCGGGTCCGGACTGCCGAGGAGGAGAGCCGCCGGTGCGGTACCCCTGCGGATCGATTCCGTCAAAACCGATGATGACGAGGACGACCCGCGCCCGCTGGGCATCACCAGCACCCGACCGGTGACGCTGACGCCGGCCTCCGGATGGGAGGCATCGATGATCGTGCCGGTGGCGGCGTCGATCCCGCCCCAGAAGCTGAGCGCTTCGGAGAGGACGAGGGCCGGGCCCTCAGCCTGCCCCGTGGCCAAAAGTCTCCCAGGCGTCTCATGCGAGCCTCCGCACGACCCGTCCCTCGGCCGCGGAAAGGATGCAGTCCTCCATCCCGCCAAAGGCAACGGAGACGCCGAGATTGCCGGGCGCATAATGGGCCCATTTGCCCGAATTCGTCATCACCGCACCGTCCAGCCGCTTCAGGATCGCGGTCGTATAGGTGCAGGTGTCGGCCACGGGAAGCAGAGTGAAGGCCTCCGTCCCCTCGAAATCCCCCTCGCCCACCAGCTGCTCAAGGGTCGCCCGGCCCGTATTCACATAGATCGGGATGCCTCTGGCCGGCGCGATGCGGCGCAGGATCGGCAGCAGCTGCTTCCATTCTGCTCTGGAAAAATGCGGCGTGCCCAGGGAAACCGCCGTGATCGGCGTCCCGTCGGGGACCGTCGACAGATGTCGCAGCGCATCGGTGAGATCAGCCTGCGAGACGAGGATCGTCTCGTCCGGTGCATGGCCTTGAAAGGCGTCATCGACGCTGCCCGCTTCCGGCGTGATCCCCACGGCATGGAAGAGACCGACCGAGCCGACCGTGGCGGCCGCAGCCCCCAGGGCTTTCAGCTGGTCTTCGCTGTTTGGCGGCGGCAGGCCCTCGATCACGGGGATGCGGTCGCCGCTGAGTTTTCCCACGACCAATCCGACGGCGACGAACAGCGCGTCGGTTGGCTCGGGCGATGTCGGGAACCCCGTGAGCCGGAACAGGATGCGGCCGCGCCGGTTCTCGTCGAGATGCAATCCCCAGGCGGGCGCGCGTCCCGTCAACGCGCAGCACATGTCGATGAAGTCGCCATATCTGTTCGTGCGCGCGCCGATCACCGAATTGGCGAAGACAATGGCGTTGGACTCCCCCCACGCGATCTGGTCGCCGAAGCGCGGCCGGAACTGCGTCTGATAGGGCGCGCAGGTGAATGTCGGCAGGCATCCCAGCTCCTTATGCACCTGCATGAGGCGCCGGGCCGGCTTCTGCGCCTCCTCCGTCATCTGCATCAGTTCCGGATGGATGAGGTCCAGCGAACCGACATTGAGCGTGGTCGGGACTGCGACCCGGCCCCCGCCGGCGGCGAGCCGCTCGGCGAAATCGAGGCTCGCCTGCCCGAGATAGAGGCAGCCGTCGATATGGGCTGCAGAGATGTCCAGCAGCCGATCCGCTCGCACCGCCTTGGCGAAACTGCTCAGGATCTTCATGGCCGCGGCCGCGGCAGGTCCCGCCTCCCCGTTCAGCAGCGCGAGATCCCCAGGGTCCAATTCAAGCGTCATCCGCACCTCCAGCCTTCATGCCGACTTGAGCATGGATCGCGCGCATTGGGGAGGGGCAATAAGTGCCATGTTAACGGGGCACGAGGCGCGCCGCCGGCTCCTTGTCCCAGGCCCGGGGCTGGAAATACTCGAACACCCACTCCCGGAACGCGGCGACCTTTGGCAGGATTTCGCGCCCCTGCGGGATCAGCAGATAATAGGCGGACGGGGAGCTCACCCGGATGTTGAAAGGCTCGATCAGCCGCCCCTCCGCGATGTCGTGCCCCACGACCGCGGACCGGCCCATGACGATGCCGAGCCCTTCGATGGCGGCATGGAAGGCCGGATAGAGGAGGTCGCAGCTGATCTCGCGATCGAAGACCAGATCCGGCACCCCCGCCCTTTCCAGCCAGAAGGGCCAGTCGTCGCGCACCAGCAGCGGAGATCCGGATCGCACGATCATATGATGCTGCAGGTCGGCAGGCTTGGTGAGAGGCGGCCCCTGCGCCAGCAGCCTGGGGCTGCAGACGGGGAACACCTCCTCGTCGCCGAGCTTGTGCACCGTGACGCCCGACCAGTCTCCCACCCCATATTGGAAGGCGACGTCATATTCCGGGCGGGCGGGCGGGGCATTGGGAACGAGGGTCTTGAACCGCAGCTTGAGGTCCGGAAACCGCTGCATGAAGTCGGTGACGTTCGGCAGCAGGCTCTTGATCAGGAATGTTCCGAGGCATCCGATGGTCAGCGTGTCGTCGCGCTGCTCATAGGTGGCACGGTCCGTCGCCAGCGATATTTCGGAGATGACGAGGCTGACCGCGGCGAGATAGCTTTCGCCCGCCTGGGTCAACTGCAGTTTGCCGAGCCCCCGGGCGAAGAGCTTCGCCCCCAGCATCTCTTCCAAATTGCGGATCTGATGACTGATGGCGGTCTGCGTGAGGTTGAGTTCGACGGCTGCGCGAGTGAAATTGAGATGGCGCGCGGCAGCTTCGAACGCCTGCAGCGCCTTCATCGACGGTAGATGTCTCCGCACTCTGCGCGCGCCTCCAGGCCCCCTGAATTCCTCGCTTATCTGGGGCCATAGAGAGAAATTCCTCCCCGGTCCATGGGAAATCATCGTCTTGTCGAGATAGTGTGCGGCAATCGCCTGCAGCGGCCGCCAATAGACGACCTCGACTGATGCGGAGTTCGGCAAATAAGCGAGCCGAGGGCGGCAGCGGCACCGCCCTCGGCAAGGCCTCACCCGAGCTTGAAGGGATCGCGCGGCTCGCCCGTCAGCTCGACATAAACCGATTTGGTCTCGGTATATTCGCGGATCGCATCCACACCGTTTTCACGGCCGAGCCCGCTTTCCTTGAACCCGCCGAAAGGCGTGGCGAAGGAAACGACCCGATAGGCGTTGATCCACACGGTCCCGGCCCGCAGCCGGTGCGCAACGCGATGCCCGCGGTGGATATTCTGGGTCCAGACCGCGGCGGCGAGGCCGAACCGCGTGTCATTGGCGATGCGGATGGCATCTTCTTCGTCGCTGAACTTGATCACGCTCAGGACCGGTCCGAACACCTCCTCCTGGGCGATCCGCATGTCGTTGGTGACGTTGGACAACACGGTGGGCTGCACGAAGAACCCGCCGAGGTCGGGATCTCCGATTCCGCCACAACAGAGCTTGGCCCCGTCGGCTTTGGCGACGTCGATATATTCCATCACCTTGTGATATTGCGGCTCGTTCGCCACCGGCCCCATCTCCGTGGCCTCGTCCATGGGGTTCCCGAGACGGATCTCCTTGGTGCGGGCGACGATGCGCTCGAGCAATTCATCATGCACGCTGTCCTGTACCAGCAGGCGGGACCCCGCCATGCAGGTTTGCCCCGTCGCCCCGAAGATGCCGGCGATGGCCCCATTGGCGGCAACGTCGAGATCGGCATCGGCGAAGACGATGTTCGGCGATTTGCCGCCCAGTTCGAGCGAGACCCGCGTCAGGTTCTGCGCGGCAGATGCCGCGATCCGCTTGCCGGTGGCCGTGGCCCCTGTGAAGGCGACCTTGTCGATGCCCGGATGCTTCACCAGGGCCGCGCCGAGCGTCCCCTGGCCGGTGACGACATTGAACACGCCGTCCGGGAAGCCGGCTTCCTTGAACCGCTTGGCCAGTTCGAGCGTCGAGACCGGCGTGTGCTCCGAGGGCTTCACCACGAAGGTGCAGCCGGCGGCGAGCCCGGGCGCCAGCTTGAAGACCAGCAGCAATCCCGGCGAGTTCCAGGGGGTGATGGCCCCGACCACGCCGACCGGCTCGCGCCGCGTATAGATGAAGAAGTTCGTGCGGTCGGAAGGCACCACATCGCCCTGGAGCTTGTCGGCCATTCCGGCGAAATAGTAGAAATATTCAGGGATGTAGCGCCACTGGCCCAGCATCTCGCGATAGAGCTTGCCATTGTCGTTGCATTCGATCCGCGCCAGGATCTCCGCATCCCGTGCGACGATGTCGCCGAGCTTGCGGATCAACGCCCCGCGCTGGGTCGCCGTCAGCTTGCTCCAGGGCCCCTCGTCGAAGGCCCGGCGTGCGGCGGCAACGGCGGCGTCGATGTCGGACTCCTGCCCGTCTGGAACCACCGCCCAGCGTTCTCCGGTATAGGGATTGAATGAATCCATGACCCGGTCGCAAGGCACGTCCCGCCCGTCAATATGCAAGTCGTAATGTGCAACCGGCGGACCATCTGAAACCTTTTTATCCATTGTTTTCCTCCCTGGTGGGGCTGGCGCGCTTTGCGCATTCAGCGGGCAGACGGGTTTCCGTAGCCTAATTGCCGAAAACGAGGGGGTCGACACAAGTGAGGCTTTTGAATGAGGGCATGAAAATACATCATGTACGCGACCGCGACGCCCGCCGGCCGCCGTCCGGCGCGTGTTGCCTGATGAAGCTTTTTCATACCCCTCATGAAAACCATCCCTTGGCGTCGCCGGAGACCTGTAGCTATAAGTTCGGGCCTATGGGTGGCGTCGCAAAGCCGCCCCTGAAGAACAATGATAAGCATTTAGGGTAGAATGAGCGAAACGTCCGCAACCACAAACCACCGTCAAAGTACCTCGGGCTCCGTGGAGACCCGCGATGGAACCCGCATTCAATATGCCCTTCACGGCGGCGGTCATCCAAAGCGGATCGTGTTGATCCACTCCTTGGCTATGACGAATTCCTTTTGGGATGCCGTGGCATCGCGCCTAGCCGATGCGGCCGATGTGCTGGTTTATGATTGCCGCGGTCATGGCGCGTCTGACAAGCCGGATGCGCCCTACACGGTGGAGCTCTTCGCCGATGATCTCGCCGATGTCATGGACGCGGTGGGCTGGAACAGCGCCTTTGTGGCGGGAGCCTCCATGGGGGGGTGCGTAACCCTGGCCTTTGCGGCGGCCTATCCCGAGAGGGTCGAGGGCCTCGGCCTCATCGACACGACCGCACATTATGGTGATGACGCGCCGGAGCAATGGGCAGGCAGGGCGCAGAAGGCGCTGGAAGGTGGCCTCGGTGCCCTCGTTGATTTTCAGAAGACGCGCTGGTTCGGCGACACGTTTCGCGAGAACAACCCGGCCATCGTCCAGGATGCTGTGGACGTCTTCCTCGCGAATGATCCCAAGGCTTACGCCCGCACCTGCCACATGCTGGGTGCCTGTGACAAGCGGGCGACACTGCCTCAGATCAGAGTTCCGGTGCGCATTCTGGTGGGCGAAGAGGATTATGCGACGCCCGTCGCCATGGCGGAGGCCATGAAGGCGGCGATTCCGACCGCCCAGCTTCATATCCTCCCTTCCAAGCGGCACCTGACGCCGCTGGAGGCGCCCGACAGTGTGGCGGGTGAGCTCCGCCAGCTGATGCAGGAGACGAGTCGATGAATTTCAGCGGTGAGATCACCGTTCGCGCCACGCGCGAAGCCGTTTATGATGCCCTGAAGGACGCGCAGTTCTTCGCCTCCTGTGTCGAGGGCGTGCGCGATCTGCAGGAGGTCGACCCAACCCATTACACGGCGGTGATGGAAACCCGGGTCGCCTATATCCGCTTCAAATTCGACGTCGCGGTGGAAGTCACGCGCATGGAGCCCCATGAGGTGATCGAGGCGAAGGTCGAAGGCGTCCCCTCTGGCATCGTCGGCCGCCTCACCGGTGCCTCCAAAGCACATCTGGAGCAGCGCGGCGAGGATACGGCCATAGCCTATTCCATTGACGTGTCCCTTGCAGGCAAGCTCGGCGCCCTCGGCCAGCCCGTTCTCAAGTCAAAGGCCCGCGAGATGGAGCGCAACTTCACCGCCAAGCTGCGCGCGGCCTTTGAGCAGTCGGAAGCCGCGGCATGACCCCATTCGAACTGGCGGAGCCGACCACCCTGTCCGAGGCGATTGGTCTTCTCGATCCTGACGATCCGACCATTCGTCCGATTTCTGGCGGCACGGCCCTCATGCTGATGATGAAGGCCGGTGTCTTTCATCCCTCCCGTCTGGTGTCGCTCCGAGGCATTGAGCCTCGCTTCTCGGAAATTTCGCTGAGCCCGGAAGGTGGTTTGGACGTGGGCAGCCTGGTCCGTCTCAGCGCCCTCGAGCGTTCGGCCGACGCCATGAGCAGCTTCCCTGTTCTTGCCGACACCTTGCGGGTCCTGTCGAACCGGCGCGTGCGCAACGTGGCGACCATCGGCGGAAACCTGGCCCATGGCGATCCTCACATGGATCTGCCGCCGGTCCTCATGGCTCTCGATGCCGCGATCACGGCGCATGGTCCCGGTGGCGAACGGCGTATTCCCATGGCCGATCTGTTCCTCGGCTATTACGAGACGTCCCTCGCCCCGGACGAACTGATCGGCCGCCTGCACATTCCGGCCCAGGGAAATCGCGTCTCCGCCTATATCAAATGCACGACCCGCTCCGCCGATGATTGGCCTGCCCTCGGCGTCGCGGTATCCCTGGATCTCGACGGCGACACCATCCGCGACGCGCGCATCGTCGTCAGTGCCGCCACCGAGCGGCCCACCCGCATGACCGAGGCCGAAGCCGCCGTTCGTGGCGCCGCCATTGGCGATGCGCTATTCCGTGAAGCCGGTGAACGCGCCGCTGGAGAGGCGGAGGTCATGTCGGACACCCGCGGCTCTGCACCCTACAAGCAGCAGCTCGTCCGGGTGTTCACTGGCCGCGCATTGGCCAAGGCCGTCGCCACCACAGGCCGGGGACCTATTCAGTGATGTTGCACAAAGTGAAGCCCAATGGCCAAGTTGGACGCTCCGTCCATCGGCTTGAGTCCCAGGAGAAGGTGACCGGGCGCGCCGAATATACCCACAACATCAGGCTGCCGGGCATGCTGCATGCCAAGATCGTGCGCAGCACCCTTGCCCATGGCCGCATCACCGGCATCGACACGTCGGCGGCCGCGGAGCTCCCGGGCGTTCACGCCGTCTACACCTCCGAGGATGTCCGCAAGCTCATCCCCCATCCCTATTTCGGACCGGCCTTCCACGACCAGCCGATCTTGGCCATAGACAAGGTCCGCTATGTCGGCGAGGCCGTTGCCGTGGTCCTTGCGCGCGATCCCCATATCGCCGACGAGGCGGCCCAAATGGTGATGGTCGATTACGAGGAGCTGCCGGCGGTCTATGACGAGGTGGAAGCGGCGGCCTCAACCGTTTACGTCCATGACGAGCTCCGGCCGGCCGGGACCTTTCCGGACCTGAAGCATCTGGCCGGCGTCCGCAACACCAATGTGGCGCTGGATTACAAGCTCGTCCGCGGTGACGTTGAAGCAGCCTTTGCGAGCGCCGACCACGTCTTCGAGCATGCCTTCACCACCCAGCAGGTGATGCATACGCCTTTTGAGCCCATGATCTCCATCGGGGAGCCGACCGGATCGGGACTCACCATCCATACGGCCTCCCAAAGCCCTTCCTTCGTTCGCATCGAGGTGGCCCGCCTGCTCGGCTGGCCGGAGAATCGCATTCGGGTGAAGACAGGCCATCTGGGCGGCGGTTTTGGCGCCAAGCTCTACATCAAGCTGGAGGCACTGGCGGCCGCTCTGGCCTTGATGACCCAATGCCCGGTCCGCGTCGCGCTGTCGATGGAAGAGCAGTTCTATACCATCAGCAAGCACGCCACGACCTTCCGCATCAAGAGCGGCGTGACCAAGGACGGCCGTGTGGTCGCCCGCCGCTGCGATGTGTGGTGGAATGGTGGTGCCTATGCCGATATCGGTCCGCGCGTGACGCAGAAGTCCGGCTTCACGGCGGCCGGCCCCTATGACATCGACAATGTCTATCTCGAATCCGCCGCCGTCTATACGAACCGTCCTCCTGCCGGGGCCTTGCGCGGCTTTGGCATTCCGCAGCTCGTCTGGGCCTATGAGAGCCACACCGATCTCATCGCTCGTGCTTTGGACCTCGATCCTGTCGAGATCCGCCGCAAGAACATTCTGCGCAATGGCCGGCCGCAGGCCACTGGCACCGTTTTGAAGGATGCGGCGATCGAGGAGGTGCTGGAGCGCACCGCGGCCCGCATGAACTGGTCGGCTCCTTTCGATCGCGGCACCGGCCCCGTGCGTCGCGGACGGGGCATCGCCATAGGCTTCAAGGCCAGCGTCGCACCGACGACCTCCGTGGCGATGGTCAATGTGTCCGCCGATGGCAGCTGCACGCTCTATTCGAGCACGGTCGACATGGGACAAGGCTCGGACACGGCCATGGCCCAGATCGTCGCCGAGGTGCTCAACATCCCCACCGAGCAAATCCGCGTCGTCCGGCCCGACACCGACGTCACCCCCTATGACATGGCGACGTTGGGCTCGCGCTCGACCTTCCACATGGGCAATGCCGTGCGTCTCGCGGCCGACGATGCGAAGATGAAGCTGGCGGCTCTGGCCCGCGAAGTTGGGGAGCCGGAACAGTCGAACCTGCCGATCTCCGGCCTGTTCAAGAAGAAATACGGCATGCAGGCTGGCAACGTCATCGGCGTCGGCAGCTATATTCCGACCTATTCCTCGCCCGATCATGACACCGGCTTGTCTGAGAATGTCACGCCCTTCTGGATGACCGGCGCCAGCGGGGTCGAGCTCGAGGTCGATACCGAGACCGGGCATGTTCGCATCCTGCGCATGATCAATGTCGCCGACCTCGGGACGCCTCTGAACCCGGAGATCGTCGACACGCAGCTCTCCGGCGCCGCCATCATGCAGCTTGGCTTCACCATGTCCGAGAAGATGGAGTTCGACGCCGGCCAGGTCACCAACGCCTCCCTGGCGGATTACAAGATCCCGTCCTTTCACGACATCCCGCTGCGGATCGAGAACGAGGCTGTTCAGGCCGAACAGCAGAGCGGCCCCTTCGGAGCGAAGGGCGTCGGCGAATCCGCCACCTTCGGCTTGTCGCCGGCGATTGCCAACGCCATCGAGGATGCTGTCGGCATCCGCATCACATCTCTGCCGATCACGCCGGAAGCGGTCTACCGCGCCTTGCGCACCGCTGCCCGGTCGCCTCTCGAGGACGCCTGATGGACCGCATGATCAACTTCAAGCTCAATGGGCGCCCCGTCGAGGCTCGCATTGCCCCTCACCACACGCTCGTTGAGCTCCTGCAGGAGGAATTCGCCCTCTTCGGAGCCCGCGAAAGCTGCGGCCAGGGCCTTTGCGGCTGTTGCACGGTGCGGGTCGACGGCGAGACGGTCTCGGGGTGCCTTTACCTCGCAGCCTTCGCCGACGGGACCGAGATCGAGACGATCGAGGGTCACGGGACGCCGGACGCCCTGGATCCTGTCCAGGAGGCTTTCATCGAGACGGGCGCCTTTCAATGCGGCTTCTGCACGCCGGGCTTCATCATGATGGCCAAGCGCCTCTTGGAAGAGCACCCCGATCCGGAGGAACATGAGATCCGCGACTATCTTTCGGGGAACCTCTGTCGCTGCGGCGCCTATCCCGAGATCGTTAAGGCCGTGCAACTGGCCGCGCATAAGCAGAAGGCAGTCTCGGCGTCGCATGTGCGGGAGCAAGCCTGAGCTGGAAATCGCGGGTCTCGGCCCCGCTCACAAGAAAATGACGGACAGGGTCAGACTGTCTGCGGCAACATAGGGAGTGTTGATGAAACGGAATGAAGTTCCCGTCGTCGCGAATGCGCCTGCGGAGATTGAATGGGGCAGCGATATTCCGGCTGCGATGTTGCGCCATGTCGGCATCGACTATGTCGCCCTCAATCCAGGCGCCAGCTATCGGGGTCTTCACGACAGCCTCGTCAATTACCTCGGCAATGAAGCGCCGAAGATGCTGCTCTGTCTGCATGAGGATCACGTCGTCTCGATCGCCCACGGCTACGCCAAGGCGACGGACCGGGCAATGGGCGCCGTCCTGCACAGCAATGTCGGACTGATGCACGGGCTCATGGGCATCTTCAATGCCTATTGCGACCGCATGCCCATGATGATCGTCGGTGCCACCGGCCCTGTCGCCTCCGACCTGCGGCGCCCTTGGATCGACTGGATCCATACCGCCAAGGACCAGGGCGCGCTGCTGCGCGACTATATCAAATGGGACGATGAACCCCGCTCGCCCGAAGCCCTCGTCGAGGCGTTCCTGCGCGGCTCTCAGCTCACCCACACCGAGCCCCGCGCCCCCGTCTATATCTGCCTCGATGCGGGCCTCCAGGAGCAGAAGCTCGAAAAGCCCGTGGAATTGCCGCGCGAGCGCTATGCCTCAGCCCCGCCCCCGAGTGCGGATTCGGCATCGATCGAGCGCCTTGCCGACCTCCTGATGTCTGCGAAGGCCCCTCTCCTGCTCTTTGGCCGCGGCTCCCGCCGCCAGGACGACTGGGACCGCCGCGTCCGCTTGGCGGAACTCGTCAATGCACAGGTGATGACCTCGATCCGCGAGCGTGCGGTATTTCCCACCGACCATTCCCTTCATGCGGTGACGCCGTCGAATTGGGTGACGCCGAAGGGCAAGGAGATCGTGCGCGGTGCCGACCTGATCGTGAGCCTCGACTGGGTCGACCTGAACGGCTTCTTTCAGCAGGTCATGCGCAAAACCGATCGCATTGAAGCAACCATCGCCCATGTCTCTCTCGACAGCCACATCCACCGTGGCTGGAGCATGGACTATTTCGGACTGGCCCCCGTCGACCTGCCCATTCTTGCCAATGCTGACCGCGTCGTGGCCCAGCTCCTTGAATTTCTCGAGGCCCGGAGCGAGGCAAAAGCTGCAACGAAAGGCACAGCGGAACCGAAGCCGATACCGGACTACACGGGACGTCCCGGTGAGGAGATCGCCCCTCGTGATGTCGAGATCGCCTTGGCGAAACTGCGTGAGGATTATCCCCTCACGCTCGCCCATGTGACCATCGGTTGGGCGGGCGACGTCTTTGCCTTCCGTGGACCCTTGGACTTTCTCGGCCATGACGGCGGCGCCGGCCTGGCTGCGGGCCCCGGCCTGACCGTCGGCGCAGCGCTCGCCCTGCAGGATCAGGATCGCATTGTCGTCTCCGTTCTCGGTGACGGCGATTTCATGCAGGGCTGCAGCGCCTTGTGGACGGCGGCCCATTACGACATTCCGGCCCTGTTCATCGTCTCCAACAACCGGTCCAACTTCAATGATGAGCTCCATCAGGAGGCGGTGGCCAAGATCCGCCGCCGCCCTGTGGAAAATCGATGGATCGGCCAGCGGATCGATGACCCCGTCGTGGATCTCGCCGCGATTGCCCGCGCTCAAGGGGTTGCGGCGGAAGGCCCGGTGAGCGACCATGCTGGAATGGAGGCCGCCATTCTGCGCGGCATCAAGCATGTGCAGTCGGGCAAGCCTTATTTCATCGATGTTCATGTGGCGGCGGGCTACGCCAGCACGCCCTTGTCGCGAGGAGAATGATCGAACGACCAGAAGACCAGCGGACGAGTTTAACCAGACAAAAATCAAAAGGAGTGGAGGGATAATGAGAAAATTAGCTGCACTGGCCTTCGTCGCCCTGTTGGCGACCGTGAGTGGATCGTCTGCACAGCAGGCCTATCCGGACAAGAACGTCACGATCCTCGTGCCCTTTGCACCGGGCGGCATCGTCGACATTGCGGCTCGTATCGTGGGTGAGGGACTGGCCCAGCTTTGGGGCAAACAGGTGATTGTTGAGAACCGCTCCGGTGGCAGCGGCTTCATCGCCGCAACCGCTGCGGCGCGCGCCGCGCCGGATGGATACACCCTTCTCGCCGCCGAGGCGGGCGTCAGCGTGATCAATCAGCTGATCTTCGCCAGCACCCCTTACGACATGGCGAAGGATTTCATCCCCATCACGCTCATGAGCGACACCCCGATCGTGGTCGCCGTGAATACGAAATCCGGCATCAATTCCATGGCGGATCTGATTGCCAAGGCGAAGACGGAGCAGCTGAACTATGCCTCGCCCGCCAATGGCACCCTCAATCACCTGACCGGCGAGTGGATTGCGCTGGAAGCGGACCTGAAGCTGCGCCATATCGGCTATCGCGGCGGCGCGCCGGCGGCAACCGCATTGGCAGGGGGCGAAGTCCCCATCGGCATTCTCGCTTACTCCTCGATCCGTCCCTATGTGGAAGCAGGCAACGTGAAGCTGCTTGCGGTCACCGGTGCCGAGCGTGTCGAAGCGGCGAAAGACCTGCCCACCCTGGCTGAAAGCGGTGTACCGAACGTCGCAACCACGCAGTGGGCCGGTCTTTTTGCTCCTGCGGGCACCCCGGACGCCATCGTTCAGAAGATCCAGGCGGATATCGCTACGGTCCTCGCCAAGCCCGAAATCCAGAAGCAGTTCGCCGCTGGTGGGGCCTCGGTGATCCAGGGCTCGTCGGCGGAGTTCGCCAAGCGGCTGGAGAACGAGCGCAAGCAGTTCGGCGAGATCGTCACCAAAGCGAAGATCACAGCAAACTGAACCCGTGCGCGCGCCTCAGGGCGCGCGTCCGCTTTGGGAGGGGGAAGTGATGCTGACACTGCCCAGGAAGACGCTTCTCGCGGGCCTCGTCTGCATGATGCTCGGGGCTTTCGTGGCTTGGCGTGGATATGACTATTCCATCGGCAATCTGAGCCATGTCGGTGCCGGCTTCTTTCCCGCTGTTCTGGGGCTCATCCTGGTGGCGTCGGGGATTGGCCTGGCAATCCAGGGGCTCCGCATTCGCAAGGAAGCGGGACCCGTCATCAACCTCCGGTCTTATCTGACCATACCGGGGGCCGTGATCGTCTTCGCGCTCACCATCAACCGCTTCGGCCTCTTGCCCGCTGTGGCTCTTGCCACCGCCATCTCGAGCCTGGCCGACCCCGATATGTCGAAGCGCAGCATTCTGTTTCTGACGATCGGCCTGATGGTACTGACCTACATCGTCTTCGTGTTGATCCTCCAGATCCCTCTCACTCCGGTAATGTGGCGGCCATGACCGATTTCCTCCACAACATGGAATTGGCGCTCTCGACCGCGCTGGTCGCTGAGAATCTTTGGTACTGCCTTCTTGGCGTGACCCTGGGCATGATCGTCGGCGTGCTCCCCGGAATCGGGCATCTCGCCGCCATCACCATGCTCATGCCATTGACGTTTCACGTCCCGACCACGGCTGCCCTCGTCATGTTGGCCGGCATCTACTATGGCGCCCAATATGGGGGTTCAGTAGCTTCGATCCTTCTGAACCTTCCCGGCACCGCCTCGACCGCCGTGACCTGCCTCGACGGCTATCCCATGACCCGCCAGGGCCGCGCCGGCATTGCTCTGTTCATGACCGCCGTTGCTTCCTTCGTCGGCAGCATTCTCGCCGTGATTGTTCTGATCCTCTTGGCACCGCCCCTCGCCCGGGTCGCCTTGACCTTCGGCTCGGCGGACTATTTTGCCATGATGGTCTTGGGGCTCGTGGCCACCGCCACTCTCGTCCAGGGCAATCCCCTGATTGGGGTCGCGTCCGTGGTGATCGGCCTCGTTCTTGGCCTCGTCGGCACCGACGTGAACACCGGTACCCTGCGGTTCACATTCGATATTCCGCAGCTTTTCGACGGCGTCAGCATCGTGGCCCTCGCCATGGCGCTCTTCGGGCTGTCGGAAGTCATCAATAGCGCGGGCCGCCGGAGTGGGCACACCCTGCGTTCGGAGAACATAACGCTGCGCTCACTCATACCCACCCGCGAGGACGTCCGGCGAAGCATCGCGCCGATCCTTCGCGGCGCCGGCGTGGGCACCGGGGTCGGCATTCTTCCGGGTGCCGGCGGCGGCTCCATGGCCTCCTTCATGTCCTATGCTTTGGAAAAGCGCATCTCGCGGACCCCGGAACAATTTGGCCACGGCGCCATCGAGGGCATCACCGGTCCGGAAAGCGCGAACAACGCCACCTCTCAGGCCGCGTTCATCCCCACTTTGACCCTGGGCATCCCGGGGGATGCGGTCATGGCATTGATGCTGGGAGCCTTGCTGATCCATGGCGTCCAGCCCGGCCCCCGGGTCGTCACGGAAAATCCTGAGTTGTTCTGGGGACTCGTTGGCAGCTTCTTCATCGGCAACCTCATCCTGCTCGTGCTCAACATCCCGCTCGTCGGCATCTGGGTTCGCATTCTGAAGATCCCCTATCGCTATCTCTTTCCCACCGTGGTGGTGCTGATCGGGGTCGGCGTCTATTCCATTTCCTACTCTTACGTCGACGTCCTCTCGGTGGCCGTTCTGGGGCTGGCTGGCTATCTGCTGATCCAGATCGGTTTCGAGGCGGCACCGATGCTCCTCGGCTATATCCTCGGGCCCTTGCTTGAGGAGAATTTCCGCCGGTCCCTGCTTCTGACCGACGGCGACCTGATGGTGTTCCTGACGCGGCCGGTCAGCGCGACATTTCTGGCCATATCGGCCCTCGCCATCCTTTGGTCTGTCGTCTCCTCGTTGCGTGCTCGTGCGAAGCGTGCCGCCGGGACGCCGTCGTAAGGGTGGGGAGTTTCTGCTTCAACGGAGGATAACTCATGCCCACAGGTCTCGTGGTCAGCGCTCATGCGGCCGATTTTGTCTGGCGAGCCGGTGGCGCGGTCGCCCTCCACGCCAAGCGGGGTTACCGCATGGTGGTGGTTTGCCTGTCCTTCGGCGAGCGCGGTGAGAGTGCCAGGCTCTGGCGCCAGCCGGGAGCGACCTTGGATCAGGTCAAGTCGGCCCGCCGCAAGGAGGCCGAGCGCGCAGCCGAGATCCTCGGCGCCGAACTCATCATGTTCGATCTCGGCGACTATCCGCTGCGGGTCGCTGACGAGGATCTCTTCCGTCTCGCGGATATTATCAGGGACCTGAGGCCGGCCTTCATTCTCGGCCATTCCGCGGAGGATCCCTACAATTACGATCACCCTCTGGCGAAGAACTTCACGCACGAAGCCCGCATCATCGCCCAGGCCCATGGTCACAATCCGGGCGCGCCCGTCGTCGCCGCCCCGCCCCTCTTCCTTTTTGAGCCGCATCAGACCGAGCAGTGCAACTGGAAGCCCCAGGTCTTCCTGAACATCGATGAAGTCTGGGATATCAAGCGCCGAGCCTTCGAATGCATGCAGGCCCAGGAGTTCCTGTGGGAATATTACACTCGCGTCGCTCTGCAGCGCGGCCTGCAGGCGACGATGAACGCGAACTCAGGCATAACGATCACCCATGCTGAGGCCTATCAGCGTGTCTTTCCCGCCGTGGTAGAGGAGCTGGCATGAACCGTATCGCCGTTAGAAACATTGAACGCGCATCCGCAGAGATCATTGAGGGTCTCGCCAAAGTGGGCGTGTCCACAGCCCATGAGGCGCTTGGCCGGATGGGTCTGATGCATACCGGCATCGGCCCCCGCCAGCAGGGAGCCAGGATCGCCGGTTCTGCCGTGACCGCTCTGTGCGCGCCCGGCGACAATTTCATGCTTCACGTGGCCCTTGAGCTGCTGCACCCCGGCGATATCCTCGTCGTGGCGACCCTCTCGCCTTCGACCGACGGCTATATCGGCGATCTCCTCGTGACCGCCGCCAAGGCCCGCGGCGCCGTGGCCATGGTGCTCGACGCCGGCATCCGCGATGTCGCCGAGATCCGCGAGATGCAGTTTCCGGTCTGGTCGCGATGTGTCTCCGCCCAGGGCACCGTCAAGGAAACCGTGGTCAGCGCCAATGTTCCCGTGACCTGCGGCGGTGCTTACGTCGTCCCTGGCGACATCATTGTCGCCGATGATGATGGCGTGGTGGTGATCCCGCGTCTCCAGGGGGCCCGCGTCCTGGAAGCTGCCCGTCGCCGCGAGCAGGATGAGGTCTCCACTCGTGCACGCCTCAACAAGGGCGAGGTGACATTGGATGTCTTGAACCTTCGCTCGAAGCTCTCCGATCGCGGCCTCCGCTATGTCGACGGACCCGTGGATTGGTCGGGCGGCGACAAGGACATTTGACACCTCTTCAGCTCGGCGCTTGACCGCGTCCCCTAGGGTGCGACCCGTTTCTCGCGCAGGAACGAATAGGTGCCGACCGCCACCAGGGCCGCGGCACCGATAAAGGTGGCAGCGTCGGGGACCGTGTGGAAAACGACCACCTGAATGAGGATCGCCCAGAGGATGATCGTGTAGCGGAACGGTGCCACCACGGAGACCTCGCCGACCCGCGCCGCACTCACGATGGTGAAATAGGCACCTGCGATAATGAAGCCCGCGGCCAGCGCATAGGCCGCGCCGCGGGCTGTGATCGGATGCCACGTCTCGAAACTGCCCAAGGCCCCGGCCAAGAGAGTGACGCTGACCGCCGCGATCAGCGAAACGAAGATCGACGATGTCCCCGGCGGCAGCCGTCGCGATGACAGATCCCGCACCGTAACGAACAAGGCCGCGAGCAGGGCGACGAGCGACCAGACGTTGAAGCCGTCCAGCCCCGGCCTGATGATCAGCAACACGGCGGCGAACCCGATCACCACGGCGGACCAGCGCCGCAAGCCCACCTTCTCTCCCAAGGCAAGGGCGGCTCCGGCCGTCGACAGCAGGGGCACGAGTTGCAAGATGGCGGTGGCATTGGCGATCGGCAGCCTGGCGAGAGCGCTGATATACAGCATCGCGGACACGGCATCGCCGAGCGTACGCAGCACGAGCGCGGGGTGAAAAGCAACCTTGAAGCCCTGAAAGGCGCTGTTCTTCCAGGCCGCGATCATGAGCACCGGGATCAGCGAAAGCCCCCGCAGGAACATAGCTTGCCCCACGGGCATGTCCTCGCTGGCGAGCTTCATCAGCGTGTCGTTACCGATGAAGCCGATCATCGCCACGATCATCAGAACAATTCCGCGGCGATTGTCGTCACGCATCATGGGCTCGTCACCGGCTATGTGCCGGAACGGCGGGGCGTCGACATGGCGGGGGTCGCGGCATCATCCTCATAAGTCTCCCGGGCGGCCTCGGAGGCCATCTGGACATGCAGGATGGCTGCAGCCCGGGCCGCGGCCTCGTCTCCGCTTTCGATCGCGTCGCAAATCGCCCGCATCTCGGCGAGGCTCAGGGCCGATCGGCCGGTCCGCGACATCGAACGATCCCGGAGGAAGCTGATGCGCGCCAGCAATCCCACCAGCATGTCTGCGATCACGGCATTCCCGCAGCTTCGCAGGATCACCGCGTAGAAGCGCGCAGTGTCCTTGAGAAGCCCGGCCCGATCGCCCTTCTGCACAGCCACTGCGAAGTCATCCAGGGCGGACCGCATGGCCGCCACGTCCTCAGCCGACGCACGCGTGGCGCACAGTGCCGCCGCATCCCCTTCGAGCAGCGCGCGGACATGATAGATGTCGCGGGCCTCCTGCCAGGAAATGAACGGGATCTGGGTTCCGCGATTGGGCACGATGGCGATGAGGTGCTGCGCCTCCAGGCTGCGCAGCGCTTCCCGCACCGAGGGTCGGCTCACGCCCAGCATCTTGCACAGCCGGGCCTCCACCAGCCGGTCCCCCGGCTTGAACACGCCGGCGATGATCGCCTGGCGCAGTTTTTCGACGGCTTGGCCCTGGACGGTGCTCGGCCGAACCAGCAGGTCCAGAGGAACTCGGCCCTCAGCCTCGGCCATGCTGTCGCTCGCCGAGCCAGCGGAAGACGGCATACCGCGCCTTGAACCAGTCCCTCGCGGCAAGTCGGTCCCTCCACGCCGTGGTCCGTGCCGCCTGCCGCTCCGGCGAGTTCAGGGCTTCCTCCCGGGCGAGATAGTGGATCGACAGATGCGTGAAGGGATCCGGCGTGCCTTCGGACACGCTCAGGCGTCGCACCATCAGCCAGTCCGGAGACTTCATGAGCAGCGGAATATGCTCGCTCTCATACCAGTCGTCGAACTCCGCGCGCTCCGAATCCGGAACGTTGAACCAGACGGAGTGGATGACGGGGGCATCGAGCGCCGTCTTGGGATCGGTCCCCTCCTGGGTGAAGCAGCTTGTCTCTGCCGCCAGATAGCGGGTGAAGCCGGTCACATTTGCCAGCATCCACTTGGTCTCGTCCGAAGGCTCGTTTTTGACGGCCGCATAGTCGTCGCGGCCGAGCACGCCGAGATCCTCCATCTCATAGACGGCCAGATAGCTCCCGTCGTCGCGCGCTTTGTACCGCTGGGCGCTGGCGAAGCCCGAACATCCCATGCGCAGCGGGATGTGCTCCTCATCATACCAGCGGTTGAACTTGGCCTCGAAGGAGGCGTCCGGTGTCATCTCGGAGAAGAGAATGGCTTGGCCCTTGGGCGAGGTTGCGACCATGGTATTGGCTTGTTTCCAGAATTGACAGATTGTCTGACAAAGTCTAACGAAAGACGTTGCCCTGTCAAGTTTCTGCCAGCGCGGGAGACGATCCATGCAGCTCAAAATCCGCCGCCAGTTCACCTTCATCGAGGATCGATCCGAGGATTTCGGCCGCGCATCCGACCGGCCGTTGCGCAAGATCGCCGTCGTCGCGGTTGTGGAGAATCCTTTCGTCGGCACATATGTCGCCGATCTTTCCCCCCTGATCGAGGCGAGTGCTGCTCTCGCCACGACCATGGCGCAGCGTGCCCTTGCCGCCATGGGTGACGTTCCCGTCCAAAGCTACGGCAAGGGTGGGATCGTCGGCATCGGCGGTGAACAGGAACATGCGAACGCATTGCTCACGACGGCGTTTGCCGAGCCGTTCCGTTCGTCGCTCGGCGGGGGCAAGGCATGGATCTCGTCCATGACCAAGGTCGCCGGGCCCGGGGCACCCATCGACATCCCCATGAACCACAAGGACGACGTCTATGTGCGGTCGCATTATGATGGCATGTCCCTCACGATGCCCGACACGCCCCTTCCCGACGAAGTTGCGGTCATCTTCTGCATGGCCAGTGGCGGCCGTCTCAATGCCCGGGTCGGTGGTCTGACCCACGAAGAGGTGGCGGCGCGGCGCTGAGCATCCCGGGGAGGCTTCCATGCGTACGGCCATCGTTAATCTCGGCGGCATCATCTCTGGCGATCTCGCCGCGCCGACCGTAGCGGGTGACGCCATTCTCATGGATGGCGGCCTGATTGTCGAAATCGGCAGCGTTTCCGATGCGGCCCTGCGCGGTTGCGACGTCGTCATCGACGGCGGCGGCGCCATCGCTGCACCGGGGCTGATCGACAGCCATGTGCACATCACTTTCGGTGACTACACCCCGCGCCAGCGCACGGTCGGCTATCTCGAAAGCTACACCCATGGCGGCATCACCACCGCCATCTCGGCCTCCGAGGTGCATACGCCCGGTCGCCCCAAGGATCCCGAGGGCGTGAAGGCGCTCGCCGTCGCCGCCCTCAAATCCTTTGAACAGTTCCGTCCCGGCGGCATGCGCGTCCACGCCGGCTCCGTGATCCTGGAGCCGGGTCTCGAGGACAAGGACTTCAGCGAACTCGCCGCGCGCGGCGTGTGGCTGGCCAAGGCTGGCTTCGGCGCCTTTGCCGACCCCATGGAATATGCGCCCATGGTGGCCATGGCCAAAAGCCACGGCATGATCACCACCATGCACACGGGGGGCTCTTCGATCCCGGGCTCCTCCGGCATCTGGGGAAGCCACGTCCTCGCCGCCGATCCCCACGTGTCCTTCCACGTCAATGGCGGCCCTGTCGCCATGCCGGACGAGGATTTCCCTCGCCTCGTCGACCAGTCGGAGATCGCTCTTCAGGTCTGCACCGCCGGCAATCTGCGCACGACGCTGCTCACCGCTGACCTCTTGTCCGGTGCCGGCCAGCTGGAGCGCCTGCTGATTGCCACCGACACCCCGACGGGCAGCGGCATCATGCCCTTGGGCGTGCTTTACACCATCACCCATCTCTGTTCGCTCGGCGGAATGGATCCGGAGCTCGCCATCGCGGCGGCCACGGGCAACAATGCGCGTGTCTACCGTTTGAACAGCGGCATCCTGGCCCCGGGCCGCGACGCGGACGTGATCATTCTGGATGCCTGCGCCGGCGGGTCGCAAATGGACGCCCTGAGCGCCATCCGCAACGGCGACATACCGGCCGTGGCCGCCGTCGTCACGGCCGGAGTTCCACGCTTCGTGGGCCGCAGCCGCAACACCCCGGCGGCCATGAAGACCGTGCGCGTGGCCCAGAGCAACATCATGCAGGACTTCGCGGCACCGGCCCACTAGGGCACACTAAGGCCCACCGGCGAAACCGCCGATGAGCCTTTTGGACGATCTCGAAATGGCTAGTTGGAACCGCCATTCTTGATCAGGTCGTAGGTTTCCTTCATTTCGGGATGGGCATCGAGGAATGCCTTGGCGACGCCGGCCGCTGCCGCCTGCGCCTTTTCCTCATCCGCACCCTGCAGCTCGACCGAAGTGCCACCCTTGGCGGCCCAAGTCTCACGGTTCGCCTTGTCGCGCTCCAGCTGACGCTCGAACATGGGCTGTTCGAGATCCTTGCCCGTCTCGATGACCATTTTCTGCAGGTCCTCGGGCAGGCTGTCGAGCCAAGCCTTGCTCACCGAAGCGATGGTGTTCAGGTACCAGAGTTCGGTCCGCAGGAGATGAGGCGCTACCTCGTTGGTGCGCAGCGAGACGAAAACGTCCAAGACCGAGCTGACACCGTCGATCACGCCCTGTTGCAGCGCTGCGGAGACTTCATTGAGCGGCATCGGCACGGCGGAGGCGCCCAACGCGGTGATCGTGCCCGTTTCGGTCTCCGAGGCGAGAACCCGGAGCCGCTGGCCCGCAAGATCGGCCAGCGTCTTTACATCCTTGCGCGTGGCGATGACCTGAGGTCCATAGACCAGAAGGCTGATTCCGATGATGCCCTTGTCGGCGCCGAGATTAAGCAGATTCTCGCGCGCCTTGGGATCGTTCAGCTTCTTGCGCGCATCTTCCATCGAATCGAAGAGTCCCGGCACCGCTGGCACCTGGAATCGCGGATCGACGCCCACATAGAATTCTGAGGGATTGATGGTGCCCTCGATCGTTCCGAGCTGCATCCCTTCGAGGACGGTGTTCACCGGCCCCAGCTGGCTTGCCGGGTAGAGCTGGACCTCGATGCGACCGCCTGAGCGCTTCTCCAGCTCTTCCTTGTACCGCTTCATCCATTCATGCTGGAGGTCGTTGATGGTCGGCGTGGAGAATTTCATCGTGAAATCTGCCGCCAATCCTGGGGCGACCCACGTCATGGTGAGTGCCGCGGCCCCCATGATGCCTAAGAATTGCCGTCTGAACCTGCCTGTGGATGTCATCGCGTTCTCCCTTTTGTTACGTTTGCGATGGTGTCTGACGCTGACGTTAGTTGAGTAGAGCCGTGGAGAACCAGGGCACATAGGTGATCACGAGCAGCGTGAGCACCTGAAGAACCACGAAGGGTGCAACGCCCCGGTAAATGTCGATCGTCCGGGCGTTGAGCACCGCCTGCGTGACGAACAGGTTGAGACCGAAGGGCGGCGTATACATGCCGATGCTGAGATTGACCGTCATGATCACGCCGAAATGAATGGGGTTGATCCCCAGATGCATGGCGATCGGCAACAGCAGCGGCGTCAGGGTCAGCACCGCCGAGGTGGGATCGATGAAGCAGCCGATGATCAGCAGCAGGATGTTGACCGCCAGCAGATACATCCACGGGCTCAGCTCCATATGCGTGACGAACCCGGCCAGGCTCGCCTGGAATCCGGTGACCGTGAGGATCCAGGAGAACACCGCGGCCGCCGCGACGATGATCATGATCTGCGCCGTCAGCAGGGCTGAGTTGCCTGCGATGTCCAGAACCTCGCGAAGATTGAGGTCCCGGTGGATCAGCACCGTCACGACCAGCGCATAGACGCAGGCAATGCCGCCCGCCTCCGTCGGCGAAACGATGCCCCCATAGATCGACCCAAGCACGATGATCGGCGTCAGCAGCGACCAGAAGGCGCGCCGCGTGCAATGGATCACATTGCTGAAGGAGAACGCCGTCCCTTCCCGGATGTTCTTGTGCATGGCGTAGCCGATCACCGCCAGGGCCAAGGAGACGCTGAGCAGCAGGCCCGGGAGAATGCCGGCCGTGAACAGTTGCACGATCGACTGCTCTGCCACCGCCCCGTAGAGGATGAAATTGATGCTCGGCGGAATGACGATCGAGATCGCACCGCCGGCATTGATGAGCCCCAGGGAGAAGGGGACCCCATAGCCATTGCGGATCATGTCGGGATAGATCTGCCGCCCAACCGAGGCGACCGTGGCGGGACTGGATCCCGAGATCGCGCCATAGATGCTGCTCGTGCCCACCGCCACCAGACCCACCGCGCCGGGTGTGCGCCCCACCAGCGACAACACCCAGTCGATGATGCGCCGGGAGATGCCTCCGCGCCCCATCAACTCGCCGGCGAAGATGAAGAACGGGATGGCCAGCAGCGTATTGCTTGAGATGCTCCCGAAGATGGTCTGATGGAGCATCGTTCCGGGCATGTTCATGAAGAACGCGATGGTCGCCAGGACGCTGATAATCAGCGCCAGGAACACTGGAAGTCCCAGCAGCAGAGCGGCAAAGGGAAGGACGACGAGGGTCCAGGTCATGACTTGCCGCTATCCTCGACGATGGGGCCGACACCGCCCGGCAGATGCACCCCCGGTTCTTCGGGGCGTGCCTTGATCTCGCGCACCATCGCATAGATCGCAGCGAGCGCCGACAAGACGAAGGCGCCGAAGAGGAAACTGTGCGGGATCCATGTGGGGATGCGCGCCGCCATGCTCTTTTGCCCGAGCCTGAGCATGAGCGACATGACCGTATAGGATTGCATGGCCAGATAGATGCTGACGCCGATCCAGACCGCATGGGCGAACAGCCTCAACGCCTTCTGCACCGGGCGTGAAACCGCCTGCACGAGAACATCGATCTTCAGGTTTTCATCCAATGCGGTCGCCACGATCAAACCTGCCATGACGATGAAGAGCAGGCCGAAGCCCATGACCTCCTCGGTCCAGGAGAACGGCCGTCCCCAGACATATCGCAGGAAGACATTGACGAAGTTGAGGATCACCCCTGCCAGGAGCAGGAGGCCAATGGCAAACTTGATGCCGTCGAGCGCTCGCTTGAAGGCCTGCACCCTATGCTCCCCTGCTGGCCACGTCGGAACCGGAGTGAGGATTCTCCATTGTCCACCGCCAGGCTGCAAGCTCCATGAGCCCGGCATCGTCTCCCGCCGATCGGATCAACTGCACGCCCAGCGGCAGTCCTTCGTCCGCCAGAACGGGAAGCGAGACCGCCGGCACACCGAGAAGGGAGGCGGGAACATTCATTCGAGGATCGCCGGTGTAAGACAGCCCGACAGGCGCGGCACCCGTTGCCGAGAGTGCGATCATGCCGTCGAGATGCTCCATCTGCTGGGCGAAGATGTCTCGCACCCTTTGACGGGCCGCCAGCGCAGCATTGTAATCGGCCGGGGTCATCTTTTCGGCATCGGCGAGGCGCCCCTGCATGGCGGCGCTCACCAAGTTCGGATGGGTCTTGACATAGGCGCCGAGAGGCCACCGGAACTCCCATGACATGATCCGCCACGTCAGGGCGAGGGCCCCGTCCAAGGCTTCTTCCAGCGCTGCCATGCCGGCATTCTGCGAGCGCCCGACGATCTCCACGCCCGCCGCTCTCAGCCGGTCGAGTTCTGCCTCGAACGCCGCCAGGGCGCCCTTTGAGGCGTGCCGCCATCCATCCGTCTCCAGCACGGCCAGCCGCTGCGGCGCCTTGGGCGCCGGCAACGCGGCCGGTCCCTCGAGCGCGGCCTGTCCCGGATCTCCGCCGACCCGGTCGGCGATGGCGCGAGCCACGGCCCAGACATCTTCCAGTTCGGCACCGATGAGGCCGACGCAGCTCTGGCTCAGAGTGTCGAAGGAGCCGCCCCGATTGAGCGCGCCATAGCTCGGCTTGTAGCCGACGCAGCCGCAGTAACTTGCCGGCCGCAAGGTCGAGCCCACCACCTGGCTGCCCAGGGCGACCGGAACCATGCCGCTGCCGACGGCCGCGGCCGATCCGCTGCTGGATCCTCCCGGCGTCCGCTCCTCGTCATGAGGATTGGTGGTGGTTGAATACTGCTCGGTGGAGGCGAACTCCGTCGTCGCGGTCTTGCCCAGAATGATCGCACCGGCTTCCCGCAGCGCTTGCACGGAGGCCGAGTCCCGGCCGGTGGCAAAGCCGGCCCACATCGGCGAGCCCTGCCCGGTGGGCATGTCGGCGGTCTCGATGATATCCTTGATCCCGATCGCCATGCCGTCGATGGGCGACAGCGGCGCCCCCTCGAGCCAACGCTGTGCGGAGGCCTTTGCCTCTCGCCGGGCTGAATCCCGGTTGAGCGCGGTGAAGGCATGCACCGTCGGCTCCCGCTCGTCGATACGGGCCAGGTGGCTTTGCAGAAGCGTTTCCGGCGTCGGTGCGGGCGAGCGAAAGCCGTGGCTCGCCCGAAGGTAGGACACTTTCGTCACGTGGCAGCTTAACCCTTCCCAAAGACCGCAGGCACGGTTCTCTTATTCTGCCCCCAAATTGTCAGACAGTGTGATCGTAGTCAACGCCTCCGCAACTGGGCATGACCAACATCCGCATCTGGACTGCCATACTGCATGATGGTATGACAATCTGAAAAGAATGGATACGCCACACGTTTAGGGTGGATATGAAACTTCATAACGAATTTGCGGTTCCGCTTGCGCCTGCGGACACTTGGCAGTTGCTCAATCAGGTCGAAAGGGTCGCGCCCTGCTTTCCTGGAGCTGAATTGCTCGAAGCGCGCGACGATGGCAGCTTCGTCGGCACCGTGGCCCTGCGGTTGGGCCCCGTCTCGCTCTCGTTCAAGGGCACGGCGGTCTACGAGGAGCGCGACGCCACGGCCATGCGCGTCAAGGCCCGCGCCACAGGCAATGAACAGCGCGCCCGCGGCACCGCTCGTGCGAATGTCGAATTCCACATCGTCCCCGAGGGCGCCGGATCGCGCGTGCTCATCGACACCGATCTGCAGCTTGCCGGGTCCATCGCCCAATATGCCCGAGGCGGCGGCATGATCGAGGCGACGGCCCAGGTGATGATCGACGACTTTGCCCGCAATCTTCAGACCCAGCTCGAGCAGGACCGCACATCGGAGCAGTCGACGCCTGCCGAGCCAGCCGCGGCCATGGACGGCACCACCCCGTCGCCGGAATTGGCGGGCCCGGGGCCTGTCAGCAGACCGGCTGCCAGCCGGCCGCCGGTCAGTCGGCCGCCTTCGCTTCTTCGGCTGCTCTGGCTTGCCCTTAAGAAGCGCCTCTTCGGCAGCTCCTCACGATGAAAGCCGCAGCCTTCGAGTACCATCGCCCCGGAACCGCAGCCGAGGCGCTCGATCTCGCCGCCAGCTTGGAGAACGCGAAGTTTCTCGCCGGCGGCCAATCCCTCGTGGCCATGCTGAACATGCGCTATGCCATCGTCGATCACCTGATCGATCTGAACCGCGTGGCGGATCTCGCCGGCATCTCGCTCGTCGGCAATGCCTTGCGCATCGGCGCCATGACCCGCCAGAAGACGCTCAAATCTGACACGTCCGTGGCACGGCGCGCGCCAATCTTCGCCGCAGCCCTGGATCATGTCGGCCATCTTCAGACCCGCAACCGCGGCACCATCGGCGGCAGCCTCGGGCACATGGACCCGTCAGCCGAGCTCTTGGCCTTGGCCGTGCTCCACGATGCCGTGGTGGAGGTCAAATCGCGCTCTGCAGCGCGCGAGATCGCCATTGCCGACTACCCCATCGCCTATATGACGCCCTCGATCGAGCCGCAGGAGATGATCACCTCCGTGACCTTCCGGCTGCCGGCCGAGCATCATGGCTGGGGCTTCCATGAATTTGCCCAGCGCCATGGCGACTTCGCCGTTGTCGGCGTCGCGGCCTTGATGGAGCTGTCCGACGGCAAGATCGCGCGCGCGGCCATTTCGCTCTTTGGTGTCGGCATGGCGCCGGTCCGGCTCGCTTCTGCCGAGGTCATGCTCGCCGGGGAGGCACCCCGGCCGGAGCTTTTTGAGGCCGCCGCTGCAAGCCTCGACGGCGTGGACTTCTCCACCGATGCCATGGCCAGCGGTGCTTATCGCCAGCGTCTGGCGCGGGTTCTGACGCGCCGCGCTCTGACGGATGCCGCCCGACGCGGCGGGCAAACGGAGATCTGACGATGCACCATCCGATCACCCTGACCGTCAATGGCCGCGCGGTGACCGCCGAGGTCGAACCGCGTGTGCATTTGGCCGATTTCCTGCGCCACCAGCTCAACCTCACCGGCACCCACTTGGGCTGCGAGCATGGGGTGTGCGGTGCCTGCACCATCCTCGTCGATGGCGATGCGGTACGCTCCTGCCTGATGCTGGCGGTGCAGGCGGACGGAGCCGACATCGTCACCATCGAAGGCCTGCAGGAGTCCGATGGCACACTCAATGCCTTGCAGACCGCCTTCCGCAAGCATCATGCCCTGCAATGCGGCTTCTGCACCCCCGGCTTTCTCGCCACTCTGACCCAGATTCTCCGCGATCGGCCCGAGATCGAGGAGGACGAGCTTCGCGGTGAGCTCTCAGGCAATCTCTGCCGCTGCACCGGCTATTCCGGCATCGTCGATGCCGCCCTCGAGGTCGCCCGCGGCCTGCGCCAGGGAGGGACCGCGCCATGACCACGCGGTATTTTGGCGCTCCCGTCCAGCGCGTCGAGGACCAGGCCCTCCTGACCGGCAAGGGCCGCTTCACCGACGATGTGAAACTCCCCGGGACTCTGCACGCAGCCTTCGTCCGCTCGCCTTACGCCCATGCGCGGATCAACGGGATCGATGCCGACACTGCGCGCACCCTGCCGGGTGTGAAGCTCGTGCTGACCGCCTCCGATCTCCCGAGCCAGGTTCGGGGCAAGCGGATCCTGCTTCAGGTGCCGAACCCGGCCATCACCGAGCCGCTCACCCAGATGCCTCTGGCCTTGGACGAGGTGTGCTTCGTCGGCGAGCCGGTCGCCGTCGTCATCGCCGAGAGCCGCCATCTCGCCGAGGATGCGGCCGAGGCTGTGTTTGTCGACTACGAGCCGCTGCCCATCATCGGTGACCTTGCGGCCGCCATCGCTGCCGATGCGAGCCCCGCCCATGCCCATCGCAGCGACAATATCGCAGCCCGGATCCAGGTCGGCTATGGCGATGTCGCCTTGGCCTTTCAGTCCGCAGCCCATGTCGTCTCCGCCACGCTGCCCCAGCATCGCGGCACCGGCAATCCGATCGAATGCCGCGCCGTGCTGGCCATGTTCGACGTGGTGCATGACGCCTTCACCGTCTGGTCGGCCACCCAGGCGCCCCACGGGTTGAAGCGCGCCCTCGTCGACATCCTCGACATTCCTGATACGGCCGTGCGGGTGATCGCTCCCGATGTCGGCGGCGGCTTCGGACCCAAGCTGCAGGTCTATCCCGAGGAGATCGTGGTGCCGATCTGCGCCAAGCTGCTCGGTCTGCCCGTAAAATGGATCGAGGATCGGCGCGAACACCTTCTGAGCACGGTCCAGGAGCGTGACCAGATCTGGACCATGCATTTGGCGCTCGATGCCGATGGCAAGCTTCTCGGCTTGCGCGGCCAGATGCTCCATGACCAGGGCGCCTATGTCCCCTGGGGCATCATCTCCCCCTACATCTCTTCGGTCACGGTGCCGGGCCCTTATGTCCTGCCGGCCTACAAGCTCGAAACCCTGGTGGTCTTCACCAACAAGGTCCCGACCACGCCGTTGCGCGGTGCCGGCCGTCCTCAGGCGGTCTTCGCCATGGAGCGCCTGCTGGATCACGCCGCCGATGCGCTCGGCCTCGACCGTGCCGAGATCCGCCGCCGCAATCTCATCCCCACCGAACAGATGCCCTACCCCGTCGGGCTGATCTTTCGCGACGGCAAGCCGCTTGTCTATGACAGCGGCGACTATCCCCGCTGCCAGGCGCTCGCCGTCGAGAAATCAGGCTGGGAGACATTTCGGGAGCGTCAGCGCGCCGCCTTGGCCCAAGGCCGTTATATCGGCCAGGGGATTGCGAACTACGTCGAAGGCACGGGCCTCGGCCCCTTCGAGGGCGCCACGACCCAGGTCCTCCCCTCCGGCCGCATCCTTCTGCGCACAGGTTCGGCAGCGCAGGGCCAGGGCAACCAGACCGTCTATGCCCAGATCGCAGCCGACGCCTTCAACGTCGATATCACCCAGGTCGATGTGGAGGTCGGCGACACCGCCTCGATCCCCCTCGGTGTCGGCGCCTTCGCCAGCCGCCTGATGGTCAATGTCGGATCGTCCGTCAGCATCTCTTCGGCCGCGGTCGTGAAGAAGCTGAAGCAGATCGCAGCGGCACGGTTCGAAGTGTCCGAGGACGACATCGAGCTGGCTGACGGCACGGTTCGGGTTGCCGCCTCCCAGGGTGGGGCCCTCACATTCGCGGAAGTCGCGCGCATGACTGGCGGCATGCCGGGCTTCTCGCTCCCTGAGGGCATTGAGCCGGGACTCGTCTCGACCCATTATTTTGCGCCACCCCAAGCGGCCTATGCGAACGGCTCCCATGTCGCCGAAGTCGAGGTCGACCCCGAGACTGGAATGATCAAGGTCCTCCGCTATATCGTGGTTCACGACTGCGGCAAGGTGGTGAACCCGCTGCTGGTCGAGGGCCAGATTCAGGGCGGTGTCGCCCATGGCATTGGCAACGCGTTCCTCGAGAAGATGCGGTTCGACGAGGATGCCAATCCCGTCACCACCTCCCTGGCCGACTACATGCTCCCCGATGCCGGCATCGTGCCCAAGGTCGAGATCTACCATGTGGAATCGCCGTCCCCATTGAATCCCATCGGCGTCAAAGGCGCCGGCGAAGGCGGCACCATTCCCGCAGCCGCCGCCGTCGTCTCTGCCATCGAGGATGCGCTTAAACCCTTCGGTGTGCGCATCGACGAAGCCCCGATTTTACCCGAACGCCTCTGCGAGCTCATCGATGAGGCCGCCGCAGGCAACGCTCTGAAGGAAACTGCATGACCCGCGACGCCGCCTTTGCCGTGGAAGCCGATAACGCTTCCCATGTGGCCACGATCCGCCTGACGAATCCCGCCGACGGCAATCGCCTGACCGGCGACGACATCGTGGCCCTCGGCCGTGCCATTCGAGAGGCGGGCTCCGACGAAGCCATCAAGATCGTCGTGATCCGGGCGGAGGGAGAACACTTCTGTCTGGGCCGCATCCCCAACCCCAAGGGCGCATCCCTTCCGTCCGCCCTGCAGATCCAGAAGACGGTGACCGACCCGATTCTCGGGCTCTATGCTGATGTCCGGGCCACGCCCGTCCCCGTCCTCGCCGTCGTCCAGGGCGAGGCCCGTGGCTTCGGCTGCGCCTTCACGGGCCAGTGCGACTTGGCGATCGCCTCCCGCCGGGCGACCTTCTCCATGCCCGAGATGGAGGTGAACTTGCCGCCCACGCTGGCAATCTCGGCGGTGCTGCACAAGGTGCCGTTGAAGAAGCTCACCCACATGGTCTACACGCGCGAGAGCATCACGGCCGAGGAGGCGCTCACCTTCGGCTTGGTCGGCGAGTTGGCCGACCCGGGCGATCTCGACGCCGCCGCCTCCCGCATCATCGCCGGCCTCACCGATCGACGCCGGGCTGCCCTTCGCACCATCAAGCAATATTTGGGCGCAGCGCCGTACATCGATCCGAATGCTGCCGCCCGTCTGGCGGAAGCGATGCTCGCGGGCATATTGTCGTCGTCGGATGAGGCCTGACCGAAGCGACCATCCGGGCAGGACGCCCCAATAACGGGAGAAGAAGGCATGGCTGATTCCCCCTCCTCCGGCGTTCTCGCGCCGGTCAAACAGGAAGCCGCCCCGCTGCGGCGCCGGATCACGATTGTCCTGCGCGATGCGATCGGTGCTGGCGTTCTGCCCCAGGGCAGCCGTCTGGTGGAGAAGGACCTCTGCCGCGATCTGAATGTGAGCCGCACCTCCCTTCGCGAAGCGTTGCGCGAATTGGAGGCCGAAGGTCTCGTCACCCATCAGCCCAACCGCGGCCTGATCGTCACGCGCATCTCTCGCGCCGAGGCGGAGAACGTCTATCGCGTGCGCGCCGCCCTCGAGGCACTCGTTGCCGAGCAATTCGCCGAAACCGCCGATGCCTCCGCGATCGCGGCGTTGAAGCGGCGGGGGGCCGAGCTGCGTCAAGCCTACGCCACGGGTGACATGCGGATCATCCTCGAAGCGAAGAAGGTCTTTTACGAATGCTTCTGCGAGGGCGCCGGTAACACCCTCGTGCTCGACCTTCTGAAGCGGCTGAATTCGCGCATCACCCAACTGCGCGGCCGCTCCCTGGCCGGTGATGAACGCAAGCCGGAAAGCTTGGCCGAGATTGACGCGCTACTGGCCGCTCTGGAGGCGCGCGATGCGCCCGCAGCCCGTGCCGCAGCGCTGCTCCACGTGCAGAACGCGGCCCGCAGCGCTTTGGCGACCCTCATCGAGACCGCCGAGGAGCCTCGCCCAGCGACGGCCTGATGGTCAGATCACCACATCCTCGATGGGCTCGGTCGGCTGGCTCCGCGTCACGATCAGCCTGTTGCGGATAAGGCGCACCAGATGCACCACCAGCGCGAGTGAGATGAGGCTGAAGCCCACCAGCACGGCCGAGTGGAAGAGGTACATCGGCACTTCCAGGGAGATTGATTCCTGGCCCATCTTGTAGACGCGCAGCACGAATTGCGCCGAGATCCAGGTCACGATCCCGCAGGTCACCAGGGAGACGACGAGGATGACGAGGCTGAGCACGCCTTCCTTGCGCCCGGAAAGCCGGCTGCGAAGGAGGTCCATGCTGAGATGCCGGTCCTGGAACGAGATCAGCGCTGCGCCGAGAAAGACCAGCCAGATATTGGCATAGACGAGGAAATCCTCCGCCCAGGTGAAGGGCGCTGCAAACACGTAGCGGCCGACGACATTGGCGAAATTGACGCCGATGCCCACCAGCATGAAGACGGCGCAGATCCCTCCGACGACTTTTGCAAGCGTCCCCATCACTCCTGCCTCCTCGATCCGTCTCCGATCAATTTGCCCTCCTGTCTTCGAGGATCATGTCGGAGGCCTTCTCCGCGATCATGATCGTCGGGGCATTGGTATTGCCGGAGGTGATTGTCGGCATGATCGAGGCGTCCACGACCCTGAGCCCGGCGATGCCCCGGAACCGCAGCCTTGCATCGACGACACTTCGGTCATCGGATCCCATCTTGCACGTGCCCACGGGATGGAAGATGGTCATGCCGATATTCGCGGCCGCCTCCCTCAATTCATCGTCCGTCTGCACGGCGGGTCCCGGCTGGATTTCCTGCGGATCGAACCGCTTCAGCGCGGGACAGGCGACCGCTCGGCGAACTGCCCGCATCGCCTTCACCGCCGTTTCGCGGTCGGCCTCGTCGGTGAGGAAATTGAGCTGGATGCGGGGATCGTCATTCGGTTGGCTTGACCGCAGCCGCACGCTGCCCCGGCCATGGGGATGCAGCAGACAGGCCGACGCGGTAAAGCCGGGGAACGGGTGCGGCGGATCGCCGACCTTGTCGAAAGTGACGGGATAGGCGACGAACTGGACGTCGGGCCGGTTCAGCTGCGGGTCGGATTTGGTGAAGGCGTTGACCAGCGCGGGCGGGATCGTCAGCGGCCCCTTCCGGTACAGCGCATAGCGCAATCCCATGCCGATCTTGCTGAACAGACTGTTCGCCTGCTCGTTCAGGGTGACCGTGTCGCGAACGCGATACATCATCCGCAAGGACATGTGGTCCTGGAGGTTCTCTCCGACTCCCGGCGAGGCGTGCTGGACGGGGATACCGACCGATTTCAGGTGCTCCGGATTGCCGATGCCCGACAATTGCAGCAGATGCGGCGAGCCGATGGCGCCGGCGGAGAGAATGACCTCGTGCCCGGCCGAGGCATGCATGCTCTTGCCCCGGCGATCGAACTGCACTCCGGTGCAGCGTCCGCCCTCGAGGATCAGCGCCTTGGTTTTGGCCTCGGTCATGATGGTGAGGTTGGGACGCCCCCTCGCCGGCTTGAGAAAGGCCCCCGCTGCGCTGCAGCGCAAGCCATTGCGGCGCGTCAGCTGAAAGCGGCCGACCCCTTCATTGTTGCCCCGATTGAAATCATCCGTGGCCGGGACCCCGCTCTCCAGGGTGGCCTGTTCGAAGGAATCGAGGATCTCCCAGCTTTCTCCGATATGTTCGACGGCCAGCTCACCGCTGCCGCCGTGAAATTCGCTGGCCCCGTCCACATGGCTCTCGGACCGCTTGAAATAGGGAAGCACGTCCGTCCACCCCCAGCCGGAATTTCCGAGCGCTTCCCAATGGTCGTAGTCGGCATCCTGGCCGCGGATATAGACCATCGCATTGATCGACGAGCTGCCTCCCAGAACCTTGCCCCGGGGATATTTGATCTGCCGGCCCTTCAGGCCTGGCTCGGGCTCAGTGGTGAAACACCAGTCGACGCGTGGATTGCCGAAGGTGAAGTAGTAGCCGATGGGAATATGAAGCCAGATATACCGGTCGCGCGGTCCCGCCTCCAGCAGCAACACCTTGATCTTCGGATCACGCGTGAGACGATTGGCCAACACGCAGCCGGCCGAACCGCCGCCCACGATGACATAATCATAGGTCCCCGCATCCTCTCCAGCGCGCCCGCCGCGCCGGCCTGCATCCTGTTCGTTCATCCGCTGATTCGTCCCGCTGGTGCAGAGCTTATGGCCGCTCGCTTCGATCTGACGGCCTGGGGCCACCACGGCGCCAAAGTGCCGGGACATGTCCTGCGAGACAAATGAGGTATTCCGCTGGCTCCCATGAACATCCTTCATGGGGAAACGGACGCAGCTTCACGGGAATCCGGCCGAACCCTCTAACTTCCTCATGGTCGTTATGAAATTACCTCTTTTGCCTTTCCCGGGGTCAGATGCTTTTGTCCCGCCAGTCGCGACAAGGCTGCCGCTCCATAGAGCCGCCATCGCCACGGGGAGGCCTTTGACATGTCCGGAATTCTGGCCTGCGCCACGATGCTGCCTTCGCAGGGTCTCCCGGCATGTGGCTGATCGGCGGCGTTCCGTTTGTATTTCTGCTGATCGGCTTTCCGATCTTCATTCTGTTACTCGCGACGGCCCTTCTCCTGCTCGGCTTCGCGATGCCGATGCCGTCCTCCGCCTTGCATCAGGTGATGTTCGGCAGCCTCGACAAATTCTCCCTTCTGGCGATCCCCTTCTTCATCTTCGCCGGCGAGTTGATGGCGCGCGGCAGCATGTCCCGCCGGATCATCGAGTGGGTCTTGGCTCTGCTCGGCGGCCGCCGCGGTGCGATGCCCTTGGCGACCGTCGGCGCAAGCACGGTCTTCGGCGCCCTGAGCGGCTCCAGCCCCGCGACCGTCGCGGCCATCGGGCGGCTCATGTACCCCAATCTTCGCTCCTCCGGTTATAATGAGAGCTTCTCCAGCGGCTTGATCACCGCCGCCGGCGGGATTGCGATCGTCATCCCGCCGTCCATCGCGATGATCCTCTATTGCGTGTCGGCCGAGCAATCCGTATCGCAACTGTTCCTCGCCGGCATCATCCCTGGGCTCTTTCTGGCCCTCCTGATGGGCCTTTACATTTACGTCTACGCGTGGCGCATGGACATCCGCGAGAGCTCGGAATTCTCCATCAGGCGACTGCTGGAGGCCAGCCGCAACGGCTTTTGGGCGCTCCTGACGCCGCTCATCGTGCTCGGCGGCATCTATTCCGGTGTCTTCTCGCCCACGGAGGCGGCCGGCATCGCCTGCGTCTATGCGCTGATCGTCACCTTGCTCATCTATCGCGACCTCACTTTCGCCGATGTCTGGCGCCTCGCCATCGATTCCGCCGCCTTGACCGGGCAGATCATGATCATCGTCGCCGCTGCGGGCGTGGTCTCCTGGCTCGTCACCGTACTTGGCCTCCCTCAGCAGATCGTTGCAGCCATCCAGGACGTCGGCGCGCCCGTCTGGCTCTTCCTGCTCATGATGAACATCCTGCTGCTGATCGTCGGCTGCTTCATCGATCCCATTTCGGCGATCCTGGTCCTCACCCCGCTCCTGGTTCCCATCGCCAAGAGCCTCGGGATCGACCTCATCCACTTCGGCCTGATCATGACCGTGAACTTGAGCATCGGCATGTTCTCGCCCCCCTTCGGATTGAACATCTTCGTGGCCCAGGCGACGCTCGGCGTGAAGACCTCCGAACTCTATCGCGGCCTTCTTCCCTTTATCGGCGTCTATCTTCTGGGCCTCGCAATTCTCACGGCCGTTCCCGAGATGTCGCTGTTTCTGTTGAGATTTTTCCAATAACAAACCCAGGAGTGGACATGTTTTCCTTTCGAGCTTCACGACGCGCCGCTCTCCTTCGCGCCGCCGTTACCCTTTCCGTGCTGGCCATCGCTCCTGTTCTGACCTCGGCCTCCGCCTGGGCGCAGGAATTCACCATGAAGATCGGCTTCACCACCATCAACGACCCGTTCCACGAATTCGCCAAGCGCTATGCCGAGGAGGTGCAGAAGCGCTCCGACAATCGGATCAAGGTGGAAATCTTTCCCGCGGGCCAGCTCGGCACCGCAGCGCGCCAGATCGAGGGCCTGCAGTTCGGCACCCAGGAGATGTTCATTTCTCCCCCCGGCTTTCTCGCCGGCATCAATCCGGGCTTTCAGGCTGTCGATGCGCCCGGTCAATTCAAGAGCATGGACCATGCCCATGCCGTTGTGACCGATCCTGAGTTCCAGGAGATTTATCTCAATCAGGCCGCCGAGGCCGGCATTCGGGGCGTGGCTCTGTGGATCTACGGTCCGACCGCGATCACCAGCGTAAAGCCGATCGAGAACATCGAGAGCGTAAAGGGCTTCAAGACCCGGGTCCTGGCCTCTCCCATGGAGCAGAAGCTCGCCGCCGCCCTCGGCATGACGGGCGTCTCCATGGACTTCACCGAGGCCCTGCCGGCGCTGCAGACCGGCACCATCGACGCGGTCCGCACCAGTCTCGTCGTCATGGGCGGCATGAAGTTCTTTGACACGGCGAAATACGCCATCAAGGAGGAGACCGGCATGATCTTCAGTGGCGCTTGGGTGAGCCAGTCCTGGCTCGACCAGCTGCCTGCCGATCTGAAGGCGATCGTGATCGACACAGCCCATGAAATGCAGGATGAGGGCACGAAGATCTCGAAGGATTTTGCCGCCAAGTCCGATAAGCAGTGGACTGACGCTGGTGTCACCCTGGTCGTCCTCTCCGACCAGGAGCGTGCCGATCTTTTCGCGAAAGTCTCTCCCATCGGCGACGAAATGCTCAGCACGAACGAACGTGCGGCACCCGCTTGGAACGCCCTGAAGAAGGCACTGGCCAAAGCACCGGCCAACTGAGCGAACGAAAGCCGGCGCAGGGCAAGGTGCCCTGAACCCAGCACTGACCGTCCCCGTCAAACTGCGAGCGGTGATCCCCTGCCCCTAGGTGCGGGAGCACCGCTCGAAGGCGCTCACGACGGCCGATGCAGCAATTGCTTCATCTTGGATCCGTTCTTCAGCATGAGTGTCCTCACCCCGCCCACGCCATTCCCGCGTAGGGCCCTCAGATCCTCCGCGGATTTCTTCAGCACATTGGACAGCGAACGATTGCTGATTCCGCCCGCCCGCATGCGCACCAGCACCCGGGGCAGATAGATCACCCTCCCCGTGATGGAGGTCAGGATGCGGAGCATGAAATCGTAATCCGCAGCGATCTCATAACTCGTATCGAAACACCCGAATTGCTCATAGAGCCGACGCCGCAGATACAGGGTCGGATGCGGCGGCATCCAGCCGGAACGCAAGTTCTCGGCGTTGAATTCACCCGCCCGCCAATAGCGGATGATGCGATGAGGAGCTTCTTTGCTCACATAGACGAGGTCACCGAACACGGCCTCGACGCCGGGATCGGCAAATTCATGCGCGATGCGCCTCAACACGCCGGCATCGGCATAGAGGTCGTCCGCGTGGAGGAACCCGACCACATCCCCCGTCACCCGCGCCAACCCTTTGTTCAGGGCGTGGTAGAGGCCCTTGTCACGCTCGCTGACCAGAGTGGCGAAATGCTGCCGGTGTCCTTGCAGAAACTCTGCCGTACCGTCGCGGCTCGCTCCGTCGATGACGATGTGCTCCACCCTCTTGTGCGTTTGCTGTGCCAGGGAGCCGACACAATCGCCAATGGTGTGGACGCAATTGAAAGTTGCAGTGATGACCGAGATCTTCGTCACATGCGGTCCTGATGTCGTGAGCCATAGGGAATTCGGCGGGTGAATTACGTCTCGACCACCCGCGGCCCGATGGGAAGCGCGGGAACGCCGGCATGGATCTGCCAGGAGCACAGTCGCGACGTCGCGACGCTTCCCAGGGACAGCACGGCCCCTTCCTCGACCACGACGCCGGGCCCGACCACCCCCCGTGCCGCGATCCAGCTCCCGTCCCGGAGCGCGATCGGCTGTGTGATCAGGTTGAACGTCCCCCGCGTCCAGTCATGGTTTCCGGTGCAGAGATAGGCGCCCTGGGAGATGCAGCAATTCGATCCGATGGAGACCGGTGCCAGATTGTCGATCCAGACATCTTCCCCGATCCAGCTGTGGTCGCCCACCGACAATCTCCAGGGAAACTTGACGCGCACCCCTGGCCGGATGACCACGCCCCGACCGATGCACGCCCCGAACAGCCGCAGCAGAACCCTGCGATGGGCAGATCCCGGCAGCACCGACCGGATCAGCACCGCCTGCACGATGTGCCAGAGCACCTCTATGGCCCACGGACGGCCTCGCGAGAAACTCTCGGTGGAATACCCCTCGAGCGTCACGGACGGACCCTTGTCACCGGGCATGTTCGGGCGAGTGTCGATGATTCACCCCTGGGCCTGAACCGGCATGCCGAGCACCCTGGCTGCATCGCCGGAGGGACAGAACACATAGTCGCACGCGCTGAGATCCCCATGGATGCCGATGTCCTCAATGAGATCGAGTCCGGCAAGGCGGTCGCCGTCGCCCTTGCGGATGCGCAAGATCACGTAGTCGAGATCCTTCATCATCTGCTCGATCTGCTGCTGCCTGCTCAGCCGGTCGACGGCCTCGGCAGAATAGCAGGGGAGGATTTCCGCGATGATCCATGGTTGCGACGCCGAGACGGCATCGCGCAGCGTGAGCAGCACGTCCGCCTCCCCGCCCTCCACGTCGATCTTCACGAAACTGAGCGGACCTGCGCTCATGGCCTCTTCGATCGCGCGATACGGAAAGACCGCGACCGGCACCAAACGGCTGATCCGCTGCTCCGGCCGGAAACCCTCGACCAGCGAAGCGGAGGCATCGGTGGCGCTGGCATAATAGAGCTGCAACAGCTGGACTCCTGGCGACCGGCCGAGCGCCACTGGCACGATCCGGCAGGTCGTGAACGCATTCAGCGCCATGAGGCGCTCGGCATAGGCCACGCAATGGGGGTTCGGCTCGATGCCCAGATAGGGCCGTTGTCCATCGACGGCCATCACGGCGAGCATCGTCTGGCCCAGATTGACCCCGACATCGAGGAACGTGCCGCCGCGGAGCGGCAGCAGCCGGTGCAGGAGTTCAAGCATCCATGGCTCGGCCGGCTCGCACATGGTTCTGCCCAGCATCGGCGTGCGGAACTGACGATCGCCGATGCGCAGCGTTGCGGCGGCGAGCACGGCCGGCAGCTTCAAGCGCCGCAGCGCCCTGCGATGTAAGGCGGTAAAATCCATTCTCATCTCTTGGTGAACGAAGGGGGAAGCCGCTTACGTCGGCGGCCGGGCGCGCTGTCTCAGCAGGCGCGTCCGGTTGATGGCGCGCGCGATCGTCTCGATGTTCTGTTCATAGGTATGACACAGGCTGAAGGCGGCCCGCTTCTTCTGCAGATCGGCGCTGTTCAGATCCTCGGTACGGGCGGCGACATCTCCGAACAATCCGCACAGCGATCTGTTCGTCTGGTCCTCCGCCATCACGATCAGATCCGATCCGCGATGGGCGTCCACCCAGTTGGAGAGGACGACTTTGCCGGTGGCGAGATATTCCATGATCTTGTGCGGATTGACCCCGCCATCGACGGTGACCGAGAGGTCGTAGAACAGCAGCCAGAGATCGATGTCCGGCGCCGCGAGCAGGATTTCCTCCGCGGTGCACTGCCCCTTCAGCTGGCAGTTTGGCAACTGCCGCAGCGTCTGCAGCGGGACTCGACCATGGTCATAGGGTCCGAAGAAGACGAACTCGGCCTGGGGATGGGCTCGCATGGTCTCGATCAGGCACGGCCAGTCGACCCCCGGATGCGCGAGATTTCCCACATAGCCCGCCCGCACCGGTCCGGTCCGGCGGCGGCCGGGTCCGGGATTGGCCATCACGCCCTTGGCATGTCGGGCATATTCGGACCGCAGGCCATGGGGCACGACGCAGGAAAATTGCGGATCGACGCCGCTGCGGCCCACATAGAGCGGGGAATTCGACAGCACCAGCGCCGCGCCCTTATGGCCCGAGCCGGCACGAAAATCGTCCACCGGGTGAAAGATACTGAATTTTGCCCCGAAGGCCGAAAGATCGTCGAACTGAAACGCATTGTCGAAATCCCAGACGAGGTCGGGGGAGAACCCCAATGCTCGGGTGAGATGACGAGCCTGCTGGCGCATGAGCAGATGGAACAGGCGTCGGAACTTGAACTTCACCCAATAGGGAAACAGGGGAGCGTAACGGACCCTGTGGAGCTTCTCGTAATCCGTCTTGGCGACGCGCACCGATCCTCTGTTCAGATCGAAACAGGGAGGCTCGACGAAATAGACGTCATTGCCGAGCCGGGCGATTTCCTTGGCATAATTATGCTTCGAGACATGAAAACCATCCCAGGGCTGCGGAGAAATGAGGAGGATCCTCTGCCCGCCGGTGGCAAAGCTGAACGGATCCGCACTGTCAGACATGGAGATGATCTCGTCGGTATCGATCGAATTCGTCGTCGCGGATATAGCCGTGATAGCGATAGGGGCTCTCATGCCGAACGCATCGCGCCGGATCCAACCGGCGGATCATCTTCGCCGGGTTGCCCGCGATGACGCAGAACCCGTCCGGGAAGGACTTCGTCACGACGGCCCCGGCGCCCACGATGGTGAAATCCCCCAAGGTGACGCCCGGCAGCACCACGGCTCCGGCCGACAGCCAGCAATAATCCCCGATCGTCACTTCATCCAGCGCGTGCCGGCTGAGGTCTTCCACATCGTGGTTGCTGCTGATGATCGAGACATTGGCCGCTATTCTTCCATAGCTGCCGATCTTGATCTTCCCCAGACCCTGGATATAGCACCCGGGCATGTAGCCGGGACACGTCTCGACCCCCACCAGGATGTTCTTCCACCCCTTCACCTCGCTGGTCGGATGGATCGGCCAATAGGGCCCCGTGTTTCCTCTCAGGACGAAATGCCGAAACCACATGTCGAACGTGATCGGCAGAGACGTCTGCGCCGTCTCCCGGAGAAACCTAAAGGAGCGATGCCGCACCACGAGGAGCTCCAGGATCCGCATTGGGCTGCGCAGCAGCTTGCCGATCAGCGGCCAACGCGGAATCATTGTCGCGAAAGTCGCCAGCACGCCACGATATGAGCCAGGTAGACAAGCGAGGCGCTCGCCGAATAGGCCAGGATGATCAGTTCGCCCTGTCGAGACAGAATGGCTGTTGCGCACACCGCTCCCGCGATGAGCAGGAAGCCGATGCCCGACAGGATCATTCCGAGCTTCTGGGCGCCGGTGAAATAGAGGATGGAGGACAGCGGCGCCGAGAGAAATCGCAGGAAGACCACAGGCACCAGCAGCCGCGCCGTCTCACCGGCGCTCGTCCAGTTCGGACCGAGGATGAAGGTGAAGAGCTCGGGCGCATAGACCGACAGCAGCAAAGTCGGCATCAAACCGGCCGTGCTCAGGCCGATCAGCGTTTTCAGATAGATCTCCCGGCAGGACCCGGTCTGGCGATACTGATGGGAGGCATGTTGCCGGAACACTTGGGAGATTGAGGTCCCGAGAAGGCTCATGGGCGCCGCCATGAGCTGTCGCGCGCGCACGAATGATCCCAGAACCGCGGTCAGACCCATGAAGCTTAGGGCGAAGCTCGGGATCTGCTGGTTGACGGAGTTCATCATTGCGGCGGGCAGGGCGAACCGGGGATAGCTCCTGTGCCGCTTGGCGAGCACGATGATGCGGCGCCGGCTGGCTCGCCAGACTCTCCTTCTTGGCCGCATCCGATGAAACGCGATCAGCAGTCCTGTCAACGACACCGCTTGTCCCCCCAGATAGGCGAAAAGCAGTCCGTCGGCGCCGTAGCCGTAAAGCCCGAGGATCACAGAAAGGGCGGTGCTGAACGCCACCAGCGAGACTTGGTTTCGCGCCACCAGCCCGAACCGTCGATAGCGTCCCACCATCGTGGACAGCGCTGTGATGGTCCCACTGGCCAGGATGCTCAGCGGCAGGCACAGGATCCATCCCCTTGCCTCCGAATAGGCCTGGGTGCCCCCCATCCATACATACAGGCACGCCCCCAGCAGGGCTCCACCGAGTGCGACCGGGACCGAGGCCCAGAAGCAGACCGCCACCAGCTGTTCGGCCCGCTCGTCTCGCAATTCCGCGAGGATCGCCTGGTGGAACTGCAGCGTGCTGACACTGGCAAGCACATGGGCATAGGCCATATAGGTGGCGAGGATGCCGTAATCCGAGGGCACATAGAGCCGCCCCAGCAACGGGGCCGCCAAGATCGGAATGGCCGCCGCGATGAGCTGTCCGGTCGACAATTTCGCAACCGAGCGCAGAAATCCTGAGCGTGCCAATCGTCGGATCATGGTCGCGACACGGGATCATCTGGCATGAACGGCGCAGCGCCCGCCGGCTTTGCAACCGTGATGTCCGCAGCCCCACCCTGCAACCGGCCGTCACGAATGCAGCCGTTCACAAGGACCAGGCGGAGAAGGACTGCCCCGTCAACTTTCGCAAGTGCTCGACATCCGGCCGGAAGCGATTGGCGAGCCTGGCATGCTCCTCCTCGGTCAGCTTCTTTTTCAGGCTGCCGGGAAACAGGGCATTGCGCAGCAACGGCGTCTTCAGGAGCCGATCCGTCATGCGGGGCGCCAGGCGGTTGGCCACCCGATAGGCAGGATGGCGCCGCATGTGGTTGGGCACGATGTCCTCACCATTCTCATTGACGACGAAGTCGAAGGCGGTCGCCTCTGTGAAGCGTTCGACCCCCAGGAAATCGAAGGCTTGGTTCATTGCGGACAAGCGGTCTCTGCGGATGCGCGCAACATCCAGAACTAGGATCTGACTCAGCGGGAAATAGTCGAGGAAGTACGACAGCTGATAATAATAGAGGCTGGTCTTGACGTAATGGTCGTTGGCTTGCGCCCATTGGATCTTGTGCTGGTCATTTCCGATATAGCTCTCGACCAGATGCGACAGATACCGTTCGATGGGATCTCTCACCAGATAGATGAGCTTGCACTCCGGCACCAGGTCGTGGATGCGCTTCGGCGCCCCGGCATAAAGCGGATGATGGGCCTTGCTGTAATTCTGGGAGGATTCGCCGCGGACAGGCTTGGTCCCGTCGAAAAGGCTTTGATACCAGTCGACCCCGCGATGGGCATTCTCGCCCGCGAAGAAATTCACCTCCTTCGGGTTCGACATGCCAATCGCGGGATGACGGTCGAAATAGGCGTGAAAGCTGGTGGTCCCGCATTTCATGCCGCCTATGACGATCAGATTGGGCAACGCACCCATGGCTGCTCAGGGCCTGGCCGGCACGCGGTGCCAGACGGGGCGCGCCGTCTTCCGCGCCCGCGCAGATGCGGCATAGACCTCCGCCATCCGCGCTGCGACGCCGTCCCAGGAATATTCCGCCCTCACGAGCCTTTCTCCGGCGGCGCCGATCTCGCCCCTCAGCACGTCGTTCCCCAGCAGGCGAGCAATGGCCCCTGCAATCTCTTGCACGTCGCGCTCGACCACTGAGGCCGGATCGAGGCGCTGCACGATGGTTGCAGCACCGACGCGGCGGGTGCAGATGACCGGCGTCCCCATGGCCAGCGCTTCGGGCACCACATTGCCGAAATTCTCATGGCTCGACGGCACGACCAACAGATCCGCATGCGCCAGGAACGACCATTTCTCCTGCCCCACCAAAGGGCCCACATATCTCACCCGCTCTCCCCCGGGATCGAAACGCGCGATCAGCCCGGCCACCTCCATCTGGTCGTAACCCCCGATCCGGAGCCGCGCGCCGGGACAGTGCAGCACAGCTTCGATGGCGAGGTCGACACCCTTCTTCCAGTCCAGTCGCCCCAGAAACGCGACCCGGGATCCGGGCGGCACCTCGGCCCAATGATCCACGCCGGCGTGATGCCCGCGCTCGACCGGCGCTTCGACGCCATTGGGAATGACCACGATGGGGGCGCTGCGAGGACACAGCTCCCGCACGTCGGACGCCTCCAGCGCCGAGGTCGCATGGACCGCGGCGGCCAGTCGGATGCACCTCTCCTCGAACAGTGCGATCCAGCACCGCTTGACCAGCCGCGATTTCCTCTGGATCAGCTCGGCAGTGAGCATTCCCCTCGGCGAGTGGACGTAAGGCACACCCATCCTTCTGGCCAGCTTTGCAGCCATTGGCCCCGGCCAGAGAAAAGCGCCGTTGATATGCAGGACGTCCGCATGGCGGAGGCTCCGTTTCAGACCCTTGCGCAACGACCGCGACCAGTACAGCCGCCGCAGCGCAGCGATCGCATAATAGCGCACGATGACACCGTCGATCAGGACCGGAGTGTCGAGCGGAACGTCGAGCCTGTCCGGGCCGTCCTCATTGGTGGTGAAGACCTGCACATTGTGACCCAGCCGAACCAGGCTGCGCGCCAGCCCATGACTCGATTGGACCGGTCCGCCATAGCGCGTTGCCGGCAAGTAATTGGGAGCGAAGATGACGATGTTCACGGAATGGGAAGCTGTCAAAGGTCGCTGAGAAAGGCAGCATGCTTGCGGGTGAAGGCTTCGAGGCCGAACCGCTCGCGGGCCACCGCCACCGCTTCCTCGGCCATGCCTGAGCGGAGGCTGCGATTCCTTGCAAGCCGCAACAGAACGGCGGCATGTCCCACGGCATCGCGCGGCGAGACGATGAAGCCGTTTCGGTCGCCGCAGATCGCTTCCTGCGACCCGTCCTCGTCGCCGACGATCACCGGGACACCGCAGGCCATGGCCTCCAGCGGCGTGAGCGGCAGTCCCTCGCCGCGCCCCGCCCCGCGATCGCTGACCAGCGAGAAGACATGGGCGCACCGGTAGACCCCGGCCAGATCCGCCTCATCGATGGCCCCGCTGAAATGCACGCACTCTCTGACGCCGAGCCTGGTCGCGAGCGCTTCCAGCCGTGATCGGTCGTCGCCGCGTCCCGCAATGACCAGCCGCAATTCGGGTCTCTCCGGGATCACGGAGGCGACCACCTCGATCAACCGGTCATACCCCTTATGAGCTGCGATCTTCGCCAGCCGCCCCAGCGTCATGACGATGAAATGCGCCTCCGGATCGGGAATGCCATATTTGCGACGCAGATCCCGGTCCGGTTCCCCAGGAAGGAAGCGGTCGAGATCGACGGGGTCCCAGATCACCTCGGGTGGGCGCGTGTGCAATCCGTTCTCCGTGACGTAGTTCGCGGTGAAGTGACAATCTGCAATGACCCTGTCGGTCCGCCCCATGCAGGCCCGGCGAGGCGCGGTGAGCCCGCTCCAGATCTCCAACCCATAGACATTGAGCACGCTGCGTGCGCCCGCCAGTCGCGCGGCCATTGCCTGCAGGGGACCGAAATTCACATGCGCCGACCAGACCAGGTCCGGCCGCCACCGGGAGGCGAGTCCGACCGCGCGACTGGCGAACGCCAGCCGATCGCGCCGGGTGGCCGATCCGCCCCCCTCGGGTCCGTGCCATTCGACGGCGAAATCCTCCTCCAACCTGTTGTCGTCGGGCCCGAGCAGCGACAGCACCTTGACGTTTTCCACCCCGCAGATCCGACGCAGCGACGATATTTGATAGCGCGAATAGCGGCTGATCCCGCCCTTGTCGAAGCAACCAGGCGTCAGATGCAGGATCTTCGGTCCGATGCGCGTCAAGGCTCGGTGACGGCGCCGACGACGGATGCAAGGACGGGCCAGAGCGGGCTGGACCGTCTGCAGAACAGCTCGTCCCCGTCGACCATGGACTCGCAGCCGATCAGCGGTCTGTAGCCATGCGCCAGCAGCACGCTGTAGATGGCCTCCACATTCGTCCCGAAACGGGCAAGGTTTTGCCGACTGATCTCGATATAGACGGCGTCCACCTTCTTCAGCAGCCCGCTTTGGTCGAGGGAGGCGAGAACATCCGCCTCCGCTCCCTCCACATCGATCTTGCACAGCAGGATCCGCTCGCTGGCCACCTTGTCGATCACGGTCATGTCTCCGAGATGGATCACGAGCACGGGCACACCCCGCGACGACCCGTCTTTGCCGGCGAGGAAACCGCCGCCTGAATGATGCGCATCGAAGACGAGGGTCGAGATCTCCGAATGGGTCCCGACCGCGGCGTTGAAGGGGAAGAGATTGGTGGACGCGTTCAGCCGGATATTCGCCACCAGATCCCCATAGATTATGGGGTTGGGTTCGAAGCAGAAGACATAGCCGTCATTCAGATGGCGTGCCGCCACCAGCGAATAGATCCCGGTATTCGCACCGATGTCGAGGAACATCGAATCCCTCGGAAGGACTTCGATGACGTCGCGCAAGGTCGCGCCATACAGCCCCCAGATTGACGCCCAGTTCGTGAAGTCCCTCCGCCGGACTCGCATCCTCGGCCCATAATGGGACCGTGTGGTGGGGAGCACCGTCAGCACCAGGCCGAGCAGTCTGGTGGCTCCCCGCCGGTGGCGGTGTTTCAGCAGCCAGCCCGCGATCGAATGGATCACGCGCCGGATCCTGCCGAACTGCGGTCCGCTCGGGACAGCACCCCCGCCACGATGTCGAGAATCTGATCCTCGAAGGCATCTGCGGTGAACTCGGCCAGGGCTCGGCTTCGCACCGCCCGGCGCATCTCTGCATACGCCACGGGATTTTCCAGCATCCAGATCATCTGGGCGGCGACCTCATCGGGATCGCGCGGTGCGTCCAGCAGCAGCCCGGTGCGCCCATCCTCCACGAATTCTGGGATCGCAAAGGCGCGCGATGCGATGGCCGGGCAGCCGAAATAGGCGGCTTCGATGATGACGGCCGGATTGGTATCCTTCATCGTCGGATGCAGGATCGCCATTCCCCGTGAGAACAGCCCAACGAGCTTTGCCTGCTGCAGGGGATCGTCCTTCCGCAGAAAGCCGACCCACTCCACTCCCGCCGGAGGCGGCACGTCGGAGGCATGGTCACCGATCACCGCCAATGTGCTTTCGGGAAAGCGCGAGCGGACCTTCGCGAAGGCCTCCAGCACCACGGACCCGCCTTTTCCGGCAAAATTCGTGGACATGAACAAGAACAGCGCCTCATCGCGGTAGTCGTCCGACATTGGCGGGGTGACGGCCCCAAAATTACTGACGCTTTTCACTAGCTCCGCACGAAGCCCGTATTGTTCGAGACCCCTCTTCGCGAAGTACGTGCTCCTGAAGACGATTATGTTTGCTCCTCCGAGCCAAGTCGCCTCGCGCCGCTCGATCTTGGCGAGATCATCCCCGGAAAAATCGCTCCGATCATGATAGATATTCATGTAGTCGTGAAATGTGCAGTCGTTCCACGCGATGAAGGGCCGTGACGGCGTGGTCAGGATCCAGGGCGTGAAGCCATGGAAGAAGTCCAGCCTGGCCGTCCTGTCGGCCAGCGCCTCGTAGTCCTTGGCGATCCGCTCTAGCCGTGCAGGATCGTAGAAGGAGAACCGTCCCGGCAGGCCGACCATCCGCAATGCCTTCGAGATCAGCTTGCGATGTGGCGCGGCCGGCGGATCGATGGGTCCCACATAGCGCACCTCATAGTCACGCCGCAGCGCCTTGAGCACCGCCCTGTTCCGCGCTGAGTACCCGCCGCCCGTCAAATCCTCCGCAAGGTTGGAGATGAAGTTGATGGTCGCCAAAGGTCTAGGACGCCAGCGCCTGGTGCTGCAACCTGTGCTCGATCATCTCGATCACCGGGGCAAAGCAACGATCATAATTGTATCTCTGCCAATAGAGCCGGCGCGCCCGCCGCCCCTCCATCACGCATCGCTCTGGAGTGTTGCAGTAGAGTGCAACCGCCGCCGCAATGTCGCCAGGAGAGACAGTCTTCAGGCAAATCCCGATCCCGTTGCCCTCGATGAGGCCTGGCACCCCTGGATTGCCGTCTCCGATCTGAGCCAGCCCCGCCTGCATATACTGGTAGCGCTTGTTGCTCGCGCCCAACGCGGATCGCCACTGGAAGGATGCCCCCTCCAGGAGGCTGATGCCGAGGCGAGCCGACGCCAACCTGTTGCGCAGCAGGTCGTAGGGCATCCATCCTTCGATGTTGACCCTTGACGACAGGCCCGACTTCAACCGTGTCGCCAGGGGCGAGGCGTCGTCGCCGATGATGGTGAACTGAGCATCGCCCGGCCATTGCTCCACGGAAGCGGCGATCATGTCGATCTTCTGGGTCTCTCCGATGGTGCCGCAATAGACGACTTCGAAACCGGGTGTCTTCCCCACCTGCAATGTCTCTCCGGCACCGTCACGCAAAGGGTAGTTGGGCACCACCAGGAACCTGTCCTTCAGACTGAGCACTGTCCTGATATGCTGGGCTCGATCCTCATCGGGGGCCATGCAGAACTGGTAGCGCCCGAGCGACAGGCGCAGCCGCTGCTCCACGCGGCTTGTTTCGATATGCTGCAGGCTTTCATGAAAATGTGCGCCGCGGAGGCTGGGCCGAAAGGGCGCCATGTCGCTATAGAGCATCCCCAGCGGATCGAACGCGATTTCCACCAGCCGCTTGCCGCGTGCTGCCAGTCTCGCGGCAGTGATCTTGGCGAGGAAGCTGGTCGTTCGGTGCATCCGGCTGAGGCCGCGGCACCAGGGCGGGTGCACGATCGTGACCTTCACGCCAGGAGCAGCGAAGGCCATGGCCTGCGCACCTTTGCGAAAGGTCGTCACCACCTCGACCGCATAGCCGGCCTCGCTGAGAAGCCGCGCCTGACACTGCACCGGCGGATAGGCGTCGACCGCGCCCGGCGAGATCAGGATGGCCGCCGTGTCGGACAGCCTCGGGCGCACGCTCACCGGTGACGGGCCCCGGTCATCTTCCCGCGTGCGGCATCCCGGCGGCGAGGAGCATGTCCGCTCTGCAGAAACTGGCTGATCGCCCAGATCAGGGCCGCGGAGATCACCGCCGTATTCACCATGAAGAAGAAGTCGGTGAGCGGTGCGATGAAGGCCATGCCGGCTGCGAACCAGCCGGCAAAGCTCATAGGCCGCCACTCCCGCAATCCCAGCGCCGCCTTCTTGTCCACGAAATGGATGAACAGGCCGAGGGCGAAGAACCCGAGAAGCACTCCCGCGTGGCCGAAATTCACGTAGAACTCGAACACTGGCCCCGCACCGAAGGTCGCACGCTCCGAGAACCGCATGCCGGTATGCTCGGCAACGAACTGGCTGCCGCCCATTTCGGGTTTTCCGGGCCAGAGGAAGCGCGGCATCCAGGCCAGGAGCGCCAGATAGAGGGTCTCGCCATAGAGCCTGAGGCCCGGCACCTGGGCATGCCACTCGATCATCTTGCCGACGAAGATATACTGGTTGAGCCGCCCATTGATCTGGTCGAGGCTGGCGAAGTTCCAGGGCGACAGGAATTCGGACCTGGCAACCGCGTCGGCGACTGCCCCCAACCGCGCGAACAGGCCCGCGTCACTCCACAGCACGGCCCTGAGCTGGTCCCGGAAGGACATCCAAGTCACGAACAGGGAGAGCAGTCCATAGCCGCCGATCGCGGCCCCCGCGGTCAGCCGCAACTCTCCCCAGCGCCGCGGTACGAAGTTGCACAGCCAGAAGCCGAGAAAGATGGTCAGGACGATGAAGCCGTAGGACGTAAATCCGAACGCAACGAGATAGGTCATGGGAATGACGCAGGCCAAGGCCATCCATCGCCCGGTGCTCCGCCCGGACAGGGCGGCGATCACGGCACCCAGGCAGATCGCCACGACGGCCACGTTCCGTCCGACTTGGAGAACCGCCTGCAGCATCGGGATCGGCAGGCTGGTCCCCGCCGCCAGGAAGCCTGCAAGGCCGAATGCCCCCAGCACCATCATCAGCTCTCGATTGGCTGAGGGGCTGAAGCTCGCCCTTCGCACCGGCTGCCGTGCGTGCCGCAGGGCCCGGCGTTCGGAAACCCAGCACCCGAGCGCAAAGCCGAAGACGCCGAGCAGCGAAGCCTTCGCCCCGACGAGAACGGTCTCCTCCGTGAACCCGTAGCTCTGAAGGTACAGCCGCCCGTCCGGCCGCATATGGGAATAGCCGGGCACGCCATAGGAGGCAAAGCCGCAATAGAGGAACGACATCGACAACAGGAAGGCGATCGGCAAGCCCACGCTGCCCAGCGGCGACCGCTGCGTCATCCGCGCGACGAGCAGCACCAGGACGATCCATGTCACGCCGACCGCCCAGATCTCCGGTAGGATGGACGTCACCGGGATGCCACCGCGGAATCCTCGAATCGTGCGCCCTTGCGGAGTGCCGGAGCCCCCTCGATCAGCGAGTTCTCCGGGAATGACGAACACACGACCGCATTTGGCTTCACGAAGCTGTCGGACCCGATGGAGTGGCCGATTACGATCGAGTTCAACCCCAACCAGACATTCCTCCCGAACCGCACCGGGCTCAGAATGGTGTGTGGGTCGCTTTCGCCCCAGCGCATGGTTCCATCCCGGCACCGCCGGAAATCATTTGAGAAGGAATAGATCTTCACCCCCGCGGATGTGGTGAAGGCATCCCCTGCCCTCACCCCCCCATGGCCCTGGATGATCGTCCCGATCCCCACATGAGAATGGTGGCCGATCACGATTTCGCCGATCCCAGCCTCGCCGTCGTCGTGAGAACAATGCCCAGGCGTTCCAGAGAGAGGGGCACCGGCGATCAGAATGCAATTTTGGTCGATCCAGACATTGTCCCCCAGCGAGATGCATTCCGGCGCCGTGAAGCAGACGCCCGGCGCGATGGTGACAGCGTCGCCGCAACGCTTCAATCGCCGCCGGTAGTAGCCGCGTCGCAGACGGATGCCCACGGGTCCGCTCACTCCGCGGATCACGTCCTCCCACAGATGCAGGAGCAGCCGCTTAAGCAATCAGAGACAGTTCGCGCGCTGTCTGGACCAGGGTGCCGACGATGGCATCCACATCCCGGTCCTCCAGGCCTACATAGGTCGGCAAGTTGAGCCCGATCGGGGACAGCCTGTGGGCTTGTGGCGTATCGGCTGCTCTCAGATAGGGCATGTCCGACATGGGATGGAAATAGGGCCGTGTGTCCACGCCCCGCTGCTTCAGCAACCCCATGAAGGCATCGCGGCGGGCCTCGTCCAGCCCGTCGATTTCGACGCAGACCATCCAGAAGCTGTTGCCGGCCCAGTTGGCCGTCCGGTTGAGGCGCAGGCCGGGATGCGAGGCGAGCCGGTCCTGATAGAGCTTGAAGAGAGCGCGCCTGCCTCCCAGCAAGGCCTCGGCGCGATCGAGCTGAGCGCAGCCGACGGCCGCCTGGAGATTGGTCATGCGGTAATTATAGCCGAGCTCCTGGTGCCAATAACGCCTCTGCCCGCTCATGGCGTGATCCCTCAGCAAACGGCAGCGCTGCGCCAGGAGACCATCGTCGGTGACCACCATCCCGCCTTCGCCGGTGGTGAGGTTCTTGTTGCCATAGAAGCTGAAGGTCCCGCACGCCCCGAACGATCCCACCGGCTGCCCCTCGATGGTCGCACCATGCGCTTCGGCAGCATCTTCGATGACCAGCAGTCCGTGCCTGTTCGCCACATCCACGATGGCCCGCATGTCCGCGGGATGGCCATAGAGATGCACTGGCATGATGGCTTTCGTCCGCCCGGTCAGCAGCCCCTCCAGAAGCCTCGGATCGAGGCATAATGTGAAGGGGTCCACGTCGCAGAACACCGGCGTCGCGCCCGCCATCAGAACGGCATTGGCCGTTGCGATGAAGGAAAGGTCCGGTACGATGACCTCGTCTCCCCGCTCGATGCCCATCGCCAAGAGCGCCAGATGCAGCGCCGCCGTCCCGTTGCACACCGAAACGGCATGTTTCGTGCCGCACAGCGCCGCGAAATCAGCCTCGAAGCGGCTGATATAGGACCCCAGCGAGGAGATCCAGCCGGAGCGCACCGCGTCGGTCACATATTGGATCTCAAGGGCCGTGATGGACGGCCGCGAGACGGGATAGCTGATGGACAAGAGGACTCCGCTGGTGGCTCTGAGGGTCAGGTCATGAGTTTGACGCGGCGCAAAATCAGCTCGAGCCGCTGCCGGTAGCTGTGTTCCGCATGGGCTCGCCGAGACCCGGCCTCCCGGATGGACAGGGCCCAAGCCGGATCCCGCTGGGCTTTCGCGACGAATTCGGTAATATCGTCGATGGACCGATAGACCAGCACTTCGGTGCCGGGCTCGAAGCAGCCGGCGACCGCGGGGCGATCCTCGATCAGGTGCAGGCCGCAGGCGCCGGCGATCTCGAAGGCACGGCAATTCAGGCTGTCGCCTTCGGCCAGGGTGGTCGAGTTCAGGCAGGCGATTCCGCTGCCGAAGATCGCACTCTTCTCCATCCTGACGATAAAGCTGCCACGATGCGCCGCCTTGATCGTTGGATCCGCCCATCGTGGAGGGGGAAAGCCGTACAGCGCCACCGGCAATCCGGCCTCGATCAGCCGCCGAACGATGAATTGTCGGTAGCCATAATAATTTCCGGCCACGACGATCTCGCCGCCGATCGCACCAAACCTCCGCTGGTGCCAGTCGGGATTGAAGGCCTCGTGCAGGAGCTCGGCATGCAGTCCGACCGTACGGAATTTGCGTACGGCCAGAGCATCCTTGAGGAAGATCGCGTCCCAGGCGTCCGAGAGCAGCCCCATGCCGCGCATATTGGCGGGCGGATCTCCCCACCAGGCGGCCAGTCTTCTCACCTTATGCCGCTTGAGCTCGGCCAGCACATCCTCGCGCAGGCTCTGGGTGAGACACAGGACCAGGTCGCAGCGCGTCTGGCGGGCCCGTCCCACGGCCCAGCGTTCGGCGGCGGACCAGTAATGGGGAAAGGCTTTCGATCGGAGCTCGGCGATGCCGCGGGCCAGGACGTTTCGCGGAGGGGCAAAGGGCAGAGTGTCCACCTCATGACCCATTTTCCGCAGTGTATAGACCGCATTATCCGCGAAACTGTCCGGGGACGGATAATTTGGGATGAGGATTTTCACGGCTCTGTATGTGTTTGTGGCGCACTGGTAATTTCCTCGCCGCACAGACTGCCGACCGGCGACCTGAGCCTGTCGCTCGGGATTCGGCCGCTCAGCGACGGGCACCTGTCCCGGGAGAGGCTCGCCTCTCGACGATGCACGCCAGGATGGCTACCGCACTCCGAGGTGAAGACACCCGGAGCGTGAGACGGTGAGGATCTGAACGGCGGCGCGACGCTGCTGGGAACGTTTGCGAATACTGACCCGCGAACCCCGCTAGGGTTTCCGGAATAATGCGAACTTTGATCGGATGAGGCGGCTCTTCGGAGTCGGAGCCACTGTGCAAGGCCTTACATTGAGCAGGGTTACGGAACTCATTCTTCCAGGAACTCTAAGGCAACGCGATCGTCGAAATACACATGCTGTCTTGTGCTCCGGTGGATCTCGTGGGCCTCGCCGACGAGTCAGCCGTTATTTGAGGTTTCTTGCTGCACGAAGTCAACGGGCAAAATCTTTAAATTATAACTCAACTGTTTTTCACTTTACGCCGATATATAAAGCATAAGTTTACAGATAACCCAAAAATATCCTTTTCATGCAACATGATGTTCGATTTTTATCGTGAGAATTGCTGCCCTCCACAGCTCGACCACCTGAGGTCTTGGCCGGATTTGCCGCATCCTTTGGTGAAGACGCTCAAAACGAGCGCAGCCATTGTCGCAACGACTGACGTTGCGGAATCTGTCGACACGATCCAGCCTCGCCGCCAAGATGGACGCGGCGAACCGGGAGAAACCGGGGCCTTGCGAGCTCGCGCGGAGGGTTGGGAATGTTGCGTCGTTTGGATGAGGACCTTCTTGCCACCGACATGCCGAGCGGCGGTGAGCTGTTGGCGGAAGGCCGCGCCATCGCGGCGGGTGTCGAGGTCGGAACGAGTCTCCTGTGCCGTGAATTCGGCGTCCGCAACGAAGCCGAATACAAGGCCCGCATGACGGCGGAGGGCCGCGTCATGACCTGCATGAATCTCGGCTGTCCGACATGGGCCGCCACCCGCTCCGGTCTCCTCCATATCTGCGAGCAGGCGGCGAAACGCGGCTTCCGCATCGACCGCTTCACATTTCAGATGGACCGCCGAATGGGCATCCCGCCCCAATTGTGGGATGCAGCCTCGAAGGAGACCGGACCGCTGCTCCTGACCGATGCGGAGTGGGAGCAGACGGCCTCGACGGTGCCGATCCAACCCGGCCTCGCCGACATGATGATCGGCTCCCCCATGTCGGTGCCCAACTGCGTGCGAGCGCTCCGAGCCGGCGTCAACTACATCGGCAACATGAGCCAGTTCTCGTGGAATTATCCGGTCTGGGACGGCACCGATCTCGACCAGATGGGCGAGATGGTCAAGGCACTCGGCATCATGGGGGCCAAGGTTGATCAGGGGGCCGTCGTCCAGTCCTATCTCGACGATGGCTACTGCGCCCAGTTCTCCGACTACAGCTCCTACATCGGCTGGGCGCTGTTCGAGCGCTACCTGGTCGAAGACCTGGTCGGGGGACATCTGTCCGTCTCCTGGGGCGGCCTCACCCATGACCCGCTGATGAAATCCGCTGTCACGCACGCCCTGGAAGCGGTGAAGCCCAAGGGCAGGTTCCATGGCTTCTACCATTGCGACACGACCCACTTCACGAAGGACGTCGAGCGCAACTACGCCGCCCTGTCCATCGACATGCTGTATCAGGTCCTCACGGAACTGAGGCTGGGGACCGGCAGCGCGGTGTTGCCTATTCCGGTCACGGAGGCGCTACGCGTCCCCACTCTCGACGAGACCGTCGAAGTGCACAACATCACCCGGCGGATCATCGACGATGCGCCGCGCCTCATGCCGATGGTCAATTGGGGGCCCATCGAGGCGCAGCGCGACAGGCTCATCCACCATGGTCGCGAGTTCTTCTCGAATCTCCTGGCCGGCTTGTCAGGACTGGGCGTGGATGTGACCGACGTGCTGCAGCTCCTCCTCGCCGTGAGACGCCTGGGGGCGGTGCGGATCGAGCGGATGTTCGGCGCCGGCGCACGCCCGGAGATCGGCCCCCTCCATTACGAGCCGATTCTGCCCACCGACACCCACCGCGACTATCTTGAGCGCCGCGACACGATCGAGACCAGGATCCGCACGTCCGGCGCAGTGATCCTGCGGCCAATGAAGGTCCTTGTCGGGTCCACCGACATCCATGAATTTGGCATGCATCTCGTCATGACCACCTTGCAGGCCATGGGACTGCAGCCGATCAGTGCGGGCGTCGACCTCGATCCGGACGAGCTCGCGGAGATGGCCGCCAAGGTGAATGCGACGGTTGTGGCGATTTCGACCCATAACGGCATGGCCCTGAGCTACGCTCGGCAGCTGCTGACCGAGCTCAAGGCGCGCGGCGTCGACGCCAGGATCATCATGGGGGGCAAGCTGAACCAGGACGCCGACGATCAGCCTGTGCCGGTGGATGTCTCGTCGGATTTGCGCCGTCTCGGCATTTCTGTCTGTGAGGATATCGAGGACCTTCAGGGGGCTCTGCAAGGCATCGTGTGATCCTAAAAGAATCGGCACCCACGCCGCTTGCGGCAATCTCCGTGACGATCCTAACCTGCATTACGGGTCGCAGGCTTGGCCATCACTGGCAAGCCGGTCCCTAACCACCCATATCATGGCGGCGAGCCACAACGGTGTGCCGACGGAGAGCCTGATGAAAGACACTGATCCCCGCATCTGGATGTGGTCCGACGCCCTGAACATGCTGGACCGTGCCGAGCGGATGCATCGGCAGATGTTTCAGCCCGCGCCGACCCCCGGGTCCCGCGCGCATCATCGCGCGCCCTGTTGGGAACCCCCGGTCGATGTGCTCGAGACCGAACGCGAAGTGCTCGTTCTCGCGGCTCTGCCGGGCGTGGATTCGGACCGCATCAACATTGCCATCCACAATGGTGCGCTGACCATCTCGGGTGAACGCGTGCTGCCCAGCGAACTGCGCACGGCAACGATCCATCGCATGGAATTGCCGCAAGGCCGCTTTGAACGGCAGGTCCAGCTTCCGCCGGGCCGCTATGAGGTTGCACGCCCCGCAGTTGTCAACGGCTGCTTGGCCGTCGTGCTGCGGAAAGTCTGAAGGCGAAGAAAAATATGAGAAACCCAATGGTCCAGTTCTTGTCACCCGTCCGTGCGGCAGATGCTGGCGGAACGTCCGGCAATGGCGCCGCCTCCGACACCTTGATCATCTTGCCGGTCCGCAGCTTCGTGCTGTTTCCGGGGGTGGTGATGCCGGTATCGATCGGGCGCCCCTCCTCCGTTGCTGCGGCCCAGGAGGCGATCCGTGAAGGCAGGCCCGTCGGCATTCTCATGCAGCGCGACGCGACCCTGGACGAGCCCGGCCCGACCGATCTCTATCGCATGGGCGTGATCGCCAACATCCTGCGGTTCGTGACGGCACCCGACGGCACCCACCACCTGGTCTGCCAGGGCGAGCAGCGGTTCCACGTCGAGGACTTCGTCAAGGAGAAGCCCTTCTTCACCGCCCGCGTGCGGCGCATCGAGGAGAATGACGAGCTCACCTCCGAGATCGAAGCCCGTTTCGTCCATTTGAAGGGCCAGGCCACGGAAGCCCTCGAGCTGCTGCCCCAGGTGCCGCAGGAGCTGCTCGCCGCCGTCAACGGAGCGTCCTCCCCCTCAGCACTCGCCGACCTCGTCACCGCCTATATCGACATCTCTCCCGAAGAGAAGCAGGAGCTTCTCGAGACCGTCGACGTCACCGCCCGCATGAACAAGGTCTCGCGGCTCTTGGCACATCGCATTGAAGTGTTGCGGCTGTCTCAGGAGATCGGTCGCCAGACCAAGGCCTCCATCGACGAGCGCCAGCGGGAAGTCCTGCTGCGCGAGCAGATGGCGGCCATCCAGCGCCAGCTCGGCGAGGGCGAGGGCGGCAATGCTCAGGAGATCGCCGATCTCGAAAAGGCGATCGCCGAGGCCGGCATGCCCGACGATGTCGAGCAGATGGCGCGCAAGGAGCTGGGCCGCTTGCGACGCATGCCCGATGCCAGTGCCGAATATGGCATGATCCGGACCTATATCGACTGGCTGATCGCCTTGCCCTGGAAGCTGCCGGAGGAGGCGCCCATCGACATCGCCGGCGCCCGCAACATCCTCGACGAGGATCATTTCGGCCTCGACAAGATCAAGCGTCGCATCGTCGAATATCTCGCCGTGCGCAAGCTCGCCCCCAACGGCAAGGCGCCGATCCTCTGCTTCGCCGGTCCCCCCGGCGTCGGCAAGACCTCGCTCGGCCAGTCCATCGCCCGCGCCATGGGCAGGAAATTCGTCCGCGTGTCCTTGGGCGGCCTCCATGACGAGGCGGAGATCCGCGGCCATCGGCGCACCTATGTCGGCGCGCTGCCTGGCACCATCATTCAGGGGATCCGCAAGGCGGGCACCCGCGACTGTGTGATGATGTTGGACGAGATCGACAAGATGGGCAGGGGCATCCAGGGCGATCCTTCCGCCGCCATGCTGGAGGTGCTCGACCCTGAGCAGAACGGCACGTTCCGGGACAATTACCTCGGCGTTCCCTTCGACCTCTCCCGTGTCGTTTTCATCGCGACCGCCAACATGCTCGATACCATTCCCGGCCCCCTGCGCGACCGTATGGAGATCATCACCCTCTCCGGTTACACCGACCAGGAGAAGCTGCAGATCGCCCGCCGCTATCTCGTCAAGCGGCAGCTCGAGGCCAATGGCGTCACGCCGGAGCAGGTCGAGATCGACGATGCGGCGCTGCAGGCGATCATCCGCGCCTATACGCGCGAGGCCGGCGTGCGCAATCTCGAGCGCGAGATCGGCCGCGCCATCCGCCACGTCGCCGTCGACATCGCCGAGGGCAAGGCCTCCCGGGCCGAGATCAACCTCGCGGCATTGAAGGATCTGCTGGGCCCCCCGATCTTCGAGGACGAAGTCGCCCTGCGCGTCAGCGTCCCCGGCGTGGCAACGGGCCTCGCCTGGACGCCGGTGGGCGGGGACATCCTGTTCATCGAGGCGACCCGCTTGCCCGGCAAGGGCGGGCTGATCCTCACCGGCCAGCTCGGCGAAGTCATGCGGGAGAGTGCCCAGGCGGCCATGAGCATCGTCAAGAGCCGTGCCGCCGACTTCGGCATCGATCCCGCGATCTTCGAGAAGAGCGACGTTCACATCCACGTGCCGGCCGGCGCCACCCCCAAGGATGGTCCGAGTGCGGGCGTGGCGATGTTCACCGCCCTCGTTTCGCTGCTGACCCGCCGCACGGTGCGCAAGGACACTGCCATGACCGGCGAGATCAGCCTGCGCGGCTTGGTGCTGCCTGTGGGTGGCATCAAGGAAAAGGTCGTGGCCGCCGCCCGCTCGGGCCTCACCCGCGTCATGCTTCCGGCCCGCAACCGGCGCGACTACGAGGATATCCCCGAAGATGCTCGCAATCGCCTGGACTTCATCTGGCTCGAGCGCGTCGAAGATGCCATCGAAGCCGCATTCGAGCCTGAGGAGGAGGCCGCCTCCGCCATGCGCGCCGCCGGCTGAACGCCGCATCTGCGCAGCATCCTCTCGCGTCCTGATAGGAAAAAATATCTGACCTGTAGGATTGACCCCGGCTGCATTCGTTCTTGAGACTGAGAACGTGGTGCAGCCGGGCAATCTGAGCCCTGCTGTAGCATCGGCACGGGGGCAACCCCCGGAGAGGTGCAGGCATGAGCCATTCCTATCGTTGGGTGATCGTCGCCCTTGGCGCGTTGATGACCTGCGTCGCCATGGGCACGATGTTCTCGCTGGCGATTTTCCTCGAGCCCATGTCGGTTGACACCCAGTGGTCGCGCACCGGCATTTCGACTGCGATGACCCTCAACTTCATCGTCATGGGCCTTGGTGGTTTCGCCTGGGGCGCGGCCAGCGACCGTTTTGGTGCGCGCATCGTCGTCCTGGCTGGCGCCCTCCTGCTCGGACTGGCCTTGGTTCTCGCCAGCCGTGCGCCATCCCTGCTCGTCTTCCAGCTGACCTATGGCGTCCTTGTCGGCCTCGCCGCCAGCGCCTTCTTTGCCCCCATGATCGCAGCCACCACCGCCTGGTTCGACGACAACCGCGCCCTTGCCGTCTCTCTCGTCTCCGCCGGCATGGGGGTCGCGCCTATGACCATCTCACCCTTCGCCCGCTGGCTGATTTCAGCCTCTGACTGGCGCACCGCCATGCTGATCATCGGCATCGCCGCCTGGACGCTGCTGGTGCCGGCTGCCCTCATGGTCCGCCGCCCCCCGGCCCTCGCACCGGCCCAAAGGGCTCCTCACGAGTCCGTCGCTACAACAGGCATGTCGGTGTCCGACGCGTTCCGCTCGCCGCAATTTCTCGTGCTGGGTCTCACCTTCTTTGCCTGCTGTGCAGCGCATGCGGGACCGATCTTTCATATGGTCAGCTATGCCATGATCTGCGGCATAGGTCCCATGGCGGCCGTCAGCATCTACAGCGTCGAGGGCCTCGCCGGACTGGGGGGCCGGCTCCTCTACGGGACGCTGGCCGACCGCCTGGGCGTCAAGCCGGTGCTCATCGCCGGTCTGGCCGTGCAGGCCCTGGCGATTGCCGCCTATGTCCTTGTCAGCGGCATCGGGCAGTTCTATGCCCTCGCGATCATCTTCGGATCGGCCTATGGCGGGGTGATGCCGCTTTACGCCGTGCTGGCGCGCGAATATTTCGGCCAGCGCATTCTCGGCACCGTCTTCGGCGCGGTCACCATGCTGTCGAGCCTCGGCATGGCCTTTGGCCCGTTGGCGGGTGGCCTGATCTTCGATGCCTTTGGCGGATATTCCTGGCTCTTCCTCGGGTCCGCGGTCGTTGGGCTGGCGGCCGTCGCCGTGGCCTTCACCTTCCCGCCGCTCCCCGGACATCGATTGAGACCCGCTTTGTAAATAGCCGCCTGGCGGAAAAATTTTTCTCGCGGCCTTTATCTTTGGGGAACCAGTTTTTGCGAAGTTGGTTATCGCTTTGTAAACTGAGGGGATGACCCATGAGCCGACTGATCGCTGCACTCAAGACTTTCTTGGCGCTGAACCCGCCCCAGCATGTCTCGGCTCAAGCTCCGTCATGGGATCACATCGAGACCCGCTATCGCTACAGCGAAGCCGGTTGATCACTCCTCTTCGGTGGAGCCAGCAGCCACCGCGTGGACGAATCGGCGGAAGGCCTTTGCTTTAGCGGTAAGGTCTCGGCCGTCCGGAAAGCCCAGCTGAAAATCCAATCCCACATGCACGGCGTTCGGGAAGAGGCGCATGAGCTGTCCCGATTGCACATAGGGCTGAATGAGCTCCGCGAAAAACAACGCGACGCCATGCCCGTCCAGTGCCGTGCGCAGCAAGGCATGGCTGTCGTTCAGTCTCAGGCTGGGGATTTTCTCAGGCGCTTTCACCCCCTGCCCTGCGAACCATGCAACCCAATGGTCGACTTCGAACTCGTGAAACAGCCGATGCTCAAGCAGGTCCCTGGGCGCAGCAATACCGCCCGACGTCTCGACGAACGCAGGGCTTGCAACCGGTACCAGTGACCCGTCCAGCACCTTCTCGCGCCGAATGCCGAAAGCGTCCGCACCGGCCCAGCTGATATCAAGGTCCATCCCCTCGCGACGATGATCGGCCGGAGCATAGGAGTGGTGCAGCCGCAGCTCGATATCCGGATGCATGGAGAGAAATTCGTGCAGCCGCGGGGTCAGCCACTCGGCGGAGAAGAACGGCGGCACTCCCACAGTCAGGATGTGGCGATCTTCGCTGCCGGCCACCTGCGCCACCGCCTCGGCAATGGCTCCGAATCCCTTATCGAGGCCTTCGAAGAGCAGCCTTCCGGCATCCGTAAGATGGTGAACGGCCCCCGGTCGCCTGTCGATGAGGCGAACGGAGAGCTCGGTCTCCAGCCCTCTGATCTGCCGGCTGACGGCGGCTTGTGTCACTCCGAGTTCGGCGGCGGCCCGCGTGAAGCTGAGCGTGCGCGCGAGGGCCTCGAAGCCGCGTAAGGCACCCAGTGACGGAAGTCGACGCATGGCTTCATCATTACCCAAGATTATGATGAAGCAGCATTCCTCATTTGCTCCGGTAGGTCACCATGATTTTACTGCCAGATCCGCAGAACTTCACGGAGACGGAAATGCACGACACTCTAAGCGCTCCTGGTGCAGCGACGATCACCAAGGGGGACCTGCCGGTCTTGTGTCTCGGCGAGCGCGACGTCGCACGCCTTCTTGACCCCACCTCCCTGCTCGACGGTCTCGCCGAGGGCTTTCGGCGGCTGGCGAGTGGAGACGTCCAGTCTCCCGAGCGCGTCGGCGTCACGCTGCCGAACGCAGGATTCTCCCTGTCCATGCCGGCCTGGGCGCCGGGCTGGCCGATCGCCGTGAAAGTGGTGAACGTCTTCGAGGGCAATCTGGCGCGGGGCCTTCCCAACCACCTCGCTTTGATTGCGCTCTTCGATCCCGAGACGGGGACGCCCCTGTGCATCATGGATGGCACTCACATCACCGGGATGCGCACCGCGGCCTCGGCGGTCCTCTCCGTGCGCGAACTGGCCCGCCCCGATGCGCGCGTGGTGACGCTGATCGGCGCGGGTGTACAGGGCCGGGAACACCTGCGGCTCCTGCCTTTGGTCCGCGACTTCGCCGAGATCCGCATCGCATCATTGCATTTTGCGGATGCCCAGCTGTTGGCGGAGAGTCACTCCGGCGCGCGCGCCGTTGAGGATGTGGAGGCCGCCATACGCAGCTCCGACGTGGTCTGCCTGGCGACCCATGCTTACGCCCCGGTCATTGACGCCGGCTGGATTCGTCCCGGCACCCATGTCTCTTCGGTGGGTTATGCCCCGCCATCGGGGGAGCTTCCACCGGATCTCCTCAAGCGCGGCCGTCTCTTCGTGGAGACCGCGGATGCCTTCAACGCGCCACCGGTCGGCTGCGGCGAACTGGCGGGGATCGATCCCGCCACAGCTACGGCACTGGGAGAGGTGCTGCTGGGTCACAAGCCCGGCCGCATCACCCAGGGTGACATCACGATCTACAAGGCCATGGGGATCGCCATGGAGGATCTGGTGGCCGCCCGCATCGTCTATGACGGTGCACGAACCGGGCAGGCGGGGACGACGCTTCTTTTATGATCGCATGGCCGAGGCACCCCTCGCGATCGGGTGCGCCCCTTGGACTGAGGCGGAAGGAACCCGGCTCATCCTGCGGCGGGAGGCGCTTTCAGAACCTTGGCCGGCGACACGAAGATCGTCGACTCATGCGCCAGGCGCTGGGCCCGCAGCCGGGCAGTTTTTTGCTGGGCGAGGAGGGCATCCGCCTCGACCATGCGCATCACGGCACTCTTGTCGGTCTTTGCCGCCGGATGAAATTGACGCTCTGCCTTGGCCTTTGAGCTGCGGGAATTCATGAATTTTTTTCCTTGGATTGCGGAGTCGAGCCGCGGCGTCCGACCGGCAATGATAACCATCCCTCGGGCGGGGCATTCCGAGTCAGTCGACGCCACAACAATAACTTGAATTGTCAAATATTAAACCTATTTATTATTCAGCGACAATTCCATCTTTTTATTGAGTTGTTATAATTTATTTGCAGGATGCAGCGATGCCCTGGTCAAATTCGGAGGCGATGACATGCAGTATCTCGGGAGAATTTCAGGAACCGGACGCGTCATGTGCGATGGCGGCGAGATCGGCCAGGCCTCCTATGACTTCGAAGGGTTTAACCAAGGCGCACGCGGGGTGACAAGCTCAGGCGAGGTGTGCATGGCCGCGGCCATTCTCAAGGATGTCTTCGGCCGTCCGAACATTCAGCTTCTGACCGAGGATGGTCGCCTGCTGAACCTCAGATTCTCATCCAAGCAGCTGCTCGCCTCCGCCGATGCAGCCCATGTTGATGTCACCGGCGACTTGCCGACGGCGCGCGGCTGGCACTGAACGCAAGACGTCTTATTCGTCGAAGGCCGGGGGGAACTCTCCGGCCTTGAACAATATGATGGGAGTGTCGTCATAATCGCCCATCTCGACATCGGCCGACGTGGAGAAAGCGACGACCCCGAGCCTGACCTTCGAGAGGCGCTCTGCGCGCCGGCAGGCGTCATCTGCGGACGTACACAGGATCGGCGGCTCCTGCCTCAGGGATTTGCCGCGGCCGGCAACGAAGGCCTGAACGATATACGCCGTTTGCTTCGTCATTGAAGTTGACCCGCCTCGACGCCGCCTGAGAGACGCCTCTGGAGAAGTAATTCCTCAAATATTCTCTCGAATGACGTCATTAAATTCTCGCTTCGACAAAAATCATCCTCGCCCACTGTTAAACGATTTTTTCCTGTCCGGGCGAAACGCCCCGATTTTATTTTCGACGTTAGCACTCCTATCATTCAAGTGCCAAAGCATGTATAAGGGTGATGCTGGCCTCTGATGGCCGCAGAAAGAAACTCATATGAAATTCCGACCACTTCACGACCGAGTCGTCATTCGGCGCGCCGCGGGCGATGTCAAATCCAAGGGTGGGATCATCATCCCCGACACCGCGAAGGAGAAGCCCCAGGAGGGCGAGGTCGTCGCAGTGGGACCGGGCCTTCGTGACGAAGACGGCAAGCTCATCCCCCTCGACCTGAAGATCGGCGACAGCGTCCTCTTCGGCAAATGGAGCGGCTCCGAAATCAAGGTCGACGGCGAAGAGCTGCTGATCATGAAGGAGAGCGATATCATGGGCGTCGTCGAGACCACCGAAGCGGCCAGAAAAGCCGCCTGACCTCCGACGCCTCCAGAATGTCTTTCAATTATTCGATTGGATTAAAGCCATGTCCGCCAAGGAAATTAAATTTGGCACCGATGCGCGCGATAAGATGCTGCGCGGCGTCGAGCTGCTGAACAATGCCGTGAAGGTGACGCTCGGTCCCAAGGGCCGCAATGTCATTCTCGACCGCTCCTATGGGGCTCCCCGCATCTCCAAGGATGGCGTCACCGTCGCCAAGGAGATCGAACTCTCCGACAAGTTCGAGAACATGGGCGCCCAGATGGTGCGCGAAGTGGCCTCGAAGACCAATGACCTGGCCGGTGACGGCACCACGACGGCTACGGTGCTCGCAGCCTCCATCCTCCGCGAAGGCGTCAAGCTGGTCACCGCCGGCATGAATCCGATGGATCTCAAGCGCGGCATTGACATGGCCGTCGCCACGGTGGTCACCGAGATCGGCGCCCGCGCCGTGAAGGTGAAGTCCTCGGGCGAGATCGCCCAGGTCGGGACGATTGCCGCCAATGGCGACAGCCTCATCGGCGAGATGATCGCCAAGGCCATGGAGAAGGTCGGCAAGGAAGGCGTGATCACCGTCGAGGAATCGAAGACGGCCGAAACCGAGCTCGACGTCGTCGAGGGCATGCAGTTCGACCGCGGTTACCTCTCCCCCTATTTCGTCACCAATGCAGAGAAGATGCGCGTCGAGCTCGAAGAGCCCCTCATCCTCATCCACGAAAAGAAGCTCGGCAATCTCCAGGCGATGCTGCCGATTCTCGAGGCGGTCGTCCAGAGCGGCAAGCCCCTGCTCATCATCTCCGAGGACGTCGAGGGTGAAGCCCTGGCGACTCTGGTCGTGAACAAGCTGCGCGGCGGCCTGAAGGTCGCAGCCGTGAAGGCGCCCGGCTTCGGTGATCGCCGCAAGGCCATGCTCGAAGACCTGGCGACGGTTACCGGTGGCCAGATGATCTCTGGCGATCTGGGGGTCAAGCTCGAGAATGTCACGATCGACATGCTGGGTCGGGCCAAGCGCGTGGTCATCGAGAAGGACAACACCACCATCATCGATGGCGCTGGTGAGAAGGCCGACATTGCGGCGCGTGTCCAGCAGATCAAGGTGCAGATCGAGGAGACCACCTCCGATTATGATCGCGAGAAGCTTCAGGAGCGGCTCGCAAAGCTCGCCGGCGGCGTCGCCGTTATTCGCGTCGGCGGTGCGACCGAGACGGAAGTCAAGGAGCGCAAGGATCGCATCGATGATGCCGTCAGCGCCACCCGCGCGGCCGTCGAGGAAGGCATCGTTCCGGGGGGCGGCGTGGCCCTTCTTCGCGCCAAATCGGTTCTCGCCGCGCTCAAGGGCGGCAACGCCGATGAGACCGCTGGCATCTCCATCGTTCTGAAGGCGCTGGAAGCTCCCATTCGCCAGATCGCCGAGAATTCCGGCGTCGAGGGATCCATCGTGGTCGGCAAGCTGCTGGCGGGCAATCACCCGAACCAGGGTTACGACGCCCAGACGGAACGCTATGTGGACATGGTCGAAGCCGGGATCATCGATCCCGCGAAGGTCGTCCGCACCGCCTTGCAGGATGCAGGGTCCATAGCAGCCCTGCTGATCACCATGGAGGCCATGATCGCCGACATCCCGTCCAAGGAGTCCTCCTCAGGTGGCAATCCTGGCATGGGCGGCATGGGCGGCATGGGCGGTATGGGCTTCTAAGCCTGGTCTGCATCGTCACGATATTGGGGAGCACGGGCCGCAGGGTCCGTGCTTCTTCTTTTTCCTCACGTGAAACTTTTGTTCCTCTGTTGACAGTGCCGGGGCTCCTCCGCTACAGGCCCCCGAAATGGCGCGTGCGCGAGGCAGCCTCCAATCGGGTTCGGGGTGATGATGGCCAATCGATTCTATGTTCTGAGCCTGTCCTGCACGGACCAGCCCGGCATCGTGGCGGCAGTGACGACGGAGCTTGCCCGTATCGGAGCCAACATCGCCGAGAGCGGCCAGTTCTGGGACCGCGAGAGCAATCAGTTCTTCATGCGAATTGCATTTGCGGCGCCGAGCCATCTCACCCGCGAAGAGATTGCCGAAGCCCTGGTCGGGCCGTCGCGCAAATATGCCATCAGGACCACCCTGGTTGATCAGGCGCGCACGCCGCGGATCATCGTGATGGTCTCCAAGTTCGACCATGCCCTCCTGCATCTCCTCTATCAGATCCGCGTCGGTTGGCTGAAGGCGGAGGTTGCAGCTGTGGTCTCCAATCATGAGGACAGTCGCAGGGCCGTCGAGATGGAGGGCATCCCCTATCACTGCTGGCCCGTGACGAAGGAGAACAAGCAGGAGCGGGAACGTGAACTTTTCGCCTTGGTCGAGAGCACGGGGGCGGAGCTCATCGTGCTCGCCCGCTACATGCAGGTCCTGTCGAGTTCCTTCTCCGAGCGCCTCGCAGGGCGCATCATCAACATCCACCACTCCTTTCTCCCGAGCTTCAAGGGCGCCAAGCCCTATCACCAGGCCTTCGAACGCGGCGTGAAGCTGATCGGCGCGACCGCCCATTACGTCACCCCGGATCTCGACGAGGGGCCGATTATCGAGCAGGAGACGGAGCGGGTGAACCACGCCATGACGGCGGAGGACTTCGTCGCCACGGGCCGCGATATCGAAAGCCGGGTCCTCGCGCGCGCTGTGAAGCACCATCTGGAATCCAGGGTGGTAATCAACGGCCATAAGACCGTCGTGTTCTGAGCCCGCCGAGCGGCTCGGCCGCGCAGGCGGCTGCGTTTCTCCTGCCATGACAAAGCCAGATCCTTCCGGCATAACGGCGAGAATGGCCTCCCGTCTCGGCAATGCCGGCTCCTCCGATCACGGAGAGTTCGATTTACAGGGCATCCGCCGCCCTTGAGCATTGGAGGCTCACGGCAGCAAGGATTGTGCGTGTGACTGTCGCAGCCGAGAGCAATCGTCCTATCGTCCTACCCCCACGTCGCTTTTCTATCTTCGCTCCTCCTTCATGGTGGCCCCGGTCTCCTTCGGGACGGTTGCGGCAGAGCGTTCGCCAAGCCGAACTCGCGGGCATGGTGGTCGCATTCCGCGTCAGGACCGCAGTCTTGGCGGTTCTGGCCATCTGGCTGCTCGTAAGTGTCGCCTGGCCGCGTGATGTCTATTATCTCGGCATCATCGCGATGTTCTTTGTCCTCAGCTACATCCCCTATCGGCTGCGTCATCACCGCCGCTTCAAGCTGATCAAGATCGGTTTCATTGCTCTTGATGTCACCTTGATCACCGCCGCGATCCTGTTGCCGCCGCTGGGCGGCCTGGCCGCTGACTGGCCGGTGCAGACCCGACTTCGAGGCCAGGAATATCTCTATCTTCTGCTGCTGCTGGCAGAAGCGGCACTGACCTATTCGCCCCTGATGGTGGTGTGGACGGGGATGGCGATCTCCACGATCTGGTCGATCGGCGTCCTCATCATCTATTGGCTCCCGGGCACCACCCGCTTCGTCGATGTGTTCGACGGAACGCAGCTATCCGACGAAGCGGCCCTGCGGCTGATCTTCAATCCGACCTTCGTCAGCCTCACCCAGTGGTGGACACAGCTCGTCGTCACCGGGTCCTTCACTCTCATCATTGCGCTCGCCGTCTGGCGAAGCCGCACCACTCTCTTGGCCCAGGTGCAGGCGGAGGTCACCCGCAGCGACCTTGCCCGCTACGTCTCCCCCGATGTGGCCGAAGCCATGTCTGCCAAGGCGGCCTTCGGCTTCGGCGAACCCGCAAGGCGCAATGTCGCGGTGATCTTCGCCGATATCGTCGGCTTCACCTCCATGTCGGAAAAGATGATCCCCGAGCAGATTTTCGACCTGTTGCGGAGCTTCCAGACCCGCTGCTGCAAAGTGGTCTTTGCCCATGGCGGCACCCTGGACAAATTTCTGGGCGACGGGGTCATGGCCACCTTTGGCGGCCTTGAGCAGCAACCGGATTCAGCGGCCCGTGCGCTCGCCTGCTCCTTCGCCCTCCAGGACGAGATCGCCAAATGGAACGCGAAGCGGACACGGCGCGGCGTCGATGGCGTTGAGGTTGCCATCGGTGTCCATTATGGGGCCGTGGTCGTCGGCAATATCGGGGCCGACCGACGCATCGAGTTCACGGTGGTGGGCGATGTGGTGAACGTGGCCAGCCGGCTGGAACAGGCCACCCGCGAAATGGGGGCCAAGATGCTGGTCTCCGATGCCTGCCTGACCGCGGCCGGCGGGCCTCCGCCAGGCCGGGCCTTTACCCGTGTCCTCGAAATTTCCCTGCGCGGCAAGAGCGACGCCATAAGGGCCCATGCCGTGGACGGTGAGATCAGGCGGTGAGACTGGGTCTCACCCTCGAAAGTCGGCGACCGCGTCCACCGTGGCCCGGGGTGCTCTGAAACTGTTCGACGGATGGTCCCGATCCGCATGCCCGAAGGCGATGCCGCAGAGGATCAGCCGATCCTCTCCGATATCCAGGAACCGCCGCACGAATCCGCTATATCCGGCGATGGCGGCCTGGGCGATGCAACCCAGGCCCTGCGCCGTCACAGCCAGCATGAAGCTCTGGACGAAGCCTCCGCAATCCACCAGCCCATAGGGTCCCAGCGCCCGGTCCGACGTCACCAGCGCCACATGGGGAGCATCGAAGAACTGGAAGTTTCTCAGCGCCTGATGCTGCGAGGCCGCCCGGTCCCCCTTCTTGATGCCCACGGCGTCATAAAGCATCCAGCCGACTTCGCGTCGTCGGTCCAGATAGACCCCTTGATAGGAGGGCCATTCGATATCCGGGTCCGGTTCGGCTCCGGACACGACATGATCGTAAAGTCCCGTGCGAAAGGCCTCGACCTTCGTACCCGAGAGGATGATCATCTGCCATGGCTGCGTATTGCACCATGATGCGGCAAGCTGGGCGCTGGAGAGCATCTCCTCTATGACCGCGCGCGGCACCGGATCGGGCTTGAAGGCCCTGCAGCTCCGTCGCTCATCCATCAATCGCTGGAATTGTTCTCCACTCGGCAGATTAGGCAGATTTGTCGCTAAGCCCACATTGGTCCCCAGTCACCCGCATTGAGCCGCTAGGCGGCTTCACGCTGCCAGGATTTGAGCTCCGGCAGCACCTTTTCGGCATAGAGGCGAAGATTGCCCTCCGCATCCTGCAGCGATAGTCCACCGTAAGTCACATTGATCTGGATATCAAAGTCGCCGATCAGCGCGCGTCGCTTCTCGTAATTCTCCAGGATCTGGTTGGGCGTGCCGAAATTATTGGCGCGAACATAGGCCTCCCGCAGCTGCTCATGCGCCGTCGTCAGGACTTTCTCCGCGGCTGTGGCATAACCTGAATATCCCTTCGTCTGCGAGAAGTGCTTGCTGCCGAATTCATAGTGGTCGATCAGGATGTCGTAGTAATTCCCGATATACTTCATCGCCATCTCTTCGGCCCGATCCGCACTGCTGTCGCAGAAGACGAATTCGGTGCAGGTCGGCGCGGGCGCATCGCGCCCCTGAGCCTCCCGGAACAGCCGGTGATAGGTTTCGAAATGGCCGACCATCTCGGCCCAGGGCTTCTGGGCGAAGACGGTCATCCGCGCCCCCAGTTCGGCGGCGATGGGAACCGTGTCCGGCGACATGGCCACGCAGGTGATCCGATCCTTGAAGCTCTTATAGGGCCGCGGCCGGACCTCCGTGCGCTTCTGCTTGTAATAGGGACCGTCCCCCTCGACGAATCCGGTCTCCACCCCCTCGATGACCATCTTCGCCGCCTCGTTGAAGCGGTCGCGGCTCTCGTTCATGTCGATGCCGAAGGCCTCGTATTCGCGCCGGGCGAGACCGCGTCCGATCCCGAAATGGGCGCGCCCCTGGCTCAGATGGTCGAGCAGGATCATTCTTTCCACGACCCGCAAGGGATTGTTCCACGGCAGGATCACCGCGCCGGTCATGAGCTCGATGGTGGAGGTCTGCCCGGCGAGCCAGGCCAGCAGCGCCACATTGTCGGGACCCATGGAGTAATTGTTGAAATGATGCTCCACGGCGCTGATTTTCTCGAAGCCCAATGGCTCGGCCAGCTTTACGAGATGGAGATCCCGTTCATAGGCCTCACGGTCCGTGATTTCATCGAAGGCGTTTTGCAGAACGCAGTTGATCCCGACTTGTGGCATGTTTCCTCCTCCGGACCCACGGCCCATACCTTAAAATCTGGTTATTCTGTTTATAGGATTTCTATGAGCCTAGGAGGCGGCCGCGGCGCTTGTCAAGTCGCCTTGAAGAGGGACCCTCTAGCAGCGGCCGGCCAGGGTTCCTCCATCCACCATATAGACGCCGCCCGTACAGAAGGACGCCTCCTCGCTCGCCAGGAAATGGATCATCGCGGCGACCTCCTCCGGCCTGCCATACCGTTTCAGCGGAATGGCCGAGGCGATCCGTTCATGCGCCTGCTGCGGTGCCGAGGGCTGCGCACCCGCCTCGATCGCCTGCATCATCCGCGTCTCGATGGGCGCCGGATTGACGCTGTTGACCCGAATCTTGTGGGCGGCCCCCTCCAGGGCTGCGGTCTTCATCAGTCCCAGCACTGCATGCTTGCTCGCCACATAGGGCGCAAGTCCGACGCTCCCCCGCACGCCGCCCGTAGAGGACAGGATCACGATCGAACCGCCACCTTGGGCGCGCATGAGCGGCATCAGCCGGGACAGGCCGAGAAACACGCTGCGAACATTGACATCCATCACCCTTTCATAATCGCCGAGGGAGAGCTCACCGAGGCGAGCAATTCGTCCCTCGATGCCAGCATTCAGAATGGCGGCATCGATCCGCCCGAAAGCCTGCTGCATCGACTCGACGATGTGAAACGACTGCGCTTCGTCCGCCACGTCAGCGCACAACCACCGGGCGGTGCAGCCGAGGTCTCGTGCCAGTCGCTCGACGCCGTCCCCGTCGATGTCGACGAGGAACACATTTGCGCCTCGCGCCGCGAAATGGCGCGCCGTCGCCTCCCCGATTCCGGCCGCCGCACCCGTGATCAACACCGCTCTGCTGCTTGATGCCACCATGCTTGCCTCTCTTCTTCACCGGCTCACGGCGCGGATAGTGAACTTGAAAGCCCTATTCCGACCCGGAGTAGATCTATTGACAGGTAAACCTAACTTATGGTCGAGTTGAAGGCCTTATTTCGGGCAAACAGGTCCGGGGCGCGCATCGTGCGGGTCCAGGATCATAAGAATAAGCGGGAGGATGCACGATGAAGCTGTTGCGACAGGCTGCGCGTACGGCGCTGATTGCGCTCTGTGCCTGGATGGCACCGGGGGCCGCCCATGCCGAGACCATCATCAAATATTCGAGCTATGTGCCGGCGACCCACCCCATCAGCAAGGACGCGATCCTGCCCTGGGCTGAAGAAGTGGCGAGGGTGACCGACGGCCGCGTAAAATTCGAACACATGGTCAAGATGGCCGGCACCGCCCCGTCGCAATACGACGTCGTGCGGGATGGCTTGGCCGACATGGCCCTCGTCACCCCCGGCTATACCCCGGGACGTTTCGATCTGACCAATATCGGTGAGATGCCCCTGTTGAGCGACGACCCGCTGGTTGCGTCCGTGGCCTTTTATCGGTTCTACGAGAAATACTTGGCCCCGCTCGACATCTTCAAGGATGTCCACGTCGTGACGGTGACGCTGGCCTCTCCGGGCGTGATCTTCACCAAGCGCCCACCGATTAAGCAGATATCCGATCTGAAAGGCTTGAAGCTGCGCAGCCCGCTGACGACCACGGTTCCCGTCATCACGGCCCTCGGCGCGATCCCGGTTCAGAAGCCGGCCACCGAGCTCTATGAGCTGCTCTCGACCGGTGTCATCGATGGCAGCCTGTCCGGGGCCGAGCAGGCCGTCACCTGGAACCTCGCGGACGCCGCGAAGGCCATAACGATCGTTCCCGGTGGCCTCTACAATTCCGTCCTCGTCTTCGTCATGAACAAAGACAAGTGGAACAGCATCAGCGAAGCCGATCGCGCCGCCATCACGGCCATCTCCGGAGAGAAATTGGCCAAGCGTGTGGGCGAGATCTATCGCAAGCCCGTCGCCGAAGGCCTCCAGCGGATGCGCGATGCGGGGGGCACCGTGGAGACCGCAAGCCCGGAACTGACCGCGGCCATCGCTGCGGCTCTGAAGCCGGTGGAAGCCTCCGTCCTCGACATGGCGCGCTCCAAGGGCCTCAAGGATCCCGAGGCGGCCCTCGCCGATTATCGTGCGATGATTGCGACGCTTCAGAAGGAATACCATGCCGACTGAGCCGGCAGTGGTCGCAGAAACGAGAGACCCCCTATGGCTAGCCCCGAGCTTTCGGCACTCCTGACACTCCTGGGGCCGCCACAACCCGGGGCGAATCCCTCGGTGGAAATGCGCAGGGCCGGATTCCTCCGCCTGAGCGCTTTGATGCTGCCGCTTCCGGAAGACGTGACGGTGACGCCGACGGAAATCGGCGGCATCCCCGCTGAAGTGACCACCATCAGAGACGCAGAGCCACCCGCCGGTACGCTGCTCTTCCTGCACGGCGGCGGCTTCTCGGTGGGCTCTCCACTGACCCACCGGGAATTCGTCGGCCGATTGGCGCGGGCCTCAGGCCTCCGGGTGGTCTCTCTTGATTACCGCTTGGCCCCGGAGCACCCCTTTCCCTCCGCCCTCGACGATGCGGGGGCCGCCTATGACGGCGTGTTGGCGGCCGGCATACCGGCCCAGTCCATTGCCCTTGCCGGAGATTCGGCCGGGGGCGGATTGGCGCTTTCGCTCCTCCTCTCCCTCCGCGAGAGGGGCGCGCCTCTTCCCGCCTGCGCCGCCGCCATCTGCCCCTGGGCCGATCTGTCCCTCTCAGCGCCGTCGCTGGACGAGAATGCCCGTTCCGACCCCTTGGTGCAGCGCCTCAGCGCATCGGGTTCGGTCGAGCGCTATCTCGGCCCATCGGGCGACCCGCGACATCCCCTCGCCTCTCCAGTCTTTGCCGATCTCGCCGAGCTCCCGCCTCTCTTCCTCCAGGCCACCAGGGCTGAGTCCTTGCGCGACGACGCCCTGAGACTGGCGGAAAATGCCCGAAAGGCTGGCGTGGAGGTCGAACTCGACCTCTGGGAGGACATGCCCCATATCTGGCCGTTCTTTGCCAAGATGCTGCCCGAAGGCCGCGCTGCCATCGACCGGGTCGGCACGTTTCTTCGCCGCCGCGTGAAGGCCCCGGCGCGCCTACGTCCCTAACCCCTTCGGCGATCTTGCACCGCCCCATGCCTGCACGGTACAGTAGTCCTGTTCATAGGATGTTCCGACAAGATGATGAAAATGCCGTCCGCAGCTTTACAACCGGGTCCCGTCACACTCTATGCGCAACTCGCCCGAATCCTGCGCGACCGCATTTATAGCGGCGTCTGGAAGGACGGCGAGGAGATCCCCACCCTCGAACAGCTCGCCCTCCAATACAACGTGGCCCGCGTCACCGTCCGCCAGGCCATCCAGATGCTCTCGAATGAAGGTCTTCTGTCCAGCCAGCGGGGACGCCGCACCTTCGTCACATATCAGGTCTCGGTCTCCGACGGACGCCCGCTTTTTTCTTCCATCGGCGCGGTGGAAATCGATGCAGCCCATTATGGGATCGAGATCCTGGAAAAGGAGCAGCTGGAGACGATCATCCACCCCTCCCTCAGTCACGGCACGCCGCATGGTCCTTACATGCGCGTCCGCAAGCTCGACAGCGAGCGCGACAACCCCTACTCCCTCTCCGAGAATTACGTGGCGCTCGACATCTACAAGAAATTTCCCAAGGGCGCCGAGCGTCGGGTGAAGATCGTCAGGCTCGTCCGTGAGCACGCCGATCCCAAGCCCGTATCCGCCTTCGAGCGGATTTCCGTCGACATGCCGGAATATGAGGAGGCCAGGCTGCTGAAAATCTCCTCTTCCCTGCCCGTAGCCCGCCTTTCTCGCGTCTTCCTGGACGCGAACAATCGGATCCTGCTCTTCGGCACCTACACCTATCGCGGTGACCGGTTCGGCATCGAGCGCGACATCTCGAACTTCGTATACTGATTACCAGCCGGCCTTAAGCACCTCGGCCGCGGACTGTTCCAGCGCCTCCCTGTGATCCGGATGCGCGATGGCGACCATCCGCCGGGCCCGCTCCGCCACTGGCTGGTCCCGGAGCTCCGCGATGCCCCATTCCGTCGCCACCAGGTCCACATCGCTGCGCGGCGTAGTGACGGGACCGTGGATAATCCGGGGCACGATCGTGCTCGCACGCCCCTGCCGCGCCGTGGCGTTCAGCGCCACGATCGACCGCCCATTGGGCGCCCGCAAGGCACCGCGTGTAAAATCCCCATGGCCTCCGACCGCTCCGAGATAGCGTGGGCCCGCCACCTCGGCGCTCACCTGCCCCGTCAGATCGACCTCGACCGCTCCATTGATGGCGATCAGGCCATCCAGCTTCGCAAGGATGGCCGGATCATGGGTATACGAGCTGGGCCGAACCGAGAGGTCCGGGTTCAGGTGGGCGAACCGCTCCAAGCGGCTGGACCCCCCGAGCAAGGCCGTCACGGTCACCCCGGTATCGATCGGCTTTCGGGCATTGGTGACGGCGCCGCTCTCGTACAGATCGACCAGCGCATCGCCGACGAGGCCGGTATGGATGCCCAGATCCTTGTGATGCCTGAGCGCTCTCAGGATCTGGTCTGGAATGGCGCCTGTCCCCAGCTCGATGACGCTGCCATCGGGGATGAAGGCGGCGACGTGCTGGGCGATCCGGCCCGCGGCTTCGTTCGCCTCGGCGACCTTGGGCCTGGTGAATTCGCGTCGGGTGTGGACAGCCGCGTCGAGGACGAGCTCCTTCGGCCATTCCGCCCCATGGCACCAGGGCATGCACTCATTGATCTCGGCGATGATCCTCTTCGCGCGCCGTGCCGCCGCGAGAATGTAGTCGTTGCTCACGCCCAGGCTGTGGCGGCCATTGCCGTCGGCCGGGCTGAGCTGCACCAGCACCACGTCGGGCGCTCTCCCGCGCTCGAGGAACGCCGTAAGCTCCGAATAGTGCAGCGGCAGGAGATCGAGACATCCCGCCTCGATGAGGGCGCGATTGTCGCCGATGCCGCAATAGCTGAGAAAGCGGATCCTGTCCCCGTGCTCAGGCCGGAACACGCCCGAATAGGAGCCGCCGATGAACAGGCTGCAAGGCCCGATCTCGTGTCGCTGCTCGACCAGGCGCCTCGTCAAGGCGACGGGCTCGCCGAGATTTTGCGGGCAGACGATGAAATCACCCGGACCGATGAAGGCTGAAAGGTCGAGATCGCGTTCATCCATGCCTAGACATCCCTTGGACAGCGGACAGGAGGGCGGACCGGCCGGCACCCGCGTCGCCGGTCATGAGTACTCTTTATGGAACGACCATACTTCACCAGGCGTGACAGGAGAATGGACCCACGAAAATTGACGGTTGCCTGAGAAAGATGGATGTCCTAGTTTTAATCCTACCTGAAGGGCTTTGCAAATTCTGAAGCTGAGGCTGCAAGTCCCGGACCATCCACCCGACACTGTCTCGACAGAGTTGAAATCAGCAGGCAAGTCCCATCCATGGCAGTGCTTCTCGATCGGAATGCCCGCGTCCTGGCCGTCAACGCTGTCGGAGCCTATGGCCGTGCCCAGGTCCAGTTTGCCGCCCAGACGGGGACGAATATCGTGGCTCATGCGGCGGCCGGTCGTGGAGGCTCCCGCGTCGATGGACTTCCTGTTTTCGAGTCTGTGGCTGAGGCCGTTGCGGCGACGTCGGCCAATGCGGCCCTCATTTACACCCCGGCCATGGGCGCCCGCGACGCCATCGTCGAATGCGCCGATGCCGGCCTGCGCCTCGCCACCGCGGCCGCCGAATTCGTTCCCCTTCACGACACGCTTTACGCCGTGGCCTATGCCCGCGAGCGGTCTCTCTGGATCAGCGGCCCCAACACGGTCGGCATTGTCACTCCCGGCCAGGCCATGCTGGGCGCCATCCCCCCCGGCATGACCATGCCCGGCAGGGTCGGCGTGATCGGCCGCAGCGGTACCTTGACCATGACGGTGGCGGCGACCCTCACGCGCGCCGGCATCGGACAGAGCACGATCGTCCATGTCGGCGGCGATGCCCTGTGCGGCCGCAATCCCCATGAATGGCTGCAGCTTTTCCTCGCCGATCCCGAAACCGATGCCGTTCTCTATGTCGGCGAGATCGGAGGCACGAAAGAATATTCCATGCTCGATTTGATCGGTACGGCCACTAAGCCGGTGCTCGCCCTCATCGCCGGGCGCCATGCCCCGGTGGGCAAGCGCATGGGCCACGCCGGCGCTCTGGTCGGGGGCGAGCGGGAAACCGCCAAGGCAAAAATGGCAGCTCTCCAGGAGGCCGGCGCCACCATCGCCCGCTCCCCGGCGGAGCTTGCGGATAAGACGAGGGAGATGCTGCAATGAGTTGGCAGGACGGGGCACCTTCAGGTGTCGAGATGACGCCCGAGCGTCAGCAGATTCGCGACTCCGTGAAGCGGATCTGCGACGGCTTCGACGATGATTACTGGCTCGACCTGGACCGCAAGCACGAGTTCCCCCATGCCTTTCACGCCGCCATTGCGGCCGGCGGCTGGCTGGGGATCACCATGCCGGAGGAGTTCGGCGGCGCCGGGCTGGGCGTCACCGAAGCGGCGATCATGATGCAGACCGTGGCCAATTCCGCCGGCGCCATCGCCGCCTGTTCGACCTTCCACATCAATCTCTTCGGCCCTCACCCCGTCGTCCTTTACGGCACGCCGGAGCAGAAGCAGCGGATCATTCCGCCGCTCGTGCGCGGTGAGGACAAGGTGGCCTTCGGCGTCACCGAGCCCGACGCCGGCCTCGACACCACCCACATCACCACGCGCGCGGTGCGCCGCGGCGACCGCTACATCGTCAACGGCCAGAAGGTCTGGACCACGACCGCCCAGCAGGCGACGAAGCTTTTCCTCCTCACCCGCACCACGCCGATCGAGGACTGTGCGAAGCCCACGGAGGGCATCACCCTCTTCTATACGGACTTCGATCGCAGTCGCATCGAGGTGCGCGAGATCGACAAGCTCGGCCGCGCCGCCGTAAATTCGAATTCCATCTTCATCGAGGACCTCGAAGTCCCTGTGGAAGACCGTATCGGCGAGGAGGGCAAGGGCTTTCGCATGCTCCTCGACAGCCTTAATCCGGAGCGCATATTGATTGCAGCCGAATGCGTCGGCCTTGGCCGCCGGGCGCTCGCCAAGGCCTCCGATTATGCCAAGGAACGTCGCGTCTTCGGCCGCCCCATCGGCCAGAACCAGGCCATACAGCATCCTTTGGCGCAAAGCTGGATGGCTCTCGAAGCTGCCGATCTCATGGTCTGGCGCGCGGCGTCCCTCTACGACCGGGGAGAGCCTTGCGGCGCCGAGGCCAATGCCTCGAAATATCTCGCTGCCGATGCGGCCTTCGACGCCTGCGACCGGGCGGTCCGCACCCATGGCGGCTTCGGCTATGCCAAAGAATACCATGTGGAGCGCTATCTCCGCGAGATCATGCTCCCTCGCATCGCCCCCGTCAGCCGTGAACTGATCATGTGCTACATCGCCGAGCGGGTTCTCGGCCTGCCGAAATCCTACTGACCCTGCCATGAAGCTGATCGAGTTCGAAGCAAAGCAGCTCCTCCGCCATGCCGGCCTGCCCGTCCCCAGAGGGCAGCTTGTCGGGCCCGGGGATCCCGTCGAGGCCCGTGGCCCTGTCGCCGTGAAGGCCCAGCTGACCCGCGGCGGACGCGGCAAGGAGGGGCTCGTCAGACTGACCTCCGCGGCGGACGCGCCGTCAGCCTGTGAACAGCTCTTGGAGATCATGACGGAACTCGGTGTGCCACCCCTTGTCCTGGTGGAGGAGCAGGCTGAGATCGACCAGGAATGCTATCTCGGCTGGCGCATCGACGATGTCCGCCAGGCGCCCGTCCTGATGTTCTCGGCCGTCGGCGGGGTCGACATCGAGGCGCAAGGCAGGCTCAGCGAATATGCCGTTGATCCACTGCGGCCGGTTCACGTCCAGGACCTCCTGCCGATGCTGATGGACGGCGGGCTGAGCGGCAGGAGCCTGGGTGCGGTCGCCCGCTTCGCGGCTCAATCCTACCGCGTCTTCTGTGAGCACGAGGCCGACCTTCTGGAGATCAACCCGCTGGCCATCCTGCCTTCGGGCAATGTTCTCGCCCTCGATGCCAAGATGTCCCTCGACGAGAATGCCGCACCGCGCCATGGCGAGCGGAGAGGATATCTCTCCGCCGGCCTCCAGACCGCTGAATTGTCGCCTCTCGAGCGGCGCGCCGCTGCGGCGAATGTAACCTTCGTCGAGCTTCCCGGGCGGGTCGCGATCTTTTCCGGTGGCGCCGGACTGGGCATGGCCTTGGTGGATGCCTTGGCCGATGCGGGACCGGGCGCGGCGAATTTCGTGGACGCAGCGGGCGGCAGCTCGGCCGATGTTTTCCAGGCCATGGGCCGCATCGTTTTCGAACGGGCCAGGCGCCCCGATGTCGATGCCATCATCATGTTCTTTACGCTCTCGGCGACCTCGTTGAAGAGCGCGGTGTCGGGCCTGCTCGAATTCCTGGATCGCGAGCCGCCGCCGAAACCCATGGTCGCAGGGCTCTTGGCGGCCGGTGCGGCTGAGCGTGAAATGACCCTGGCGCAGGCACGGGAGGCGTTTCAGTCCCGCGGCATCCGCTGCGTCACGACCATCGACGAGGCCGTGTCCGAGGTCTCCAAGATCCTGGACAGCATGACTGTCGCCTAGACAGCTTCGAGGAAGAGAACCAATGCAGCAAGTGGTCCGAATTGGCGGTGCCGGCGGCTTCTGGGGCGACAGCACGGCGGGAGCTGAGCAGATCCTGCGGAGCGCAGACGTCGATTACCTCGTCTTCGACTATCTGGCCGAACTGACCATGTCGATCCTGGCCAAGGCACGCCAGCGTCATCCGGATCTCGGCTATGCGACGGATTTCGTGGCTGATGTGATGGCGCCACTCCTGCCCGAGATCAAGGCCCGCAAAATCCGCATTTTGACGAATGCCGGCGGCATGAATCCCCGCGGATGCGCTGCCGCCTTGCGCAAGGCGGCAGCCGCACAGGGACTGTCGCTTCGCATCGCCGTCGTCGAGGGCGACGACCTCCTGCCCCATGAGGCAAGTCTCCGGGCCCAGGGCGTGACCGAAATGTTCACCGGCGCTGATCTGCCGCCGAAGCTCACGAGCATGAACGCCTACCTCGGCGCCTTCCCGATTGCGGCAGCCCTCGCCCAAGGCGCCGACGTGGTCATCACCGGGCGCTGCGTCGACAGCGCTCTCGCCCTCGGCGCCCTGATCCATGAATTCGGCTGGTCGGCCCAGGATTATGACCGCCTCGCGGCCGGGAGCGTCGTCGGCCACATCCTCGAATGCGGCACCCAGACCACCGGCGGCCTCTACACCGACTGGACGGAGGTTCCCGGCCGCCACGATATCGGCTACCCCATCGCCGAATGCAGCCCCGATGGCAGCTTCATCCTCACCAAGCCCCGCGACACTGGCGGCCTCGTCACGCCCACCGTGGTCACCGAGCAGCTGCTCTACGAAATTGGCGATCCCGGCAACTACCTCCTCCCCGACGTCACCTGCGATTTTCGGGGGATCACCATCGAAGCCGCAGGCGAGAACCGGGTCCGGATCAGCGGCGCGCGCGGGGCCGCGCCGACGCGAAGCTACAAGGTCAGCGCCGTCTATGAGGACGGCTATCGCTCCGGAACGACGCTCACTCTGGTGGGCCGCGACGCCGCGGCCAAGGCCGCCCATGTCGCGGACGCCATCATCGCCCGCACCCGGGAGATGTTCCGCCGTCGCAATCTGGGCGACTATGAAGAGATCTGCATCGAACCCCTCGGCACCGAACAGGCTTTCTACGGCGCCCATGCCCGTGGCTCGGCCACGCGCGAGGTCGTGCTCAGGATCGCCGTCCGCCATGCCCAGGCCGAAGCCCTGGACCTGTTCGGCCGCGAGATCGCCCCCTTCGGAACCGCGGGAACCCCCGGCACCACGGGGTTCAGCGGGCGCCCCAAGCCGGGCAAGGTGTTCCGCCTCTTCTCCTTCCTGGTGCCGAAGGATCAGCTCGACGTCACGGTGGAGTTGGAGGGCACGAGCACCGCGATTCCCGCCCTGTTGCCGCCGCCGGGTGAACCCGACTTGCCGCCGGTTCCGGCGACCGCTCCGGCTTCACTGCCAAGCGGGACCAGGCGGGCTCCCCTGTCGGCCATCGCCGTGGCCCGCAGCGGCGACAAGGGTGACCTCGCCAATATCGCCGTCATCGCCCGCAGCCCCGAACTCTATGGGTGCCTGCTGCGCGAAGTGACGCCGGAGCGCGTGGCCGAGCAGCTTTCGCATCTCGTCAAGGGCAAGGTCGAGCGCTTCGAGGTTCCCGGCGTCCACGCCGTCAACCTCCTGCTTCACGAGGCGCTCGGTGGGGGCGGATCGGCGTCTTTGCGCAACGACCCCCTTGGCAAGGCCTTCGCCCAGATCCTGCTCGACATGGAAATCACAATTCCCGCCTGACCGAGGGAAAGACACTTGCCCTGTAGTTCGGTCAAGCGGTAAACTTCTGTGGGAAAGGCACACCGGGCCGTCCCACGACAACAATCAGCCGCCTGATCGACGTGTCAGTCACGTGATGCAAGGGCGGCGCCGGAGGAAAATCATTGGCCATTCTGCTCGATCGCGAAACGCGCGCCGTCATTCACGGCATCCAGGGCAAGTATAGTCGTGCCCAGCTCGGCATGATGCTGAAGGCGGGCACCAGGATCGTCGCCGGCATCAGCGTCGGCGGTGCCGGAGGTGATGTGGACGGCATCCCCGTCTTCGACGACATGACCGCGGCGGCCGCGGCTACCAGGGCGAACACGGCCCTCCTCTATGTCCCCGCCTCCGGCCTTCTGCACGCCATCCGCGAAAGCGTGGACGCGGGGATGCGGCTGGTCATTGCCGCCGCCGAGAATGCTCCGGTGCAGGATGCCATGGACGCTGCCGCTTATGCGCGGTCCAAGGGCACATGGCTGGTCGGCCCGAATTCCCTCGGCATGGTCATCCCGGGATTCGGCATGCTGGGCTCCTATTCCCTCGATTTTGCCCAGGCGGGTCCGGTGGGCCTCATCTCCCGCAGCGGCTCGATTTCCGTGAGCGCCAGCCGTCTGCTGGCACAGGCGGGACTCGGCCACTCCGCCTGCATCCATATCGGCGGCGATTATATTTGCGGTCGCAACCCGCATGAGTATCTGGAAGCCTTCGAGCAGGATCCCGCGACCCGCGTCACGGTCTATTGCGGCGAGGTCGGCGGCACTAAGGAATATGAAATGGCCCGCTGCCTCGGCCACCTCTCGAAGCCACTGGTCGCGATGATCGTCGGCCGCGCCGCCCAGCCTGAAAAGAAGCTCGGCCATGCCGGGGCCCTCGTGCTCAGTGAGCGTGACACTGCCGAGGCCAAGCGCCGGGCCTTGCGTGCCGCTGGCGCCCACGTGGCTGATAGCCTGCCGCATCTCGTTCAACTCTGCCGCGACCTGCTGGAGCCCGCCGGCCGCGGCGCCCGGGTCGCCTGACCATGGGTGCCGCACCGCATCGCCACGGCCCCTTGGCAGGCTTGAAGATCATCGAACTGGCCGGTCTCGGGCCGGGACCGATGGCCGCCATGCTGCTCGCCGACCTCGGTGCCGACATCATCCGCATTGATCGCCCCGGCGCTACGCCCCCGGCGGCGCCGGATCCCGTGATGCGCGGCCGGCCGACCCTGTCGCTCGACCTCAAGACACCGGCGGGCCGGGATGCTCTGCTCGACCTCGTCGGTGATGCCGATGCCTTGATCGAAGGCTTCCGTCCGGGCGTCATGGAGCGCCTGGGGCTGGGGCCCGACCTGTGCCTCGCCAGGAATCCGAGGCTGATCTTCGCCCGCATGACCGGCTGGGGCCAGACCGGCCCGCTGGCGCACACCGCCGGTCACGACATCAACTATATCGCGCTTGCCGGCGTTCTCGGCCGCATCGGCCGTCCCGGCGAGCGCCCCGTGCCGCCGCTGAATCTGGTCGGAGATTATGGCGGTGGCGCCCTTTATCTCGCTTTCGGCATCATGTGCGCGCTGTGGGAAGCCCGCGGTTCCGGCCGCGGCCAGGTCCTCGACGTCGCCATGGTCGACGGCGCCGCCTCCCTCATGGCCAAGCAGTTCGGCCTCCACGCCGCCGGCCAGCTCGGCGATCGCGGCACGAACCTCCTCGATGGCGGCGCTTATTTCTACGACACTTATGAATGCGCCGACGGCCGCTATGTCGCTGTAGGCGCCATTGAACCGCAGTTTCATGCAGCCCTTCTGCAGGTGCTCGACATTCCCGCCGACACGTTGCCGCCGCAATGGGATCAGAAGCGCTGGCCCGAAGCCCGCACGATCCTGGCACGGCGCATCCTGGCCCGCACCAGAGATGAATGGGCAAGCCTCGCAGAGGGCACGGACGCATGCCTGACCCCGGTCCTTGATCTGGCGGAGGCAGCCGCCCATCCCCACGCGCGGGCACGGCAGGCTTTCAGCTGCGTCGCCGGCAGTCCCCAACCTTCTCCCGCCCCGCGCTTCAGCCGCACCCCAGGCGAAGTCTCCGCGACTGCCCGCCCGGCATCCACGGAGATCGAGACCGTCAAGGCGCGCTGGAGCGCCCCGCAACAGGGATCCTCTGAATGAAACTGATCGAAGCAGACGGCAAGGCGCTCCTGTCGCGGCACGGCCTGCCCGTTCCGCGCGGCATTCTCGTCGCACCCGATTCCCACGCGAGCCTGGACTGGACCGCGCCCGCCGCCGTGAAGGCCCAGCTGACCTCCGGCGGCCGCGGCCTCGACGGCCTCGTGAAGCTGGCCGATGCCCAGGATGTCCTGGGCGAAGTCGAAGGCATCCAGGAGGCCATGCGCCGGCGGGGCAGCGAACCCTTCATTCTTGTTGAGGAGAAAATCTCCTTCTCGCAGGAATTCTACCTGTCGATCCGCCTTGATGATCTCAATCAATGTCCCGAGATCCTGTTCTCGCCCCATGGCGGTGTTCATGTGGAAGGCCATGCCGACGCCTTGCGGACGTTTCCCATCGATCCTCTCGAGCCCCTGGGCCCGCATCGGCTCATCGCATTCTTCCGCCAGGCTGCGATCAATCCGCGCCTCATCGGCCCCCTCTGCCGCTTTGCGGTCCAGCTTTATGAGGTGTTTCGGAGCGAGGATGCCGAGCTCATCGAGATTAATCCTCTCGCCGTGACCGAGAGGGGGCTCATGGCCCTGGACGCGAAGATCGTGCTCGATGACGCGGCCGCCTTTCGCCATCGCGACCATGCTTCGCTGGCGTCCTTCGGGCTTCGCGAACGCGCCCTGCATGGCCTGGAGAAGCGCGGCGCCGAACGTGGCATCACCTTTGTCGAGCTGCCCGGCGACATCGCCGTGCTCACCGGCGGTGCCGGTCTCGGCATGGTGGTGCTCGACGCCCTTGTGGACGCGGGATACCAGCCGGCCAACTTCGTCGATACGGTCAGCGGCAGCGGCTCCGACCTGTTTCAGCGCATGGGCGAGCTTGTCTTCGAGCATGCCCGCTCGCCCCACATCCGCGCCATCCTCGCCTATTTCACCCTCTCGGCGACGTCCCTGAAGGCGGTGGTCGATGGCCTCCAGGAGCTGTTTCGCACCAACCCGCCACCGAAGCCCATTGTGCTCGGCATGCATGCCAGCGGCGCCGCCGAAGCCGACATCACCCTTGTCGAGGCCCAGAAGCTGTTTCGCAGCCAGGGCTATGATTGCGTGGTCGAACTTGCGGACCTGATTGACTGCCTGAAGGCCAAAGTCGATCCGTCACCAACCGGAGCACCCTGATGACCTCTTCCAGCCCCATCCTCCGCCAATCGGCCGGTGGCGTCATGCGCCTGACCATCAATCGCCCCGAGGCCCGCAATGCTCTCAATGACCAGGTGCTCGTCGATCTGGAGGTCGCGATCCGCGAAACCCAGAAGGACTCGGCCAATCGCGTGATCGTGGTCACCGGGGCCGGCGACCGCGCCTTCTGCGCCGGCGGCGACCTCAAGCCCAACTCCAAAACTTTCGGCTTCGATCCCGCCGAGCCGCGCACTGCCTATGCCGAGTTGCTGCGCACCGCTAAATCCTGCACCCTGCCCCTCATCGCGCGGGTGAACGGCCATTGTCTTGCCGGCGGCATGGGCATCCTCGCCATGTGCGACATGGCGGTTGCCACCTCGAAAGCCCTGTTCGGCCTGCCCGAGGTCAAGATCGGCCTGTTCCCCATGCAGGTCGCAGCCCTCCTCCATTCGATTGTCCCCCGCCGCAAGTTCGACGAGATGTGCATCACCGGCGAGCCCATTTCCGCCGAGGAGGCCCGCGAGATCGGCCTTGTGAATTACGTCACCGAGCCCCACGGCCTTGACGAGAAGCTGGAGTGGCTTGTTGGCCGCACCCTGGACAAATCCCCGACGGCCATCCGCCGGGGCAAATATGCCTTGCGCGCAATCAGCGACATGACCTTTGAGCAGTCCTTGTTCTATATGGAAAATCAGATCGTTTCCCTTGCCCTGACCGAGGACGCAGCCGAAGGTCTGGCGGCATTCAACGAGAAGCGCGCCCCGGCCTGGACCGGCCGCTAGACGATTGGGGAGCCGCCGATGTCCGATGTTCCAGCGCGCGTGACGATCACCGAGGAGGGTCCCCGCGAGGGCTTCCAGAGCGAACCGCCCGGCATTGCGACCGAGGCCAAGATCCGCCTCGTCGAGGCGCTGGCGGAGACGGGCGTCACCCGGATCACCTGCGCCTCCTTCGTCGATGCAAGGCGCCTGCCCCAGATGGCCGATGCCGAGGCCATCGCGGCCGGTATCCGCCGCCGGGCCGGCGTCGCCTATACCGGCTTATGGCTCAATGAGAAGGGGTTCCGGCGAGCTGAGGCCTCTGGGCTCGACCTCGACCCTTTGATCGTCGGCAGTGCCTCCGACACCTTTCTCATGCGTAACAACAACCGCACGCCCGAGGCCTCCTTGGCGGACCAACGGCGCATGCTGGAGGTCTATGCCGATGCCGGCCTCTCACCCGGCCCGATCTACCTGTTCACGGCCTTCGGCTGCAACTATGAGGGTGACGTCCCCGTCGCCAAGGTCGTCGCCTGCACGGACTCGCTCATAGGGCTCTACGACGAGAGGGGCATCGCCCCGAGCGCGCTCTATCTCTGCGACACGGTCGGCGCTGCCAATCCCATGCTCGTCAGCACGATTGTCGGGGCCATTCGCGAACGCTGGCCCTCTCTTGAAATCGCTCTCCATCTCCATGATACCCGCGGCATCGGCATGGCCAATGTCCTGGCCGGCCTGCAGATGGGCGTTGCGCGTTTCGATGCGTCGGTGGGTGGCCTCGGCGGGTGTCCCTTTGCGGGCAACCGGGCTGCGGCCGGCAATATCGCCACCGAGGATCTGGTCTTCCTCTGCGAGGAGATGGGGATCCAGACCGGCATAGATCTGGAAGCCCTGATCGAGGCGGCAAGATTGGCAGAGGGGATCGTCTGCCACCCTCTTCCCGGCCGCGTCATGAAGGCCGGCTCCCTCGCCCGGTTCCGGCATGCGGAGATGCGCCAATGAAAGCTGTGACATGATCCTGGTCCGGACTGACAGGCTGCTCCGCACCATCGAGCGAGGGTTCGCCCTTCTTGCCGCGGTCTCCGCCTTCGTGATCATGGTCATCATCGTATTCGACGTCGTGCTGCGCTACTTCTTCCACGCGCCGCTGTCATGGGCCACGGAACTCATCGGCTGGTTCCTGATGGTTCTGATGTTCTACGGAGCGCTGTCGGGAGCCTTCACCAACAATTCTCATGTCCGCGTCGATATCCTGCTCGAATATTGCTCCCTGCCGCTGCAGCGCCTCCTTGAGACCGTCATCTGCCTGCTGTCTGCTCCCGTCTTCGGGTTCATCGCCTATCTTGCCGCGGCGCGCGCCTGGCAGAGCTTTGCCAATGACGAGGTTTTGTCGGGTCTGATCGCTTGGCCGACCTGGCCGCCACCCGCCTTTGCCGCGATCGGCGCTGGCCTTCTCACATTGCGTCTCCTCTTCAACGCCATGGCCCATCTCAACGCCTGGGCGACCGGCACCGACATTGTCGCCCTGCCCCACATCGACCACAGCGCGGGAGTGCGCGCGGAATGATCGTCGCCTTGGTCATGCTTGGGCTGTTTGTCCTGCTCGCAGCGGGCGCACCGGTCGGCTTCGCCATGCTGATCTCCGGCGCCGCCGGCCTCTATGCCTTCGGTGGCATGCGCATTCTCACCGGCATCTTCGACACGGCACCCCTGTCGGCGGTCAACACCTATGAGCTCGTGACCATCCCCATGTTCCTGCTGATGGCGGAACTGGTGCTGGCCAGCGGCATCGCCGATGATCTGTTCAAGGCCGCCTCCACCTGGATGGGACGCATCCGTGGCGGCTTGGGGATGGCGACGGCGGTCGCGGGAGCCGGTTTCGCGGCGATCTGCGGCACCAGCACCGGCTCGGCGGCCACGCTCGCCTCCACCACCCTCCCGGCCATGCTGAAGCAGGGATACGAGCCGAAGATGGCCAGCGGTGTCGTGGCGATATCCGGCACCCTCGCGATCCTGATCCCCCCATCGGTCGGCCTCGTCGTCTACGGTCTCCTCGCCGAGGTCAGTATCGCCCGGCTTCTTGTCGCGGGCATCATTCCCGGCTTCCTGGTCATGCTGCTGATCATGGGCACGGTCGCGGTTCTCGTCTGGCTCGATCCCACCCGCGCCCCGGAGGCACGTCCCACCACCTGGCGCGAGAAACTCTCCGACCTGCGTGGCGTCCTGCCGATGATCGTCCTGTTCGGTGTCGTCACCAGCGCCATCTACACCGGCTTCACAACCCCCACCGAGGCCTCGGCCATCGGCGCCTTCGGGGCTCTCCTCATCGCCCTCATGCGCGGCCGCGGGTCGCCCTCGATCTTGGCAGGCGCCGTCATGCGCGCCACCTTCGCCAGCTGCATGATCGCCATGATCCTGCTCGGCGCCCATGTCTTCGGCTATTTCATCGCCCTCTCGCAGATCCCGCAGCAGCTCATCGCCGTCGTGGGCGGCCTCGACATGTCCCCCTGGCTGATCATCAGCCTCGTTCTGTTCGGCTACATCATCCTCGGCGCCTTCATGGACCAGATGGCGATCCTCGTGCTCACGATCCCCATCGTCGTGCCCCTGGTCGCCAGCCTCGGTTATGACCTCGTCTGGTTCGGCATCATCATGATCGTGGTCGCCGAAATCGGCCTGATCACGCCGCCCATAGGGCTGAATTGCTTCGTCGTGGCACGCTACGCCAACCGGCCTGTCTCAGAGGTCTTCCAGGGCATCTTTCCTCATTTCATCGCCCATATTCTGATCATCATCCTGTTCATGCTCGTGCCGGGGCTGATTCTCTGGCTGCCGTCTCAGATGTAAGAAGAACATTAGGAGGAACGCTTGAAAGCACTCGTCTCTGCCTTTGCCGGCCTCACCCTTGGCGCCACCGCCGTCCTTGCCGATGACGCCGTCACCCTGCGGGTGGCCGACGCCTTTCCGACCGCGCATGTGATCTCTATTGAAGGGGCCAACTTCTGGATGAAGCGCGCCAAGGAGCTCAGCGGCGGCAAGGTCGAGTTCGAATATTATCCGGCCCAGCAACTCGGCAAGGCCGGCGACATGCTCCGGCTCGTCGACACCGGGGTCGCCGATGTGGGCTATGTCGCCCGCCTATGTCACGGACAAGATGGCTCTCTCGGACGTCGCCATGTTGCCGGGCATGTTCACCGAGGTCTGCAAGGGCACCCACGCCTACTGGAAGATGGCGACCGAGGGCCTCCTGGCCAAGACCGACTTTGGCGGCAACAAGATCCACCCCATCTTCGTGGCTCTCCTGCCGCCCTATCAGGTCATCGGGCCCCACCATCCCATCAAGTCCTTCGAGGATCTCAAGGGCATCAAGATCCGCTCCAGCGGCGGCAGCGTCGACCTGACCATCCGTGCCCTCGGCGCCACCCCCGTGAAGCTGACCGGCCCCGAGACGCGCGAGGGTCTCGAACGCGGCACCATCGATGCCAATCTCGGCCCCAACAGCTCGCTCAAGGGCTACGACATCTTTCCCTTGGCGAAATACGGGACCCAAGGCGCGTCATTCGGAAGCTTCGTCGTCACCTATTCGATCTCCGACCGCGTCTGGAACGGCCTCTCGGATGAGGTGAAGCAGGCCCTGGCCAAGGCGGGGGAGGAGACGAACACCCATCTCTGCCAGGCCCATGAACGTGAGAACCTGTCCGCCATCAAGGCCATGGAGGATCTCGGCGCGGACTTCTACCATCCCACCGATGCCGACAAGCAGGCCTTCGCCGCCACCGCGACGTCCGTTGCCGCCCAATGGGCCAAGGAGCTCGACGACCGCGGCAAGCAAGGCTCCGCGGCCCTGGCCGAATTCAAGTCCGAACTGGGCAAGTGAGATGGAGCGCACGGAACCGCTGTCCTGGCTGACCGCCTCGGAGCTGCTCGACGCCTATCGCAGCCGCTCCCTCTCGCCGGTCGAGGTGATCTCCGACATCGAGGCGCGGATCGAACGCTACGAGCCGACGCTCAACGCTTTTCCTTTCCTCGCCCTTGATGAGGCGCGCGACGCGGCGCGAGCCTCCGAGGCACGATGGCAGGCGGGTAAGCCCGACGGTGCCCTCGACGGCGTCCCCGTCACCATCAAGGACACCGTGGATGCGAAGGGGTGGCCAACCCGCAAGGCCTCTCTCCTGACGCCTGAGGATCATCGCGCCCAGGCCGATGCTCCAGCCGTGGCACACCTCCGCGAGGCGGGGGCCGTGCTCTTCGCCAAGACCGCGGTTCCCGAATTCGCCTGGAAGGCCATGACCGACTCCCGGCTCCATGGCATCACCCGCAATCCCTGGGATCCGGAACGGACGCCCGCCGGATCGACCGGTGGCGGCACGGCCGCGGTCGCCGCGGGCATCGGCCACTTGGCCCATGGCACCGATGGCGGCGGCTCGCTCAGGATGCCGCCCAGCTTCTGCGGGGTCGTCGGCCTCAAGCCGACCCATGGCCGCGTGCCCTATGTTCCGCAGCTGGGCCCTGCCGCCAGTCTCGTGGTGGAGGGGCCCGTGGCGCGCTCCGTCCGCGACATCGCCCTGGCGATAAACGAGATGAAGAAGCCCGATCCTCGTGATCCGTTGTGCCTCCCCTATGACCCGAGTGACTGGAGCCTTGCGCTCGACACCCCGCTCGCCGGCATCCGCATCGCCTACAGTCCTGGTTTTGCAGGCGCCGAGCCGCCCCGCCGCACCCTCGCGGTGATGCAGGAGGCGGTGGCCGTCTTCCGCTCCTTGGGGGCCACCGTCGACGAGGTCGGACCCGTCATAACCCCCCTGAAGCCACGCTTCGAGGCCCATTGGCTGGCCAGTCTCGGCCAGGTTCTGCGCGCCATCCCTGAAGATCGGCGTGATCTCCTCGATCCCATGCTGCGCCAGCTCTGCGAACAGGGTCTGCCCTTGGGTCCGGAGCCCGTATGGGAGGGACTGAACGAGCGCCAGGTCCTCGGCCAGGAGATGGCCGAGTTCCATAGGGACTATCCGCTGCTGATCACCCCGACCATGCTCGACATCGCCCCTCCGGTGACGACCGTCTACCACTCGCCGGCCTTCGATCGCTGGGACGCGACCGTCTACACCATGACCGCCAATCTGACAGGCCAGCCGGCGCTGTCCGTGCCCGCCGGCCTCGCCGATGGCCTGCCGATCGGCCTGCAGATCATGGGGCCGCGCTTTGCGGAACGACAGATCCTCGCCGCCGGCCACGCCTTCGAGCAGGTGCGAGGCCGTCTGGTCCCACACCCGCTGCTGCTGCAAAGTCTGGAGCGGATGTCCCGCTCCTGAGAGGGGTCAGGCGATCTCGAACAGGCCCGCAGCACCCATGCCGCCGCCGACGCACATGGTGACGACGGCATACTTGACGCCGCGGCGCTTGCCCTCGATCAGGGCATGGCCGACGAGACGCGCCCCGGACATCCCATAAGGGTGCCCGACCGAGATCGCCCCGCCATCCACATTGAGCCTGTCGGGATCGATGCCGAGCTTGTCACGGCAGTAGATCACCTGCACGGCGAAGGCCTCGTTGAGCTCCCAGAGCCCGATATCCTCGACGCTCAGGCCCTGCTGCTTCAGCAGTTTCGGCACGGCGAACACTGGGCCGATCCCCATTTCGTCGGGTTCGCAGCCGGCGACGGCCATGCCCCGGAAAATCCCCAAGGGTTCGAGCCCTCGTTGCGCCGCCAGTCCTGCCTCCATGATCACGCAGGCGCTGGCACCGTCGGAAAGCTGGCTCGCATTGCCCGCCGTGATGAAACCCTCGGGCCCGCGCACCGGCTTGAGCGACGCCAGACCCTCCAGCGTGGTCTCGGGGCGGTTGCCCTCATCCTTGTCCAGCGTGACCTCGCGCGTGGACACAGCACCGCTCGCCTTGTCGACCACGCTCATCATCGTCGTGATCGGCGCGATTTCCTCGGCAAACCGCCGCCCCTGCTGGGCCGCGGCCGTCCGGCGCTGGCTCTCCAGCGAATATTCGTCCTGCGCCTCGCGCGAAATCCCATAGCGCTTGGCGACGTTTTCCGCCGTGTCGATCATGGGAACATACATGTCCGGCTGCAGCGCCAGCAGGGCGGGATCCTGCCGTCGATACATGTTCGCATGGTCGTTCTGCACCAGGCTGATCGACTCGACCCCGCCGCCGATGCCGATGCCGATCTCGCCGAGCTTGATCGCCCTGGCCACATTGGCGATCGCCTGCAGCCCGGAGGCGCATTGCCGATCGACCGTGGTTCCGGCGACGGTCACCGGCAGCCCGGCCCGCAAAGCGGCCTGCCGCCCCACATTATAGCTGGTCGTCCCCTCCTGCATCGCGCAGCCGAGAGTCACGTCCTCGACCTCTCCTCCCTCGATGCCGGCGCGCTGAAGCGCATGCGAAATGGCATGTCCGGCGAGCGTGGGGCCCAAGGTCTCGTTCAACGCGCCGCGATAGGCTTTGCCGATCGGCGTCCGCGCCGTCGACACGATTACTGCATCAGCCATCTTCTGCTTTATCCCTTTAGATCGACACTCGGATCGACGAACCGGCCCAATCCGCCATTGAGGTGGACCAGAGGCACGATCTCTCTGTCAAGGCGAATGGCACTCACCCTGCCGATGAAGATGGTATGCGTTGCATAGTCGAACAACCTGTCCACGCGGCAGAAGATGTTCGCCTGCGCCCCATGCAGGAAGGGCGGCTCCGGCCCCTCCATGTGCCAGTCGCCGATGCCGAAGCGCTCCTCACCCTGCAGCTTTCCCCCGAAGGGCGCGCACAGCGCTTCGTGGTCGAGCCCCAGGAAATTGACGCAGAAAAATCCGGCCTCACTGATCGGCCTGTGAATGCTTGCTTGGCGATTCACGCAGACCAGCAAGGCCGGAGGTTCGACGGTCAGGGAGGAAACCGCCGTTGCTGTCATGCCATGGGGAACGCCCCGATGGCGGGTGGTGATGATCGACACCGTGGCGGCCAGGCGCCGCATGGAGGCACGGAAGGCCAGTTGCAGGTCCTCCGCCGTCTTGTCGGCGACGGGCGCAGCCGCATCGATGTCCCCGGGCTTCGGCCCCCATTCGACCTGCGCCCTGATCGCCCGACGCGCCCGGTCGACATGGCCGGACCTATCGGCGTCTGTGATCATGGCACTGAGGCCCGCATGCCAGTCGTGGTCGCCGGCCAGGATGCCCCAGTCGCGTAGCGCATCTTCGGAGACCCAGGCGGTCTCCTCATCCGCAAAGAGAGCGATCCCCGAAAACGCCGCCTTCACCGTCTCGAGGGTGCTGCGCGGCTTGTCTTCGATGACGATTCTGAAGCGGCTGAAATCCGAAGGGTCTTCGAGCCCGACGCGATCACTCTCCAGGCGCAGCTGCATGGTGGCCTACCGTCCCAGCCTTATTCCGCCGCCTGGCTTCCTTTCGCCCGGGCCTTCTTCGCCTCCTCATGCTGCACGAAGGCGGCCTCCGACGCGGATTTCCGCTCCTTCTTGAAGGCCGCGTCATTGTCGGCCATCCATTTCAGCGTCTCGACCCGGTTCACATTGGTCTTGGCGAAATGCGGCATCACGAAACGAGCATAGAGCTCGTAGGATTTGCGCGTCTGCTCGCGATCGGCCCAGTCCACATGCTGCGCCATGAAGGCGCCGAAGGCACCCTGCTTGGCCTGCAACCGCTCGATCATGGCGATGGCGTCGTCCGGCGTGCCGATCACCGCGCGCTTGGATTCGATCAGGATGTCGACCACGTCGCGGCCCTTCGTGTCGAAGGGGTTGGGCGCGACCAGATCGTAATATTTGGCCCAGCGTTCGATGCCGAAGCGCACGTTCTCGCGCGCCTTTTCACGCGTCTCCGCGATGTGCAGCGGCGCCACCAGCCTGAGGTCGCCGCGCTCCATGGTGTTCCCGTATTCGGCTGCCACCTCGTTGGCGATCTGCCAATTGCTGCCCAGCACGTCGAAGCCGCCGATTTCCGACGCCGCCACGCACAGCATCGACAGCCCGTATTTCCCCGCTGCCCGGCCGCCCGAGGGCGTGCCGGCGCTCGCCACCGCCAGATGCGGGATCGGCCGCGTATAGGGCAGGAGATGCACGCGGGCATCCTTGAGTTCGAACCACTCGGTCTTCTTGGTCACCGTCTCGCCATGCAGCAGCCGGAGGATCACCTCCAGCGCTTCGATCATGCGGTCGCGCGTCTGTCCCGCATGCAGCCCCAGCATATGCGCATCGGTCACCAACAGGCCGGGACCGAAGCCGAACATCACCCGTCCCCTCGTCATGTGATCGAGCTGCGTGATCCGGTTCGCGACCATCAGCGGGTTGTGATAGGGCAGCGTGATCACGCCCGTACCGAAGCGGATGCGCTTGGTGATCTCCGCCGCAGCCGCGATGAACAGCTCCGGCGACGAGATCATCTCATAGCCTCCGGAGTGATGCTCACCGACCCACACTTCGTCGAATCCGAGATCGTCCCACCAGCGGCAGAGATCCAGATCGTTGCGCATCCATGTGGTCGGCCCCTCCTCGACGGGATGGTAGGGAGCCAGAAAAATGCCGTGACGAAGCGGGAAGTCGGTCATCGTTTCCTCATGTCGCTATGTCGTGCCGCCGAGGGCGTCAGAGGCCTGCCGGACAACACCGCGACAGCCTCCATGATTTTGTAGATCTAACATCCTGTTAATAGAACTACTTGTCAACTGTTGGGCGGTCCACTTCCCACTGACTAATCTCGCCAGGTCACGAAGGCTGCGGGCTCGACCCGCGCCGTCCGTGTCTTGGCCAAGGCGGCACTGTCATCGGCATAGCCCATGGCCATGCCCGCGAAGATCATCTGCTCCTCGGGCATCCCGAGAAACGAACCGATGGTCTTAGGCCAGTTCGACCACACCTCCTGCGGGCAGGTCGCCAACCCCTGGCCCACCGCCAGCAGCATGATTGTCTGCATGAACATGCCGAGGTCCGACCATTGCGGCGACCCCATGTTCCGCTCGAGCGCGAAGAACAGCCCCACCGGCGCGCCGAAGAAGCTATAGTTCATCTCCGACAGCAGATCCTGGCCGCCCTCGTCGCGACTGAGCCCCAGCGCTTCGTAGCGCTCGATACCGGCCTCGCGCCGTCGGCCGCGATAGGGCTCCCACAGGCGCGGCGGATAGACCTCGTAGTCCGGCGTCTCCCGCACCCCCGCCTTGAACTGCGCCACCACTTGGCTGGTGAACGCCTCCAATGCCGGTCCCGTCAGCACATAGACGAGCCACGGCTGCAGATTGCCGCCGGAGGGCGCGCGCCGGGCCACGTCCAGGATGTCCTCGACGAGCGCCCGCGGCACCGGATCAGGGCGAAAGGCCCGAACCGACCGACGTGCCAGCACTGCATCGCGAACGTCCATCGACTCTAACTCCTTGTGCGGTCAGATCCGGCCCAGGGCCTTGAGCCTGGGCTCCAGTGCCGCCATGGTCCCGCGATAGGCCTCGCTACGGCTCATGTCGACGATCTGCTCCGCCGCATCCGCCACCATCTCCGGCGTCACCGGCTCCATGGGGTCGAATTGCACGCCTTCGGCCTTCATCAGGGCCACGCGGGCAAAATGGCCGCCGGTCGCATTGAAGATCTCGCCGGTGCGGCTGCAGCCTTCGCTGCACAGCCAGGCCACCAGGGGCGCGATCAGCTCCGGCTTCATGTGCCGTTCGATGGTCTCCCACAAGAGCCCGGCGCTCATCCGTGTCGCGGCACTCGGCACCACGGTGTTGATCGTCACCTGGCTCTGCGCATGGTCGAGCCGGACGCAGTTCATGAGCCCGATCATCCCAGCCTTCGCAGCGCCATAGACGCTCTGCCGCAGATTGCCCACCAGCCCGGAACCGGAGCTGGTCAGCACGATGCGTCCGTAATTTTGCGGCAGCATCACCCGCAGTGCGGCTTGGGTACACAGGATCGTTCCCATGAGATGCACGTCCAGCACCTGCCGCATATCCTCCAGCGTCATCTCCGCCAGAGGGCTCTCCCGGAGGATCCCAGCATTGTTGATCAGGATGTCGAGCCTGCCGAAATCGCGGACTGCCATGTCGATCATTCCAGCGGCCCCGTCCGGCTCGGCGACGCTGTCGTAATTGGCCACCGCCTCCCCGCCGGCGTGCCGGATCTCGTCGACGACGGCGTCAGCGGCAGCCGAGGAACGCTCCCCGCCCTTCACCGAGGTGCCGAGATCATTCACCACCACCTTGGCGCCGCGCGCGGCCAGCAGCAGGGCGTAGGACCGCCCCAGCCCTGCCCCTGCTCCCGTTACCAGCGCCACGCGATTGTCGAAGCGGATCATCGAGGATCCTCCGGTCAATTGAACAAGAGATTTGGCAGCCAGAGCGAGATCGCCGGAACCAGCGCCAGGATCAGGATCCGGAACAGATCTGCAACGATGAACGGGATGATCCCGCGGATGATCGTCATCATGGAGACATCCTTGGACACGGCCTTGATGACGAACAGATTGACGCCGATCGGGGGCGTGATCAGCCCGATTTCCACGAGCACCACCACCATGATCCCGAACCAGATCGGGTCATAGCCAAGCCCGGTGATGATCGGGAAGAACAACGGCACCGTGAGCAGCATCATCGAGATGCTCTCCAGCAGGCATCCGAGCACCAGATAGATGATGATGATGAACGTGATCACCAGCGCCGGCGGCAGGCCCTTTGCCTCGACCACCTGCAGCAGGCCCTCATGCGCGCCGGTATAGTTGATGAACTCGCCGAACATCATGGCCCCGAGCAGCAGCGCGAACATCACCGCCGTCGTCTGCACCGTGTCGAGCAGGATCTCGTACAGCGTCGCAAGCGACAGCCGTCCCCTCAGCAGCGCGAAGAAAAAGCCGCCGCTGGCACCGATTCCCGCAGCCTCCGTCGCGGTGAACCAGCCCCCGTAGATCCCGCCGATGACCAGGCCGAACAGCAGCACGACGGGCCACACCGAGCGCACCGCGTCGATCTTCTCGGCTCTGTCTGCGATCGCTCCCGGAGGGGCGGCGCTGGGATCGCGCCAGGCGGTCCACTGCACGGCCATCAGATAGCCGAAGATGCCGAGCAGACCCGGGATGATGCCGGCCGCGAACAGCTTGCCGATATGGCTCTCGGTGATGATGCCGTAGATCACCAGCAGCACGCTGGGCGGGATCAGGATCCCGAGCGTCCCGCCGGCGGCGACGGAAGCCGTCGCCAGCCCGTCGCTATAGCCATATTTCCGCATCGACGGCAGTGACACCTTGGCCATGGTGACGGCCGTGGCCACGCTCGAGCCGCACACCGCGGCGAACCCGCCGCAGGACAGGATCGTCGCCATGGCGAGGCCGCCGCGCCGGCGCCCGATGAAAACCTGAGCCGCCCGGTACAGATCGCCCGAAATGCCGGCGCCCGCGATGAAGTTGCCCATCAGGATGAACAGCGGAATCACCGACAGCGAATAGGACATGGTGCTGTCTTTGGCCGCCAGCGCGATCATGCTGAGAGCCGGGGTGACCCCGTTGAGGGCGGCAAATCCCAGAAACCCGACCAACGCAAGGGCGATGGCGATGGGGATCCCGGAGAAGATGATCGCGAAGGCGGCAAGGAAGCCGAGACCGGCAGCCAGCATCAATCGGCTCCCGGCAATGAAGTGACGGCGGGCTCATTGTCGCCAGCCGAGGAGAACATCAGCGCGATGAACGCGAGGGCGGTGAGCGCCGACATGATCGACATGAACCAGAAGACCGGGCCGATCGGGATCAGCAGATACGCCGTGGTGTCGCCGTAGCTGGCGGACCGGTCGCCGAGGATCCACAAGCGCCAGGCCAAGCAGGCGAAGATGAAGGCGCCGAGGAGCCCCGTGACCACCCTTTGCACCATCCGCGCCCGGGGTCCCAGCACAGTGTCGACGATGTCGACGGTGATGTGCTTCCGGCGAAAGGCGATGATGGGATAGACCAGGAAGGTGATCACCACCAGCGTGATTTCGGTGATTTCCGTGCCCCCGGCGATGGGATGATTGAACACCTGTCGACCGATCACGTCGACGAGCGTGATCATCATCATGAGGAAGAGGAACGCGGATGCGATGATCCCGACGGTCTTCTCGAGTCCTGAAAGCACTGGGTCACCCCCGGTTCGCTACTGAGGCAGTGTCCGGCCACCGATCCGGTATGGCGGGTTAGTTCGCTTTGGCACCAGCCTGGAGTTCGGCGCGGAACTGGGCCAGAACCTCTTCCGGATTGTCCAGCCCCTTCGCCTTGGCCTTTTCGATCCAGGCGCTCTCGATCGGCTTGAGGGCCTCTTTCATCTCGCCCAGAAGTTTCGGATTTGCGACCGTGACCGTGTGTCCCGCAGCCTTGATCGCCTCGAGCCCGTCTTCGTCCGCTTTCTGATAGGCCTGGCCGATCTTCAGCGCCAGCGCCTCGCCGGAGACCTTCATGATGGCGGCCTGATCTTCCGGCGTGATCGCATCCCATTTCGCCTGGTTCACGATGACGCTCAAGATGGCGTTATAGAGCCCGCCCGGCACCACGGTGAGGAACGGCACCAGCTCCAGGATCTTGTTGCCTTTGGCGCCCTCCCGCGACAGGAACGTGCCGTCGATCACCCCCGTCGACAGGAGCTCATAGGCCTCCGTCGACGGTTTCTGGACGGGCACGGCCCCCAGCGCCGTCATGATCGGCGCCGTGCTGCCCAGGGGGCTGCGGAGCTTCAGTCCTTTGAGGTCCGCAAGATCGTCGATCTCGACCTTGGTGGTGTAGATATGGCCCGACGCCGTGGTGAAGGTGCTCAGCACATGGACGCCATCGAATTCGTCGAACTTCGAGAGATATTCCTCATAGATCCGGTAGAAGGCCGGCGACATGACGACCGCCTCGGTGCCGAGGAACGGCAGCTCGCCCATCTCCAGCAGGGTGAAGCGTCCCGGCGTATAGCCATTGACGATGATCGAGACGTCGGCGAGGCCGTCCCGCACCACGTCGAACTGCGCCTGGGCGGAGCCGACCACCTTCGGCAGGAACTCGATCCGGACACGGCCTTGGGTGGCCTCGTCGACCGCGTCGGCCCAAGGCTTCATGACACCCGCATTCAACCAGTGCTGAACCGGCAGCCATGCGGAAAATTTGAGGACGGTCTCCGCCTGGGCAGGCAACGCCGCGAACGCCGTCGCTGCGGCGAGCGCGAGGCCGGCCAGAATCGATTGCCTCCACGATGGTCCCATCCTTTTGCTCCCCATGAAGTGTTGATTGCGGATCTTCGTCGCGCTGCGCGGCCGACACGGGCCAACTCTCCCGAACTACACTCAATGCCTATTGTCTTGTCAATAGACATTCTTTTGCCCTCTTCGCCCTCGAAGGACCGTCTCAGCCTAATTTGATGCTTGACTGGTTTATAGAAATACGCACGCTAGGCGGCATCAAAAATGTGAAGAAACCAGTGGGGAGATGATGATGTTCCGTAAGCTTGCGATTGCGGCTGCCGTTGCTGCGACGACGCTCCTGGCCACGGTCGGCGCCCGCGCCGACACGGTGTTGCGGATGTCCAACTGGGTGCCCTTGGGCCATCCGCTCTATACCGATGTTCTCAAGCCTTGGACCGAGGACGTGGCCAGGCTGACGAACGGCCGTGTCACCGTCGAGATCGCGCCCAAGGTGGTCGGCACCGTCCCCACCCAGTTCGATGTCGTTCGCGATGGCCTCGCCGACGTCGTCTACATCGTTGCCGGCTACACGCCCGGCCGCTTCCCCCTGGTCGAGCTCGGCGAGCTTCCCTTCATCACCGATGATGCACAGGTGGGGGCGACGGCCTTTTATCGCTTCTACGAGAAACATCTGGCTCCCCTGGACGTCTACAAGGGGGTCCACACCCTGAGCACGTTCACCACCTCTGCGGGCCAGATCTACACCGTCAAGAAGCAGATCAAGACCATCGACGATCTCAAGGGCCTGAAGCTGCGCAGCCCGCTGGCCAGCACCATGCCGACCATTGAGGCGCTTGGCGCCGTGCCCGTGCTGAAGCCCGTGTCCGAGCTCTACGAAATGCTCTCCACCGGCGTCCTCGACGGCACCATGTCCCAGAAGGAGCAGGGCAACTCCTACAAGCTCGCCGACGTCACCCAGTATCTGACCCTCATTCCCGGCGGCACCTATAATTCGGTGATGGCCCTGCTGATCAATCAGGACAAATGGGACTCGATCGATAAGGCCGATCAGGAGGCGATCATGAGCGTCTCCGGCGAGGCCTTCGCCGAAAAGATCGGCCGTGCCTTCGATAAGGGCGACCAGGGCGGCATCGAGGCCATGAAGAAGGCGGGCCGCACCATCGAGACGGCCACTCCCGAACTCGTCGCCGCGATGAAGCAGGCCCTCGAGCCGATCGAGGCCCAGGCGCTCGAAAAGGCGCGTGCAAGCGGCCTTGCGGACCCGGCCGCAGCACTCGCCGACTACCGCGCCGACGTGGCGCGCGCCACCGCCGAACGGAAGAAGCCAGCGGCCCAGTAACCGTTTCGAAGGAGGCACGCACATGAAGACCGTCCTTCGGGCAACGGCCCTCGCCCTAGCTTTGTCCTCGCTCGCCGCGTCGGCCGCACGGGCCGCCGAGGTCGTGATCAACTATTCCAACTGGATGCCGGCGGCGCATCTGCTTCACACCGAGGCGATCGTCCCCTGGACCGAGGAGGTCGCGCAGGTCACCGAGGGCCGCGTCAAGATCAACATCCTGCCTAAGGTCGTGGGCTCCGTCCCCTCGCAATATGACGTGGTCCGCGACGGCCTGGCCGACATGGCCCTCTTCATCCCCGGCTATACGCCCGGACGGTTCAACGTCGTCTCCGTCGGCGAACTGCCCATGCTCTCCGACGACCCGTTGACGGGCGCCGTCTCGTTCAACTGGTTCTACGAGACGGTGATCACGCCCATGGACGTCTTCAAGGGCGTCCACATGGTCGCCATGTTCACCACCTCCCCCGGCCAGATTTTCACAGTCAAGAAGCCGGTCGAGACGCTGGCGGATATGAAGGGCCTCAAGCTCCGCTCTCCCCTGGCCACCACCGGCCCCATGCTCGCGGCCATGGGTGCCGTTCCGGTCCAGAAGCCCGTCTCCGAACTGTATGAACTCCTCGTCGGCGGCATTCTCGACGGCACGCTGGCGGGCAAGGAGCAGGTCGCCGGCTTCAAGCTGGGCGAAGTCATCAACCATCTCACCCTCGTGCCCGGTGGGCTCTACAATTCCGTGCTGGGCATTGCCATCAACGAGGATGTCTGGGCCAGAATTGACGAGGCCGACCGCGCGGCGATCACCAAGATATCCGGCCGTGCTTTGGCGGAGAAGGTGGGTCGCGCCTATCGCACGCTCGATCAGCGTGGCCTGGAGATCATGGGCCACCCTCCCAAGACGGTCTTGACCGCCAGCCCTGAATTCGTCGCCGAGATCACCGCCGCGGTCGCCCCCGTTATCGACCAGACGCTGGCAGACAGCGGCTTACAGGATCCGGCTGCCGTGCTGGCAGATTACAAGGCCCAGATCGCGAAGTTCCGCAGCGAATTCGCCCAATGAGCACGTCGCTTCTCGACGGCAAGGTGGCCCTCGTCACCGGCGGCGGCTCCGGCATCGGTCGCGCGGCAGCCTTGGCCATGGCCCGCGAAGGAGCCGCCGTCGTCGTCGCGGATCTTGGCACCGAGACCTCCGGCGAGACTGTCGCCATGATCCAGACGCGAGGCGGCACCGCCTCTGCGGTGGCTGCCGATGTGTCCGACGACGCCCAGGTCGCGCGCATGGTCGATCACGCCGTTTCGACCTATGGAGCGCTGCATTGCGCCTTCAACAATGCCGGCATCGGCGGCGCCGCCATCGGCGAGACCGGCAAACGCCTGGGCGAATACAGCCTGGAAGGTTGGAGCCGCATGATCGCCGTCAATCTGACCGGCGTCTGGCTCTGCATGAAGCACGAGCTGTCGGTCCTCCGGCAGGGCGGCGTCATCATCAACACGGCCTCGATTGCCGGCGTCATCGGCCTGCCCAATGCCGGCGCCTATACGGCGGCCAAGCATGGCGTCATCGGCCTGACCAAGGCGGCCGCCCTGGAATATGGCCGCGACGGCATCCGCATCAATGCCGTCTGTCCAGGCTATGTGGAAACGCCGCTGATCTCACACTCCCTCGAGACTCGTGCCGACAGCATGCGCGCCCGCACCCCGCTGGGCCGTCTGGCGACCCCCGAAGAGATCGCCGAGACCGTCGTGTTCCTGTGCTCCGATCGGGCCTCTTACGCCACCGGTGCGGTGATCATGCTCGACGGCGGCTATACCGCCGCCTGACGTTTCAACGTCACGGCAGCAGGGCCCGCGAACCGTAATCGGCGCCATGCAGATGGGTGAAGAAGCCTGCCGTCAGCCCGCCATCCACAGGCAGCACCACGCCGTTCACATAGGAAGCCGCATCCGAAAGCAGGAACAGCGCCACCTTGGCCTGGTCCTCTGGCGAAGACAGCCGGCCAAGAGGGGTCCTGTCACACATGACCCCGTCGATATGCTCCGGCACCCCCACACTACGCAGCAGCGGCGTGTCGACGACACCGGGAGCGACGCAATTCGTCCGGATCCCGTGGCGGCCCCACTCGATCGCCAGTGATTTCACCAGGCCCGCGACCCCGTGCTTGGACGCGCTGTAATGGATCCGCGCCGCATGGCCGCCCAGCGAATCGACCGATCCGACGGCCACCAGCGATCCCCGTCGCCGCGGCAGCATCTGCGCGCCTGCCGCCTGGAACGTGTTGAACATGCCCGTGAGGTTGATGTCGATGACCGCCGACCAGAACTCCCCTGACATCTCCTCGGCCTTTGCCGGCCGCGAAATTCCGGCGGCGGCAACGACCCCGTCGAGGGGCCCGAGCACTGCTTCCGTTGTCTCGACCGCAGCTCGCAGGGCTTCGCTATCGCGCACGTCGAGTGTGATCGCCACGGCTTGCGAACCCGCCGCCTCAAGGCGCGCGACCATGGCATCTCCTGCCTCCTGGTTGGCGTCGACGACGGCGACTTTCGCGCCGTCGGCAGCCGCCAGGCGCACGACGGCGCCCCCGATTCCCGAGGCGCCGCCCGTGACCATGATCACGCGGCCTTCAAGTCCGAAATTCAGCATGATGCGCAAGCCTCTATATGTCGATCACTTCGCGGCGAATTCCGGGCCGATGGCTTTGATCATCGCCCGATAGTCGGCCATGGCGGCGGTGGGATCGGCGAGCCCCTTGGCTTTGGCCGACTCCAGCAGCTGGGCCTCGACGGGCTTGGCCGCCTCGGCGATGGCAGCCACCAGGGTCGCATCGGCCGTCACCACGTCCTTGCCCTTCGCCTTCATGGCGTCGATGCCCGCCTGCATGGGCTTGCGGAACGCCTCGCCCATGCGCTTGGCGAGCTCTTCGCCGGAAATCTTCATGATCGCCGCCTGGTCCTCGGGGCTGATCTTCGCCCAGCTGTCCTTGTTGACGACGACACCGAGCGCCGAATTGTAGAGACCGCCCGGAACCAGCGTGATCGCCTTGGCCACGTCAGCGATATTATAGGTTACGGCTTGATCCGCGCCTGAAAGCGACCCGTCCAGAACGCCCGTCGAAAGCAGTTCATAGAGCTCGGTCACCGGCTTCTGGACCGGGGCCGCCCCGAGATTCTTCAGCAGCGGGATGGTCATCGACACCGCCGCGCGGATCTTCAATCCGTTGAAATCCGCAGCCTTGGTGATGGCCGCATTGCGCCCGAACACATTGCCCGGCGAGCCGACGAAGGTTGCCAGCACATGGACGTCGTCGAACAGGCCGATCGGCGCCAGATATTTGTCGAAGAAGCGGTTATAGGCGACCGAGGCGACCACCGGATCATCGCTCAGCAGCGGCAGTTCGCCCAGGCTGGCGAGATCGAAGCGTCCCGGCGTATATCCCGGCGTGATGAAGGCCATGTCCGCGAGACCGTCGCGGACCACGTCATATTGCGCCGGCGCGGTGCCGACCATCTTGGTCAGCGCCTCCATCTTGACCCGCCCCTGGGTGACCTCCTCAACCTGCTTGCCCCAGGGCAGCATGACCTCGCTGTTCACGAAGTGGGTCAGCGGATTGTAGCTCGAATATTTCAGCACGACTTGGGCCTGGGCCAGGCTGGCGGTGAGTGCGACGGCAAGCCCGGCCAGCGCCAACGCGCCCGCCCTCTTCAGACATCCCATGTGCGTTCCCTCTTCGCGTTTCTGTTTATGCGCGCTGCCCTTGCTGAGCCGCCAGACGCTCGGGTCTTCAGCGGCCTCCTCAGGACGGCCTCCGCCACGAGATCACATGCCCTCTTGTACTGTCAATAGGTTTACATGCGCTCTGTTCTTTGAGATCATGCCGTCCTGATCCGCGAAAGACGGTGTTGGGAGAGAAGCGATGTCACGACTTGCGCTGGTCATCGGGGGTGGCAGCGGCCTGGGAAAGGCCTCCGCTGAAGCACTGGCGGCACAGGATTATCATGTGGCTGTTGCCGATCTCAGCCTCGAGGCGGCGCGCGCGACAACGGCAGGCCTGTCCGGCGGCGATCATCGCGCCTTCGCGGTCGACGTCGCCGACGAAGCCTCCGTCGAAGGCCTCTTCGACACGGTCGAGGCCGAGCTGGGCCCGGTCTCCGTGATGGCGAATTTTGCCGGTCTCCTGATCGCCCAGGACGGCGCCCGGATTGGCTTGATGCACACCTCGCTGGAGGATTGGGAGCGCAGCTTCGCGGTCAATGCCCGGGGCTGCTTTCTGGTCATCCGCGAGATGCTCCGCCGGCGTCGGGACAATCCCCTCCCCCATGGCCGCATCATCACCGTCAGCTCGCTCGCCGGCCAAATCGGCGGCGTGCGGGGCAGTGCGGCCTATGCCGCAGCCAAAGGCGCCGTTCTCACCCTGACGAAGACCGCTGCGCGCGAGGGCGGCCCCATTGGTGTCACCGCCAACGCCCTGGCGCCCGGCATGATCGATACCCCGATGCTGCGGCTCGTTCTGTCCCCGGCGGAGGAGACGACGGCATTGGCCTCCCTGCCCGTCGGTCGTGTCGGCCAGCCCCTGGAGATCGCGCATGCGATCACCTTCCTGGCCTCCGAGCAGTCGGGCTTCATGACCGGCGCCACCCTCGACATCAACGGCGGCCACTACATGCGCTGAACGGCGCGAGACCATCCAGACGCGAAGAGGCAGAGATGAACCGGCAGATCGTTCTGAAAGCCCGTCCCGTGGGACTTCCCAAACCCTCCGACTTCGAGCTGTTGAGGGCCCCCGTTCCGGAGCCCGCATCCGGCCAGTTCGTCACCCGGAACACCTATCTGGGCCTGGCACCCGCCGCCCGCATCCGCATGAGCGACGGCGACAGTTACGCCCCGCCCACTCCTCTGGGCTCGGTGATCTACGGACAGACCGCGGGCACGGTCGTCAGCTCCCGCCATGCCGGTTTCGCCATCGGCGAAAAGGTGGTGATCACCGATGGCGGCTGGCAGGACTACAGCCTCAGCGACGGCTCCACGGCAACCAAGATCGATGAGGCCAAGGCTCCCCTCACCCACTGGCTGGGGAGTCTCGGCGTCTCCGGCCTCACCGCCTATATCGGCCTGCTGGTCCATGGTCGACCCCAGCCGGGAGAGACCGTGATCGTGTCCGCCGCCGCCGGCGCAGTCGGCTCGATGGCTGGGCAGATCGCCAGGATCAAGGGCTGCCGCGTGGTGGGCATTGCCGGCGGAGACCGTAAATGCGCCTATGTGCGCGACGAATTGGGCTTTGACGACTGCATCGACTACCGCAGCGAGGACTTCACCACGGCCCTGGCGGCCGCCTGTTCGTCGGGGGCCGACATCTTCTTCGACAATGTCGGGGGTCAGGTTCGGAACGCCGTCATGCCGCGCATGAACCTGTTCGGCCGCATCGTCGTCTGCGGCATGATCTCAGAATACAATGGCGCCTCAACCGCGGGTCCGAGCTGGTTCCCGATCCTGACCCAGCGCCTGACCATCCGCGGCTTCCTCATGCGCGATCACATGGATCACCAGCCGCAATTCATCGACGACGTCAGCCATTGGCTGCAGGAAGACCGGATTGTCATGCGCGAGGATATTGCCGAAGGCCTGGAAAGCGCGCCCTGCGCCTTCCTGCGCATGCTGCAGGGTCAGAACTTCGGCAAGACCCTCGTCAGGCTGTGAGTGTGCATCGGTCACCGGGATCGCCTGAGGGGATCCCGGACGCCCCGGAATGCATCGGCGATCGGCTATCGGTCTGTGGACGGGCGTCGCGGCCGGTTCACGTAATTCTTCAGGATCGGCTCGCCGACCCGCGCCAGGATGATGCGCTCACGCTGGCCCTTCCAGCTCCTGAACAGCCAATGGCCGGCAATCGCCCCGGCAAAAACCACGCAAACGCTCATCACATCGATCATTACATGCTCCTGAACCGCGAAGCATACCTCATTCAAACGCAAAGACCTAATGATGTGTCTCTGGCCTGCTCAACGCTCCTGCCTTCGGAACGCGAAGGGGACAAGCATCGGCAATGCATGGGCGGCCAGAAGCCCTGAAAGCCCTCCGGCGAACTTCACCATCGCGTCCATCAGTCGGGCATGACGGTCGGGCGTCACCAATTGGGCGAATTCCAGCCCGAACACCAGCGAGGTCATCAGCACGGCGATTTCGAGTGTCCGTTTGGGATAGGCCAGGCTGAACAGGATGGTGACCGCTGCGAAGGCGATGAAATGTTCACCATTGCCTCCCAGCGCATGAATATGCGGCCGGTCGCGCAGCGGTGACAGGGTGGCAAGGGCGATGAACCCGACGGCGCCCCAGGCTGAAAAAATAAGCAACTTGCGCATGTTTGCCTTGGATCGAGAAGCTGCAGGGTCCTGATGCAATCTCCAAGCCAAATCCAAGTCTAAGGCTTTTTCATAGCACGACTGAGGTCTTCTCTTGTGCGTCTCCGATGAATGTCAGTCGGGCATGGGCTCTGCATCGGGCGGCACCACCCATTCCGTGATCTGCGCGACGAACGGCGCGAACAGGATCGTCTGTCCTTGGGGATCGGCGGAGAAATAATGCTGGTTGTAGGTCACCCCGTCTTCCGTGGTGTAGCCGGTCACCGCCCAGCGGACCTTCACGGCTTCCGAAACCAGATATCCCTTTTTGACGAGGTCCTTGGCAATGTCTCCCGGGTCTCGATCGTCTCGGATGGTGATCAGGTCCTGTACATCGACACTATTCGTCAGCTTGACCGTATAGACCCACATGCTCGCGTCCTTTTTCCAGCCCGAAGGCGACGCCATGATCATCATGGTACTTCCGCTGTTCGGTCAACTGCGCCATGGTCGAGACGACCACGTCCCGCCTGACTCTACTCCGGCTCCCCATGCTCGTCTCGGAACTCCTGTCTATAGCGGCGGCAGTCTGCATCGCCCTCAGCGGCATGCTGATCGCGGAATTGCGGGGCCGCGTCCGGGTGCTGACCCTGACCCGCTGGCAGATGACGGCGGCCTTTTTCATGACGGCTGTCGCATCTTTGGTCGTCGGTGGCTGGCGCAGCATCGACCCGTGGCAATTGAGCTTGCTGGCGGCATCGGGTTTCTTCGGCATCATCATCGGCGGCATCACCTATTTTGCGGCCATCTACGCCGCCGGTGCACGAACCGCAGCCTTGCTGTTCTCCCTGACGTCGCCCTTTGCCCTGCTCCTCGGCTACGTCTTTCTCGATGAGGTCGTCACCGCCCAGCAGGGGCTCGGGATCGGTCTTGTCTTGATCGGGATCGTGATGGCGGTCGGACGACCCGAACGGCTGGAGACCGTCATGACCGCCCCTGGAGTAACCCGGCCCGCGAAATTGCCCTGGCTTGGGATCGCCTGCGGAACGACCACCGCCCTGTGTCAGGCCCTGGGTGTTCTTCTGGCGCGCCCTGCCATGGCGGCGGGTGCCGAACCCTTCACGGCGATGGCCATTCGAGCGGGGATCGGCGCGCTGTTTTTCTCGCTCCTTGTCACGCTGCCCTTCGTGGCTCGAGCGACGGCGACGTCTCAGTCACCGTCGATTAAATCGAGAGCTATCGCCTTTTCCGCTGCCTTCTTCGGCACCGCCTTGGGAACCTGCCTTCTGCTGGCAGCACTCGCGCATGGCAATGTGGGGATCGTCGCCACCCTGTCATCCATGACGCCCATCGTCATCCTGCCGATGATCTGGATCCGAACCGGTCTTCGCCCGGTCGCGACGGCGTGGCTCGGCGCCTTCTTCGCCGTCGTCGGCACGGCGCTGATTAGCCTCTAGCGCAACCGTCGACGGCCTGTCTGTCCGGCAGCGATTCTTCCCGCCAAAACAGGAACCTATGACCGCGCCCCCGGTTGTCCTGCGAACGAATGCCGAGGAGCATGAAGATGAGACGACACCTATTGGGAAGCGCCAGTCTGGCGCTTGCACTCGCGTGGAGCACCGCCGCTTTCGCGCAGATGGACAACAATGAATTCATGGCCAAGGCGATTCAGACGAACCTTGCTGAAATCGCTTTGGGCAAGCTCTCTCAGGAGAAGGCGCAGGACGCAAAGGTCCGCCAGTATGGCGAGATGATGGTGAAGGAGCACACCGAGGCCAATGCCGAGGCCGAGGCGCTCGCCCGGTCCCTTAACCTGACACCGCCTACGGCTCCGTCCGAGGACGACCAGGAGATCGCCCGGAAGCTGTCGGGGCTTTCCGGTGCAGCCTTCGACGAGGAGTTCGTTGACGCCATGGTCGATGGCCATGAGGAAGCGGTGGCCATGTTCCGCGAGCAGTCCGAGGCCACCGATTCGGTGGGTCAGTTCGCCAAGAAGATGCTGCCGCACCTTGAGGAGCATCTGCGGCTCGCCGAAGCGTTGGATGACGATGCGGATGGCGCCGAGAACGCCGCCGTGAAGGACCCGTCCAAAAACGAGGCGAAGCTCGCTCCCGGAGCCAACAGCTTCACGGAGGGACAGGCTCAGTCTCGCATATCCGACATGGGCTACACCGACGTCGGTCCGCTGAAGAAGGATGAGAACGGTATCTGGCGGGGCGAAGCCAAGAAGGACGGCAAGGCCATGGCGGTCGGTGTCGACTTTCAGGGAAATGTCGTCGCTGAATAAAAGTTTTGCACCGGAGAGCCGTTATGACACGTACACTGACAGCATTATTTGATGATTTCGCCGAAGCCAGGACCACGGTCGCTGAGCTGGAAGCCTCGGGGATCCCCCACAGCGACATCAGCATCGTCGCTAACAATGCCGGCAACCGCCATTCTGAGCACCACCATGGTGAGCACCACCATAGTGAGGCGGCGGAAGACGCGGGCAAGGGCGCCGGCATCGGCGGCGTGCTTGGGGGAGGCGCAGGCCTCCTCGCCGGCTTGGGCCTTCTCGCTGTTCCCGGTCTTGGACCGGTCGTGGCCGCGGGTTGGTTGGCGGCGACGGCGACCGGTGCCATTGCCGGCGCCATTGCCGGCGGCGCGGCCGGTGGCATCGTCGGGGCACTGACGGAGTCCGGGGTGGATGAGGACCGGGCCCATGTCTACGCCGAAGGCGTTCGCAGAGGCGGTACCCTCGTCACCGTCCGCACTGACGAAGCCCATGCCGCGACGGCGGAGGCCATCCTCAATCGTGACACTGTCATTGACCCCGATGTGCGCGGTCGCGCCTATCGCGAGCAAGGCTGGACGGGTTTCGACGAGAGCGCCCCAGCCTATACCCATGAGGAGATCGAACGCGAGCGGAGCATCTATTCTCCGACACCGCGTCTGTAACTTTCACGGTCACTGAGGACGAATAAGGCGACGCCGGTGCCCATGCTCGTCCGGACCTGCGCGGCAGGGACGGACCGATCACGGGTGCCGGCGTCGTTTTACGAGTCGAGCGCCTTGCGGGCGGCGGGCAAGCCTGGGGCGCCGTCGATCGTGGTGACCCCGTCGACATGGCTTGGGCACTGGTCCAGCCGAATGTCATGGGCAGCGATCGCAACTTTCAGCATTGATGATCATTCTCCCCTGGAAGGGGCGCTTCCCCGCCCTTTCACAGCACAACCAGTGCCCTTTTCTTCGCAACCCTATGCGCGATCCGCGAGACGAGGGGAGGGAGTTCGGGACGCGGGCGGAGATTTGCGCTATGATGCAAACCCAATGACGACAGGATTCTTAAAGAGATTTTGCCCACTCGAAGCGGCACCGGATGATGAGAGAACTCAAGTGGCTGCGCTTCCCATACGACGCGCACCGACGGGAGACCTTTCTGTTCTTCTGGTGACCTCGCGCCAGACGCGCAGATGGATCATTCCCAAGGGAAACCTGATCAAGGGCCTGCCGGATCACGAGGCTGCTGCTGTAGAGGCGCTGGAGGAGGCTGGTGTCGTCGGTGAGATTTCCTCACAGTCGATCGGCTCATACACCTTTCGCCGACAGATCGATTCCCGGTGGCAACTGATTCGGGTGGCCGTCTACCTCCTGGAGGTTCGCCAGCAGCTGGACACCTTCAAGGAACAGGCCGAGCGGGAACTTCGCTGGTGCACGATCTTGGAGGCCGCCGATCTCGTGCGTGAAGAAGAGCTCCAAGCGCTCATTCGCAGCGTCGATGGTGATCTGCGTGCTCAAGCGGGCCAGCCGGAGTCGGGCGACACCGCGTGACGTGCTGAGGCGCCGCTCCGGATCAGACTGTCAGAGCAAGCCGCGCGTGCGCGTCATGGATCTGGTGGGATCCGCGGCATGTTTCGGCGCAGTCGAATACTCACCCCTCTCATAGATCTCGATGGCTTGCCGCCAGTGATGAGTCGCCCGCCCCTCAGGCCGCCCTTCTGCTTCCCAGATCCGATGCGCGATGATCCGCAATGTTTTCTCGCGCTCTTTCTCGTCCAGAACGCGCTCGATATCCGCAGCATGCTCCAGGCACTCTTCCGAGAGGCGCTCCATGGCCTCCAGGGCTCTTTCGTCGGTGGTCCGGAGCGCCATTTCTCTGTATTTTCTAGCCATCTGGCGATATCGGACGGCGTCCCGCTTATCTTCGTGCATGATTGCTGTGCCTGCTCTGTCTCACCTGACGAAGGGGTAAAACTCTAACGGCGTCATGGTTTCGATTCAGTTAGATAAATTACTCCGGCCGTCCATCGAGCGTCTCAGCGTCCCGACGGCCTGCCACGCCGTCTCAGCCAGGCGGCAGCGTAGCCGCAAAGCGGCACGATCTCCAAACCTTGCGCGTCGACCTCCTTCACGATGCCGCGCATCAGCCGGTCCGCAGCGCCAGTGCCCCTGAGCTTGGGTGGCGCCTCGACATGGGTGATCACCACGGACGATCCGCTCCGGCGATAATTGGCAAAGACGATGTCGCCATCGACGGCGAGCTCGAAGCGGCTCTTCTCGGCATTGTCGCGGACGTCCTGCACCGTGCTCCTCCGTCGGCTCTCCGGATCGAAGAACCAGAACTCGAAAAACCGGGGTGTGGTTCCCCGGTCCAAGAATTTTGTCCGGGATCTGAAGCGCGGCTGGCGTATCTCCGCCGGGGGCTGGGGCCGAACTAGCCTGGCTGGTATCTCAACCGCGCAATGGCGCGCGACCAGGCCTGCAGCTTCACGTCCCGGCTTTCGGCACTCATCTGCGGCAGAAAGCGTTTCTCGAGCCTCCAGAGCCGGCTGAAGCCCTCTTCGTCGGGCCACACGCCGGCGCTGCGACCGGCGAGCCAGGCAGCACCGAGCGCCGTCGTCTCCAGGATCATGGGGCGATCCACCGGGGCATCGAGCATGTCGGCGAGCCGCTGCATCGTCCAGCTGCTCGCCACCATGCCTCCGTCGACCCGCAGCATGGTCTGGGAGCCGTCCCGCCAATCCTTTCGCATGGCTTCGATGAGGTCGCGGGTCTGGAAGCACACGGCCTCCAATGCGGCCCGTGCCAGCTCGCGCGGACCGGTAGCGCGGGTGAGGCCGAACAGGGCTCCCCGTGCCTCGGGGTCCCAGTGAGGAGCGCCGAGCCCGGTGAAAGCGGGAACAAGGATCACGTCTTGCCCGGGGTCGGCAGTATCGGCCAGATCTCCCGACTGATCTGCGGTCTCGATGACCTTCAGCGCATCGCGCAGCCACTGGACGGCGGCCCCGGCAACGAAGATCGAACCTTCCAGGGCGTAGGTCGTCCGTCCGTCCAGCCGATAGGCGATGGTGGTCAGCAGCTTGTTCTGCGAGGCGACCGCCGATCGCCCCGTGTTGAGCACGGCGAAGCAGCCTGTGCCATAGGTTGACTTCACCATTCCCGGCTCGAAGCACGCCTGCCCGATCGTGGCTGCCTGCTGGTCGCCGGCAATCCCGCACACCGCGATCGAGCCGCCCAGCAGGTCGGCCTCCGTCTCCCCGAAACGGGTCGCGCAGTCCATCACCTCCGGCAGCAGCGCGGCCGGCACGCGCAGCAGCCGCAGCAGCTCCTCGTCCCAAGCTCCCCGATGAATGTCGTAAAGGAGCGTGCGCGAGGCATTGGTGGCGTCCGTGGCATGGACGCGGCCCCCCGTCAGCCGCCACAGTAGGAAGCAATCCACCGTCCCGCAGGCCAGCTGGCCGGCCTCGGCCGCAGCCCGGGCGCCCGGCACGTGGTCCAGGATCCAGGCGATCTTCGTGCCCGAGAAATAGGGGTCCGACAGCAGGCCGGTCCGCGCCGTGATCAGCGGCTCGGCCCCGTCTTCGCGCAGCTTCGCGCAGACGTCCGCGGTGCGTCGGTCTTGCCAGACGATCGCATTGTGAATGGGCTTGCCACTATGCCGCTCCCAGACGATGACCGTCTCGCGCTGGTTTGCGATCCCGATGGCCGCGATGTCGCGAGCCGAAAGTCTGGCCTTCTCCAGCGCCCGCCGGGCCGTGTTGAGGGTCGTGCGCCACAGGTCCTCCGGGTCGTGCTCCACCCACCCCGAAGCCGGAAAATGCTGCGGAAACTCCTCCTGGTCGAGGGCGAGCACCGTCAGGCTCGCATCGAACAGCATGGCGCGTGAAGATGTCGTGCCCTGGTCGAGGGCGAGGATGATGCCGGTCATGAGACGCTCGCAGATGCGAGCCCCTGCCTCGCCGGAGGCAGGGGCTCGCCAGGACTTAGTTCTTTTTCGCGGTCGCGTCTTCCCAGCTCTTGATCAGCTCGTCATAGTCGACGGTGATCGGCTTTTCCTTCTCGTTCGCCACCGGCGGCTGGGGCGCGAGAGTGCCGTCGGCCTTCGCCTTCTCGTACCAATACTCCACCGGATGCTCCTCATTGAGCTTCGGCCCGCATTCGCCCTGCACGCCGGCCCTCTCGAGGCGGGCCAGCACCCGGTCCTGTTCCGTCGCCAGGGCGTCCATCGCCTCCTGCGGTGTCTTGGCGCCCGAAGCGGCATCACCGATATTCTGCCACCAGAGCTGCGCCAGCTTCGGGTAGTCCGGAACATTGGTGCCGGTCGGCGTCCACTGCACCCGTGCCGGTGAGCGGTAGAACTCGACCAGCCCGCCGAGCTTGGGAGCCCGTTCGGTGAAGCTCTTGTCGCGCACATCCGAATCGCGCACGAAGGTGAGGCCCACATGGCTCTTCTTCAGCGACACGGTCTTCGCGACCGTGAACTGCGCATAGAGCCAGGCGGCCTTGGCGCGGTCTTCCGGCGTCGACTTGAGCAGCGTCCAGGAGCCCGCATCCTGGTAGCCGAGCTTCATGCCGTCCTTCCAATAGACCCCGTGCGGCGAGGGTGCCATCCGCCACTTGGGCGTATCATCGGCATTCACGACCGGCAGACCCGGCTTCACCATGTCCGCGGTGAAGGCCGTATACCAGAAGATCTGCTGGGCGATCTGGCCCTGTGCCGGGACCGGACCGGATTCCGAGAACGTCATGCCCGCAGCTTCCGGGGGTGCGTATTTGTTCAGCCAGTCGATATATTTGCTGATCGAATAGACGGCCGCGGCACCATTGGTGTCGCCGCCGCGCGTGACGGAGGAACCCGCCGGCCGGCAGCCTTCGACGCGAATGCCCCATTCATCCACCGGCTTTCCGTTCGGCAGCCCCTTGTCGCCGTTTCCCGCCATGGACAGCCAGGCATCCGTGAACCGCCAGCCGAGCGACGGGTCCTTCTTGCCGTAATCCATATGGCCGTACACCTTCTTGCCGTCGATCTCGCCGAGATCGTTGAAGAAGGCGGCGATGTCCTCATAGGCCGACCAGTTCACCGGCACGCCGAGCTCGTAGCCGTACTTGTCCTTGAACTTGGCCTTGATGTCCGGATTGGTAAACCAGTCATAGCGGAACCAGTACAGGTTCGCGAATTGCTGGTCGGGCAGCTGATAGAGCTTCCCGTCCGGCCCGGTCGTGAACGACTTGCCCATGAAGTCGTCGATGTCGAGCATCGGATTGGTGACGTCCTTGCCCTCGTTGGCCATCCAGTCGGTCAGGTTTCGCACCTGTTGATAGCGGAAATGCGTCCCGATCAGGTCGCTGTCATTGACCCAGGCGTCATAGACATTCTGTCCCGACTGCATCTGGGTCTGCAGCTTCTCCACCACGTCGCCCTCCTGGATCAGGTCGTGATTGACCTTGATCCCGGTGATCTCGGTGAAGGCCTTGGCCAGGGTCTTGGCCTCGTATTCATGCGTGGTGATCGTCTCCGAGACCACGTTGATCTCCATGCCCTGGAAGGGCTTGGCGGCATCGATGAACCACTGCATCTCCTTCAGCTGTTCGTCCTTGGAGAGCGTGGAGGGTTGGAATTCGCTGTCGATCCAGCGCTGGGCCGCGGCTTCGTCCGCCTGCGCCCCCGAACTTGTCAGCAGAACGACGACCGCGGCCGTCGCGAGCAACATCTGTCTCATCTCGAGTTTCCTCCGTTTATACTTATGGGACACGGGACGCTTGCCGGGGTGATCGCCTCCTTTCCTTTCTGTCAGACCCATCGGAACACGCAGACTGCATAGACGGCGCACAGGCCGAGCGCCCACCACAGGTTGGAGCCGGCGAAGGCGAGCCAGATCAGGCAGATGAAGGCGCTGCCCAGCAGCGAGATGAACAGGCGGTCGCCTCGGGTCGTCTCGATCCGCAGCAGCCCGTGGCGCGGCGCACCGCCGGGCCGCACCGCCTCCCAGGCCATCATCACCGCGAAGATCACCCCGATGCTGATGAAGAACACCGCCGTCGGCATCGTCCAGGCCATCCAGGTCAGATCCATCAGACTCTCCCCAGGGCAAAGCCCTTGGCGATGTAGTTGCGGACGAAATAGATCACCAGCGCACCCGGAATGATGGTCAGCACGCCCGCGGCGGCCAGCAATCCCCAATCCATCCCCGAAGCCGAGACCGTTCGCGTCATCGTCGCCGCGATCGGCTTCGCCGCGACCGCCGTGAGCGTCCGCGCGAGCAGGAGTTCCACCCACGAGAACATGAAGCAGAAGAAGGCGGCGACCCCGATGCCCGAGGCGATCAGCGGCATGAAGATCTTGATGAAGAAGCGCGGGAAGGAATAGCCGTCGATATAGGCGGTCTCGTCGATCTCTTTCGGCACCCCGGACATGAAGCCTTCCAGGATCCAGATCGCCAGGGGCACATTGAACAGGCAATGGGCGAGCGCCACCGCCACATGCGTGTCGAACAGTCCGATGGACGAATAGAGCTGGAAGAACGGCAGCGCGAAGACGGCCGGCGGGGCCATCCGGTTGGTGAGCAGCCAGAAGAACAGATGCTTGTCGCCGAGGAAGCGATAGCGGGAGAAGGCATAAGCGGCCGGCAGCGCCACCGCCAGCGAGATCACCACGTTCATCGCCACATAGGTCAGCGAGTTGATGTAGCCCGAATACCAGGACGGATCGGTGAAGATGGTGCGGTAATTGTCCAGCGTCGGCGCATGCGGCCAGAGATTGACGCCGGAGATGATCTCCTGGTTCGTCTTGAGGCTCATATTGATGAGCCAGTAGATCGGGATGAGGAGGAACACGATATAGAGCGTCGGCACCAGCCAGCTGAACGAGGCCTTGCGGCGCACCCGCAAGGAGCCGGCATCACGGGCCGCATCCGCCTTCCTCTCCACCACCTCCGCCTCGGCTGTGGTCATGGCGCACGTCCTTTCGGCCGTTCCTCGCCCACATTGGTCATGACGGTATAGAACACCCAGGAGAGCAGCAGGATGATGAGGAAATAGACGATCGACATGGCCGCGGCCGGCCCCAGGTCGAATTGCCCGATCGCCATCTTCACCAGGTCGATGGACAGGAATGTGGTGGAATTGCCGGGCCCGCCGCCGGTCACCACGAAGGGCTCCGTATAGATCATGAACGAGTCCATGAACCGCAGCAGCACGGCGATCAGCAGCACCCGCTGCATCTTCGGCAGCTGGATGTAGCGGAACACCGCCCAGCGCGAGGCCCCGTCGATCCGTGCGGCCTGGTAATAGGCCTCCGGGATGGAACGCAGCCCGGCATAGCAGAGCAGGACCACGAGGCTCGTCCAGTGCCACACATCCATGACGATGATGGTCGTCCAGGCCGCGATCGGGTCGCGGGTATAATTATAGTCGATGCCCAGCACGCTGTTGAGGAAATAGCCGAGCAGGCCGATGTCGCCGCGGCCCATGATCTGCCAGATCGTGCCGACCACGTTCCACGGGATCAGCAGCGGCAGCGCCATCAGCACGAGGCAGACCGGCACGGCCCAGCCCTGTCGCGGCATGGTGAGGGCGATGGCGATGCCCAGCGGGATCTCGATCGCCAGCACGATGGCCGAGAAGATCAGATTGCGCATGAGGGCTTCGTGAAACCGGCTTGAATGCAGCAGCTCCTCGAACCATTCCGTGCCCGCCCAGAAGAACTCGTTGTTCCCGAACGTGTCCTGAACCGAATAATTGACCACGGTCATCAGCGGGATTACGGCCGAGAACGCCACCAGCAGCAGCATCGGCAGGACCATGAACCAGGCGAAATTGTTGGGCGTCCTGTCCATCAGGCGGCCCTCCCCTGCACCAGATGGCCGCCCGAATAGACGTGCAGGTGACCGGGATCCAGCACGATCCGCGCCTGGTCGCCATCGATCTTGGCCTCTTCCGGCGCGATCACATTGAGGCTCGTTCCTTCGAACTCCACCCGCGCCACCTTCATGCGTCCGATATCGTCGATGCGGCGGACCTGGACGGGCAGTCCCCGGGCCTCCGCACCGATGCGGATGAACTCCGGGCGAATGCCGATCTCGACGCCGTCTGCACCCATGTCGCCATCCGCATAGGCGCTGGCGAGCGCGATCTCATGGCCTCCGGCAAGCCTGGCCGTGGTGCCGGAGACCTGCGCCGGCAGGAAGTTCATGCCCGGCGAACCGATGAAGTAGCCTACGAATTTATGCGCCGGCCGGTCGAAGAGATCTTCCGGCGTGCCGATTTGGACTACCGCCCCTTCGAACATCACGACCACCGTGTCGGCGAAGGTCAAGGCCTCGGTCTGGTCATGGGTTACATAGACCATGGTGAAGTCGAACTCCCGATGCAGCTGCTTGAGCTGCGAGCGGAGCTGCCACTTCAGATGCGGATCGATGACCGTCAGCGGTTCGTCGAACAGGATCGCATTGACGTCGGAGCGGACGAGGCCGCGCCCGAGCGAGATCTTCTGCTTCATGTCGGCGGTCAGCCCCTTGGCCCGCCGCGCCAGCACGGGCCCCAGGCCCAGCATCGCCGCGATCTCCGCCACCCGGCTGTCGATCTGCGCCCGCGCCACTCCCCGGTTGCGCAAGGGGAAGGCGAGGTTCTCCGCCACCGTCATCGTGTCGTAGATCACCGGGAACTGGAACACCTGGGCGATGTTGCGCGCCTCCGTCGGCAGCGTCGTCACATCCTCCTGATTGAACAGGACCCGCCCGCGGCTGGGCACCACCAGCCCGGAGATGATGTTGAGCAGGGTCGTCTTGCCACAGCCGGACGGGCCCAGCAGCGCATAGGCGCCGCCATTCTCCCAAACATGGTTGAGCTCCTTCAACGCGAAGTCCTGCGGCCCCTGGGGATCGGCGAGATAGGAATGGGCGACATGATCGAGAGTGATGCGGGCCATCTCGCCTCCTATGCCGCCGATTTCAGGTCGGGAGCGGCCGCCAGGGCGCCATCCGTGGTGAAGACGAAGAAGTCCCGCGGGTCGAGGAACATCTCGATCGTCTGCCCGATGCTGAACTCGCGGATGCCATGGGCCAGGGCGACCCAGCGGAGGCCTCCGAAATCCGTATGCACGAAGCTCTCTGATCCCGTGATCTCCGTGATGGCCACTTTCGCCGGGAGGGAGATCGTCGCGTGCAGCGGCTTCTCCAGCAGCAGATGGTTCGGACGGAACCCGAGGGTGTAAGGCCCATCCGGCAGCCCCGCCATTTGCCCCGTGGCAGGGATCGTCAGCCCCTCGGCATGGACCAGCCTGTCGCCGCGCTTGTCCATCATCAGCAGGTTCAGCGGCGGATCCGAGAAGGTCTGCGCGGTGACGAGGTCTCTGGGGGTGCGATAGACCGACAGCGTCGGCCCGAACTGCGTGATCCGGCCCTGATGCAGCGTGGCGGTCTGCCCCCCCAGCAACAGGGCCTCCGTCGGCTCGGTCGTGGCATAGACGACGATGGCGTTGCTTTCAGCGAAGATCCGCGGCAGCTCCTCGCGCATTTCCTCCCGCAGCTTGTAGTCGAGATTGGCCAGCGGCTCGTCGAGCAGCACGAGCTGGGCGGATTTCACCAGCGCGCGCGCCAGCGCCGTGCGCTGCTGTTGTCCGCCCGACAGCTCCAGCGGCCGCCGCTCCAAATAGGGGCCGAGCTTCATGACATCGGCGGTTCGGCGCACCCGGGCATCGAGCTCGGCCTGCCCCACGCCCGCCACGCGCAGCGGCGAGGCGATGTTCTCATAGACGGTCATGTTCGGGTAATTGATGAACTGCTGGTAGACCATCGCCACCGAACGGCGGCGCACCGCCACGCCGGTCACGTCCTCGCCGTCGAAGATCACCCGGCCCGTGTCCGGCCTGTCGAGCCCCGCCATCAGCCTGAGAAGGCTGGTCTTGCCCGACAGCGTCGGCCCCAGCAGGATGTTGAAGGTGCCCCGTTGCAACACGAGCGAGATGTCGGCGAGGTGCGTCTCCCCGCCGACGGTCTTGCTGACACTGCGCAATTCGAGGGTCACGTCTCCGCCCCCACTTTCGCCGCCTGCGCCTGCGCCGGCTCCAAGCCGCGGGCGATGCGCATCCACGCATCCAGCGCCTCGATCTCGGCGGCACTCATGCGATATCCGAGCTTGGATCGCCGCCAGACGACATCCTCCGCCGTCTGGGCCCATTCATTATCCATGAGATAGCGCACTTCGCGCTCCGTCAGGTCCGCTCCGAAGCGACGGCCCCAATCGGCCTCCGTCCGCACCCCCTCGAGCATGCGCGCGGCCCGCGTCCCATAGGCCCGCACCAGCCGCTGCGCCAGTTTCGCAGGGCAGCTGGGACAGTTCTCGATGAGCCTCGCCACCAGGGCGTCATAGCCATCCACGGGAAAATCCCCGCCGGGCAGCGGCGCTTCATGGGTCCAAGGCGCAGGCAGCCCGGGAAAGCAGGGCTCGAGCTTCTCCAGCGCATGCTCCGACAGCCGCCGGAACGTGGTGATCTTGCCCCCATAGACCGTCAGCAGCGGCGCTTGGCCCTGCGCGTCATCGAGCTCCAGCACGTAGTCTCGGGTCGCCGCCTGGGCGTCGCTGGCGCCGTCGTCATAGAGCGGCCGGACGCCGGAATATGTCCGCACCACGTCCTCAGCTGAGATCGGCCGGACGAAATAATCATTTGCCAAAGTGCAGAGATAGTCGATCTCCTCTGGCGTGATCGTCGGCGTTCCGGGATCGCCGACATAATCCACATCCGTCGTGCCGATGAGCGTGAAGTCATGCTCATAGGGAATGGCGAAGACGATCCTGTTATCGGCGTTCTGGAAGATATAGGCGCGGTCGTGGTCGAACAGCTTGCGCACCACGATGTGGCTGCCTTTCACGAGCCGCACATGGGAGTGGCCGGTTTGTCCGATCTGGTCCGACAGAATGCGGGAGACCCAAGGCCCTGCCGCATTGACCAGCACCCGTGCCTCGATGCGCTCGGCGGCCCCCGGTCCGGCGTCGCGCAGCGTGAGTGTCCAGCTCTCGGCACCCCTCCTCGCCGCCACCAGTTCGCTTCGGGTTCGGATGTCCGCGCCCCGCGCTTTCGCATCCATGGCGGTGAGCGCCACCAGCCGGGCGTCGTCCACCCAGCAATCCGAATATTCCATGGCTTTCACGAAGTCCGGCTTCAGCGGTCGCCCCGCCACATCGGTGCGCAGATCGAGGCTGCGGCTGGGCGGCAGCAATTTCCGCCCGCCGAGATGGTCATAGAGGAACAGGCCGAGCCGGATCAGCCAGGCGGGCCGCAGCCCCTTGTGGTGTGGCAGCACGAAGCGCAGGGGCCAGATGATGTGCGGCGCGGCCCTCAGCAGCACTTCCCGCTCGATCAGCGCCTCGCGCACCAGCCTGAACTCGTAATATTCGAGATAGCGCAGGCCGCCATGGATGAGCTTGGTGGAGGCCGAGGAGGTGCTGCCGGCAAGGTCCCCCTTCTCGCACAGGAACACCGACAATCCGCGCCCGGCCGCATCGCGGGCGATACCGCAGCCATTGATGCCGCCGCCGATGACGGCGATGTCGACAATGCCGTTCTGCACCCTTCCTCCATGCCTCGCTTTTTCGCTGCGAAGCTTAAGGCGAGGGTATAGGGAAGAAAACGAAATTCAACCGAAACTTTATGCGGAGGCGAAATCCGTCTCCAGGCCGGGCGAGGTTTCGATCAGCCGCACTTCCGAGGCTGCACAGACGTCTCGGACCGCCTCCGTCGTGCAGCGGTCGGTGACGAAGACATCCACTTGCGAGAGATGGCCGATCCTCACCGGCGCGGAGCGTTCGAACTTGGTGGCGTCCGCCACCAGGATGACGTTGCGCGCATTCGACATGATCGCCTGGGCGACCCTCACTTCGCGATAATCGTAGTCCAGCAGGGCGCCGTCCTTGTCGATGGCCGACACCCCGATCACGGCATGGTCGACCTTGAACTGGCGGATGAAGTCCACGGCCGCTTCCCCCACGATGCCGCCATCCGCATGCCGCACCACGCCGCCGGCCACGATCACCTCGATCTGTGAATATCCGCGCATCAGGCTGGCGACATTGAGGTTGTTGGTGATCACCATCAGCCCATGATGCTGAAGCAGCGCCCGGGCCACGGCTTCGGTGGTTGTGCCGATATTCACGAACAGCGAGGCATTGTCGGGAACCAGGCCCGCCGCCGCGATCCCGATCGCCTCCTTCTCGTCGCGCGCGATCATGCGCCGTGCGTCATAGCCCACATTCTCGATGCCCGAGGACAGGATCGCCCCGCCATGGACCCGGATGAGCAGCTTCCGCTCGCAGAGGTCGTTCAGGTCCTTGCGAATCGTCTGCGGCGTGACCCCGAACTGGGCCGCCAGCCCTTCCACCGTGACCCGCCCGAGCTGCCGGGCCGTATCCAGCACCGTTTGTTGTCGCGGCAACATGTTTCACTCCACTTTCGCCGTGAAGCATTATCACGCGAGGGCGCCGCGGCCACCAGGGGAATTCCCTCAGGCGGGCCTCTTATGGTTACTCCGCCTCCGGCACGGTCGAACCGGCACCCGTCATGGATTTCAGATGGAAGGCCAGGGACAAGGCGAATCGGGTCTGCGGGTCTTCGAGGTCGAGCCCGAACAGCTCATTGAGACGCCCCAGCCGATAGCGCAGGGTTGAGACATGGATTCCCAGGGAATCCGCGGTCGCCTGATAACGGTAGCCCCGCTCGAGGAACGCGCTGGTGGTGCGCGTGAGGTCTCCGCCATGCTCGCGGTCATAGGCCTCGACGCGGCTCAGCATATCGCCGACGAAAGCCCGCACGGCTGTGGGATCGACCGCCGACAGGAGCACCGCGAACGGACCGAAATCCTCCAGTTTCACGATACCGCGCCGGCCGAACAGGCGGGCAAGCGACAGCAGCCGCCGGCAATGGTCGCGCGCTGCACGATAATCCTCCGGCCTCCGGCACACGGGCCCCAGGGCCATCACCGGGCTCTCCCCATGGCGCCAGCGCAGCATGTCTGTCAGCTGCCGGCCGAGGGTGGCGAGCAGTCTCTGCGGGTCGTCGCTATCCGAGGGCAGATGGAAGAACAGGTCCCCGCTCTGCTCCACGAGAACGGCCCGGCTATTGGCGCCCTGGGCCATGCGTGCCAGGCTGCGGACCAGGGGTCCCAGTCCCCCTTCGTGCCCGGTGAACTCCCCCAGCATCAGCAGCCGGGCGGGGCTGTTGAGGTCGACCCCGAGCCGGCTGGCGCGACTGCAGGTCTCGCGGCTGTCGACGCCGTCGGCCTCGAACAGCCGGCTGAACAATTCGCTCAGGGCGCCCTCGTGGCGGCGCAGATCGATATGGGTCCGCATGAGCTGCGCGCTCAAGGAGAGCTTCGCCTCCTGCGCCATCAGCAGGTCGAGGCCATTGAGCGTCCCGCCGCGCGGGAAGATGATCAGGCCGCCGGCCGTTTCCCCGTCGATCTGCAGCGGTTCGACGAACACCGGGCAGTCCAGGTCGATCCCCGCCGGCCGCAGATCGAGGGAGACCGGCAGCCGAAAATTGTTGGGCCGGCTCATCTGGACGAAGCGGGCGAGCAGGTCTGCCAAGGGCCCCTTCACCGCCAGGCGCCATTCGTGATCGCTGATGAGCTCGACCGTCGGGGAGCGGTTCGCATAGGTATTGTCGGTCGTGAAGTCGAGGATCACGATCTCGTCCTGCAGCAGCGTCTCCACGATCCCGGCGATGGTCTGCATCGAGCTGCCGCCGAGGACGCGTTCGAGCAGGCTGGAATTGACCCGCAGCGTCCGCTCCAGGCGTGCCGTCATCTCCTGCTGCTCCTGCAGCGACTTCACCTTGTGGACGGCGATCGCCACCAGATGGCAGATCGTCAGCAGGAAATCCTCTTCCTCCGCCGTCACGAACACTTTGCGTTCCGAATTCACCGACAGCACCAGGGGCCGGTCATGTTCGTCGGTACAGCGCAGCGGCAGGATCACCGCCGTATGATAGCCGCGCGCCAGGGCATCCGCCTGATAGCCCGGATATTCGGGCCTGATCTGCGCATCGTCGATGACGATCGGCTGGTTGGTCTCGGCGACGATGCGGCTGGGGCTGGTCGCCAGGAGCCAGCGGTTCGGCAGATCGCCCTCGTTCGACGCCTGCGGCTCGCACCGCGCCACCAGAACGGAATATCCGCTGGCGCGGTCGACCGCCATGATCCCGCTCCGCGACCAGGTCGTATGCCCGCAGATCGCCACCACCACCCGCTCGAAGATGGTCTGGAGGTCGGAACCTTCATTGATCAGGCTCGCGATTTCCCGCGTTCCCTTGAAGTGGCTGAACGCGACGGCACCCTCGCTGCCACCGGCGCGGCCTGCCAAGGGTCCTCTCATCGTCGTCCTGCTCGCCATGCCGTCATCTTAGCACAAGCCAGGATCATGGCGAGGCCGCGGGCCCCTGGCGCCGGGAACCCGATCAGATCGTCGGGGCCAGCGCATTGGCCTCCGCCGGCACCCAGCCCAGGCGCAATTCGTCGCCGGTGGAAATGCGCCTTGTATCGGCGGCGCCGGCCTGCTCGAGCAGGGTGACATCGGTGCCCTGCTTCGTCTTCATGACGTATTTTCGCGATTGGCCGAGATAGATGACTTCCGTCACCCGTGCCGAGACCATGTTGTCCCTGGCGTCGCCCTCGGCCAGCAGCGACAGCCGTTCCGGCCGAACCCCCACGACGGCGGCGTCTCCCACCTTCAGCCCTGCCGTGTTGCGGGCCTGGAAGCGCCCATCCGGGCCGTCCACCAGACAGCCAGCCTCGTCGACCGCGGTAATCTTTCCCACGAAGAAATTGGAATCGCCGAGAAATCCCGCGACGAACTGCGTGACCGGGCGCTCATAGAGCTCCTGCGCCGTGCCCATCTGCTCGATGAGCCCCTTGTTGAACACCGCGATCCGATCGCTCATCACGAGGGCCTCCTCCTGGTCGTGCGTGACGTAGAGGACGGACATCTGCAGGTCGCGGTGCAGCCGCATGATCTCGATCTGCATCTGCTCGCGCAGCTTCTTGTCGAGGGCGCCCAAGGGCTCGTCCATCAGCAGCAGCGGCGGCCGGAAGACCATGGCGCGCGCCAGGGCTACCCGTTGCTGCTGGCCCCCGGAGAGCTGCGATGGATAGCGCGCGCCGAAATCCGGCAGCCCCACCAGGGCAAGGGCTTCGGCGACCTTCTGACGGATCTCCGCCTTGCCGAGCCGTCGCATCTCCAGGGGAAAGGCGACATTGCCGGCGACCGTCATATGCGGGAACAGCGCATAATGCTGGAACACCATGCCGATGTTGCGTTGATAGGGCGGCAGTGGCCCCAGGGGTTGTCCGTCGAGCAGGATCGTTCCTGCGCTCGGGCTCTGAAGTCCCGCGACCATCGCCAGCGTCGTTGTCTTGCCGGAGCCGGAAGGACCGAGGAAGGTCAGGAACTCGCCCTTGCGCAGCGCGAGATCCACATCGTCCACGGCAACCGTCTCGCCATAGACCTTCCTGACGCCCTTGAGGGCGAGGATCGTGTCGGTATGGGAATCGGACGTCATGTCGGGGACTTTACCTTCCTGAAGGATCCGAACGCCGGCGGGCGAGGCTTTCGGCGATGAGGGCGAAGATCGAGAAGCAGAACAACAGGGTGGCGACGGCGGCGATGGTCGGGTCGACGGCGCCGCGGATGTTCGACCACATCTGCACGGTCACCGGCCGGACCGTGGGCGAGCTGATGAACAGCGACACCACGAGTTCGTCGAAGGAGACGACCATGGCGAACAGCAGCCCCGACAGGATCGCCGGCAGGATCAGCGGCAGGGTGATGCGGCGAAAGCAGGTCCAGGGCGGCGCGCCCAATGTGCTTGCAGCATCCTCAAGGCGGCGATCCACAAGGCTCAGGGCGCCGGAGACGGTCGCGAACACGTAGGGAATGCTCAACACCGTATGCGCGATGATCAGACCGGTGAGCGTCCCGAACAGGCCAATGGCGCGGAACACGCCGAACAGGCCGATGGCGATGATGATGACCGGCACGATCATCGGCGCCATGACGAAACCCGAGACCAGGAACTTGCCCGCGAAGTTCGACCGCGCCAGGGCATAGGACGCGGCCGTGCCCAGCACCGTGGCGAGGATCGCGGTGGGGATCATGATCTTGACGCTCGTGATCAGCGAGCCGAACCACATCGGGTTGTTGAACAGGTTCTCGTACCACTGCAGTGACAGCCCCGGCGGCGGGAAGGTCAGGAACGGCGCCGAGCTGAACGAGATGATGAGGACGATGATGAGCGGGGCCACCAGATAAACGATCGTCAGCCCGCACACGACTGCCCGGAGCCGGCGCCACCAATGTTCCGTGCCACCGCTCATGCTCAGCGCCCCCATGCGGTGCGGACACCGGCAAAGCGCTGCACCAGGCCCAGGATGAGCACCGTCGTGGCGAGCAGCACCAGCGACAGCGCACCCGCGACTCCCCAATTTCCGAAAGTCGCGATCTGGCGCTCGATGAGCTGCGCGATCATCAGGTCGGCCGGCCCGCCCAGCAGGGCGGGGGTGATATAGTAGCCCAGCGCGCTGACGAACACCAAGGTCGAGCCGCTGATGATCCCCGGCATCGACAGCGGCAGGTAGATCCGGAAGAAATTGCGCATCGGCGGCGCTCCCAGGGTGGCGGCGGCCGAGCTATAGCTCTGGTCGATGCGCACCATCACGGCGAAGAGCGGAAAGATCATGAACGGCAGGAGGATCTGGATCATGCCGATCAGCACGCCGGCACGATTGTAGATCAGCGCCAGCGGCGCCGAGATCAGGCCGAGATCCATGAGCAGGTCGTTGATCAGCCCTTGCTTCTGCAGGATCACCATCCAGGCGAAGGTGCGCACCAGGAGGCTTGTCCAGAATGGAATCAGCACCACGAAGATGAGGATGCGCCGCGTCCTCTCGCTCGCCGTCGCCATGGTATAGGCGAGCGGATAGCCGATTAGCAGGCAGCCTATGGTGGTGAGCCCGGAGATCGAGATCGTGTTCCAGAGCACGCGCGCATAGACGGTGCGCTCGACCAGGGCCTGGTAGTTCTGCACGCCCCATTCGGGTTGGGAGAAGCTGCGCATGAGCAGCCAGAACACCGGATAGACGAAGAACGCGGCCAGAAGCAGGACGGCCGGCAGCACCAGCCAGCCTGCGCTGGAAAGCCTGAACGCCGTCGATCCTGCTCTTATCTGGGTCACTCTATCTCGTCTCTGCGTGGTTCTGCCGAGAGGCGAAGCTTTGAAGCGCACTTATCCGGGCGAGCTGCGGCACGAAGCGCTGCCGCGCAGAACGGGATTCTGCGCGGCCGGGACAACAGCCTCAGGAAGCGGCCGGCGACGGGGTCAGCCGAGCTTCCATTCTTCCCAGATGGTCGTGTACTTCTCCAGGTGATCCTGCCAGAACACGGCGTCGATCACAAAGCCCTTCGCGGCATTTTCCTTGCTCGTCGAGAGCCACGGGGCGATCGCCGGATCGATGTCCTTGAAGGCCTCCGGGTTGGTCGGTGAATAGGCGATCATGTTCGCGAGCTTCGCCTGGTTCTCGGCCACCGTCATCTCGTCGATGAGGCCCATGGCGACCTCGACATTCTTCGCGCCCTTGGGGATGACCAGATAGTCGATCGACTGGATGTTCTGGTTCCACTCGATGGCGATGGCGGCCCCCTTCTTTGCCGCGTCATAGGCGCGGCCGTTCAGGATCAGGCCGCAGGTCACTTCGCCGTCGGTGAACAGCTGCTGCGACTGCGAATTGGTCTCCCAGAAGATTGTCTTGTCGCGGATGGTGTCCAGCTTCGCCAGCGCGCGCTTCACCCCCTCTTCGGTGGCCAGAACCTTGTAGACCTGGTCCATCGGCACGCCATCGGCCATGACGGCAGCTTCGAAGACGGCCGACGGGCCGTCGCCGTTCAATGTGCGCGAACCCGGGAATTTCTCCAGATCAAAGATGTCGGCCCACGACTTGGGATGCTCGCCTTCCTTAAAGGCCTTGGTGCTGTAGCCGATATTGTAGGACCAGACGATGTCGCCCACCCCGTAATCGGTCCGGTACGCGGGATTGATGCGGTCCATGTGGATCTTGCTGGCATCCAGCTTCTCGAACAATCCGCTCTTGATGCCGCTATAGAGGAATTCGTGGGTGACATCCACGACGTCCCAGACCGAGTCTCCCGCTTCCACCATGGTCCGGAACTTGGCTTCGTTCACCGGGCCGTCCTGGACGACGGTGGCCCCCGTCTTCGCGGCGAAGGGCTCGCAATAGCAGATCTTCTGCGCGTCCTGATAGGCCCCGCCCCAGCTGGCGAAGGTGACCGTCTTGCCTTTGAACTCATCGGCGGCGAAGGCCGAGCTCAGGGCTCCGGACAGCGCCGTGGCACCCAGCGCGGCCCCTGTTCCCACCATGAAAGTCCGTCGCGACAGGCCCTGTCGCGAGATGATGTCTGCAAGGGCCTTGATCCTGTCTGTCATTATACTCCCTCCTTCTTTGCTTGTTGATCGACACGCTCAAACGGCTGCGACGGCCTGGGCTTGGCGGCCCTGCGATGCGCGGCCCGGCCTCTGTCCCGGCTCGGCGAAATGCGGCATCACACGTTCGATGAACAGCTCGAGCGACCGGACCGCTTGCTTGAACGGCAGCCCGATATTGGCGCCGTAGCAGAACAGGTCGACGCCCGCGGCCTCATAGAGCCCGAGCTTTTCCACCACCTCGTCGGGCGTTCCGATGAGCAAGCTTTCGCGGAGCTGCTCGGCATCATAATTCCCGCTGCTGCTTTGTGCGGAAATGTCCATCGGCTGGGTGAAGCCGTTGCGAACGACGCCGTCGGTGCGGAACAGATTCTCGAAATGCCGCCCATGCAGGATTGCCGCGTCCACCGGAACGCGCCAGTCCTCTCCCTTGTCGAGCACCGCGGCGCTGCGCAGCATCATGAAGCGCGGCCGCGGGACGGTGGGATTGTTTCGCAGGGTCGCACGCAACCGCTCACCCAAGATCGTCACCTCCGACGGCGGGCGCGACAGCGGCGTCGACATGATGTTGGCGCCGTTCTTCACCGCCCAGTCGAATGTATCCGGGTCGCGCGCGGCAATCCAGATCGGCGGATGCGGTTTCTGCAAGGGTTTCGGCGCCGAGGTGGAGGTCGGAAAGCTCCAGAACTGGCCCTCATGGGCGTAATCGCCCTCCCACAGCGCCTTGATCGCGGGCACGATCTCCTTCAGATAGGGCGCCCCGTCCCGGTCCTTGATGCCGGGCGCCATGCGGCTGAATTCATACTGAAAGGCGCCGCGCGCGATACCGAGCTCGAGCCGTCCATCGATGAGAATATCCGTGTACGCAGCCTCCCCGGCCAACCGGATCGGGTGCCAATAAGGAGCGACGACAGTCGCGGTCCCCAGCCGGATGCGGCTCGTATGCTCGCCCCAATGCGCCAGGATCAGGAATGGGTTCGGCGCCACCGTCATCTCAATCGTGTGGTGTTCGGCAGCGAACGCCGTCTCGAAGCCGCCCTGCTCCGCCAGCTTCACGAGCTCCAGAGCATTTTTGTTGAGTGTGACCATGTCCTGGCTCGGGTCCAGGCGTTCCATATTGACGGCAATCGCGAATTTCATGTCCTGCTCCTCGAGGTCGCGCTTCCTGGCGCCCTTGGCTGACCTGCTGATGGGTCACGAGCTGGGGGCCTCTGCCCCTGCCCTGGAAGAGTGACCACATCAGCCATCCACCGCTTTAGAGGAGTCAGAGGACAGACACGCCAATTTTTCCTACGAATAGTGGACAGCACGGATCTCCCGGTGCCCCCTTGCGGCCCCGCTAATCCCAATCGTTTCCTTCCGGAGCCCGATAAAGCTGCGTATTGAGGGGGTCATTGAGATCGACAGTACTGGTGCCCACCCGCCGTCCCGTGAAAAAGATCCGTTCGACGATGGATCCCGAACCGTGGTTGCCGGCAATCGCCGCCTTCCGCCTCTTGACCTCGGCAAGGGGAATGACCGCCGTCCCGAACGGCTCCCAGACGGCCGATCCGGCGGCGCGATAGGCGTGCAGCTGCAGGACTTTATCTGTTTGTTCCGACTGGATGATGAAGCGATTGCCCTTATATTGGAAGATCGGGTTGCTGTTGCCGGCCAATACGCCGCCATGCGCCAGCAACGTCACCGCCGCAAACCCCGCCAATCCTGCGAACTTTCCCTTCATCCTCTCACCCGCCTGAATACGAAGCTGACGAACCTGTAGCGATACCGAGGATTATATGGGATGCGATCAGACCAATTCTCATGGCAAGAATGCGAAAGATGTGAGGGCTTTGCGTATTGGCATAGCCTTGCCGGCGGGGTTCCGGTTATGCCTCGGCAGCCACGCGAATGAATGAGGGCATCCACAGATATGACAGCTGAGCAGTCGAAGCGCCGCAAGGCAGAACAGTTTCAGGCGCTGGAATTTCTCGGCAGTGCACTCTCTGTCATCGAGGGTCAGGGCCGACAGCCGGACAAATGGGAGCGCGAACGCCTGACGATCGGCTTCTGCGCCTATTTCTGCGGTCTCTATCGGGTGGCCCAACAGGAGGCCACCGCCGCCATGAGCACACCGCCCGAAGAGAGCCTCTACGGCAGGGTGTCGGACTTCGACGCCGTTGATCTCGATCGCCTGAAGCTGCTTCTGAGCCAAGCAAGGTCGGACGCGCCGTCAGCCGATATCTTCGCCCGCCAGGTCAAGGGGGTCCCGACGTCTCCGACGTCTCCGGAGTGACGGCACAGGATCTTTTCCCATGGCGCCGCGTTGTCGCTTCTCAAGAGGAGCGCGAGATGACCCTGACCCTGAAAGATATTTCCAAGCGGATGCGAGACATCGACTTCACCATGCTGTCCACCCGCGCCGAGGCCGGCCAGATTGCGGCCCGGCCCATGAGCAACAATCGCGATGTGGACTACGATGGAACCTCATGGTTCTTCGCCCTGGAGGAGACGAACACCATCCGAAACATCGAGCGCGACCCCAAGGTGGGACTGTCACTGCAAGGATCGAAGAGCCTGTTGGGAGCGCCCGGCATCTTCATATCCATCGAGGCCAATGCGCGCCTTGTCCGGGACAAACAAGCCTTTCGGGACCATTGGGTGAAGGATTTGGACAGCTGGTTTGAGCAGGGGATCGACACGCCCGGACTGGTGTTGATCCAGGCCCGCGCCGACCGCATTCATTACTGGGATGGCAAGGACGAGGGCGAAATCGTCCTCTAATCCTTACCGACGAAGCGGCCACGAAGGGAGGGATCGTCGCCACGCCGGGAGAACGTCGCAGCGGAGCCGTTTGGCGTCCCTTGTGTCATCCAATCGCCTTCTCCTGACGGACGATCCCTGTATATAGGGCGGTGTGGGAGCGACCCGTCCTGGGGATTGCTCCCGATCCCGTCGCCAAGGTCCGCTCGTGGCTTTCTCCTACACTGAACTTGCGATCATCGGCCTGTCCTTTGTCGCCGGAGGCTTCGTCAAGGGCGTCTCCGGCATGGGGCTGCCTTTGCTGGTCGTCCCCATCCTTCTGCAGTTCTATCCGCTGCGTCAGGCAATCGCGATGATGATTGTCCCTGTCGTCGTGACCAACGTCACCCAGATGCTGAACTGGAGTGAGGTGAAGGCGGTCTCGAAACGCTTCAAGACGTTGCTAATCTGCCTGCCCATCGGCATTTCCATCGGCAGCTTGGCGCTCTTTTTCCTCGATCCCCATCAGCTGGATCTCGCCGCCGGGCTGCTGATCCTCGGCTTTGCCCTGTTCGGCCTGATCCGCGTCGAACCCCGCACCCTGAAGCCGAACGAGAAGCTGTGGAATCCCATCGTCGGGATGATCATCGGGATCCTTGGCGGCTTCTCCTCGCTCTATGGACCCCCGACCGCCTTCTACCTTCTGGCCCTCAGGGTGGATCGCGAATTCTTCATCATCGCCTCCGCGCTCATCTTCTTCGTGGCGGGGATGATGCTGAACGTCATCATTATCGCCAATGGCCTGGTGACCTGGGACGACATCGCGCTTTCGACCTTCGGCCTCCTGCCCGTCGCCTTGGGTCTGTTGCTCGGCAGGTTCGCCCGCAGACTGGTGTCACAGGCGACCTTCAACAAGATCATCCTGTGGTTTCTGCTGCTGGTCGGGGTCAATCAGCTGATGCGGGGCGCCGGAGTGTGGTAGCCGCCGTGGTGGCAGCCACCTAAACCGAGATCTCCCGCAGCCCTCGCTGCACCGCGCGGTCCAGCTTGTCGACGATCTCCACCACATGGGCCTCGTCGATGATGAAGGGCGGCGCGAGCATGACGTGATCGCCCGAAATGCCGTCGATCAGGCCGCTCATGGGATAGCAGATCAGCCCCTCCTCCATGGCGATCGCCTTGAGCCTGCTCGCAAACTTGGCCTGCGCCGGCAATGGCGTCTTGCTGGCGCGGTCGCTGACGAATTCCATCGCCAGGAACAGTCCACGCCCGCGGATGTCGCCCACATGCGGATGGTTTCCGAAGCGCTCCGTCAAAGCATCCATCAGGTGCCCGCCCCGCAGCCTGACATTGGCGAGCAGGTCCTCGTCGCGGATCGTCTCCTGCACCGCCAGCGCCCCGGCACAGGCCGTGATGTGGCCTGAATAGGTGTGCCCGTGCTGGAAGAAGCCCGAACCGTCGACCACCGCATCGAACACTTTCCGCGTGGTCATCATGGCGCCGATGGGTTGGTAGCCGGCGCCGAGTCCCTTGGCCAACGCGACGATGTCCGGCTGGATCCCCTCTTGCTCATAGGCGAACAGGGTCCCCGTTCGGCCCATCCCGCACATCACCTCGTCGAGGATGAGGAGAATCCCATAGGTGTCGCAGATCTCCCGGATCCGCTCGAAATAGCCCTCGACCGGCGGCACGGCTCCCAGCGTTGCCCCGCCGACCGTCTCGGCGATGAAGCACATGACGGTCTCGGGCCCCTGCTCCAGGATGGCGGTTTCCAGTTCATTGGCGATCCTGAGCCCATAGGCACGCTCGGTCTCGTCGGGCGACTTGTCTCGATAGGGATAGCACGGTGCGATATGGACCACGTCGATAAGCAGCTCGGCATATTTCTGCCGCCGCATCATGTTGCCGCCGGCGGCCAGCGCGCCGAGGGTATTGCCGTGATAGCTCTGCCGGCGGGAAATGATCTTTGTGCGCTTCTGTTGGCCGATCTCGGTGAAATACTGGCGACAGAGTTTCAGGGCGGCCTCCACCGCCTCCGAGCCGCCCGACAGGAAATAGGTCTTCTCCAGATCTCCCGGCGCGGCTTCGGCGAGCAATCGGCCCAGCTCCTCGGCCTTGTCGCTGGTGAAGAAGCCCGTATGGGCGAAGGCGAGACGGTCCAGCTGGTCCTTGATCGCCTGCGTCACGCGCGCATGCCCATGGCCCAGTGAACTGACCGCTGCACCGCCCGAGGCATCGATATACGCCTTCCCCTCCGTGTCGAAGATATAGGGGCCTTGCCCGCCGACGGCCTGGGGCAGCTTCGCTTTCGGCATGCGGTGGAAGACATGGGTGGAGGGGCTGTTCTGGGCATTCTTCAAGGCGCGATCCCCCGTCAACTTTCGATGGATCGGTGACGGTCACCGCCGATCCAAAACCGTTGAACAACAAAAAACAACATATGATCTCTAATTGACATAATGGGTCATTTGTTTCAAGCTCCGTTGATCGCATGGAGCATGCAATGGGCGGCGATTTCGAAGGTCAGTACGGAATTGTCACGGGAGCCGGCCGCGGCCTGGGAGCGGCCACGGCACGGATGATGGCTGAGCGGGGCGCGACCGTCCTGCTGGTCGACATCGATGCCGACTCGGTTGAGGCCACGGCCTCTGGCCTCCGCTCCGAAGGCCTCCGCACCCACGCGATTGCCATGGATTTGGCCGACGAGTCCCAATACCCCGCGCTCCATGAAGCGATTTCCAGCCGCTTCGGTGGCCGCCTCGACGTTCTCGTGAATAATGCTGGCGGCTGGCGCTACAGTACCGCCCGCGAGATCACGATCGACGAATGGGAATGGATGTTCCGCACCAACGTCACCTCCATGTTCCTGGCGACCCGCGCGGTGATGGACATCATGGTCGGACAGCGCAGTGGCCGCATCGTCAACGTGGCTTCCGGGGCCGCGCATCGGCCGCGGGCGATCATGCCTCATTACGGCGCGGCGAAGGCCTCCGTCGTCAGCCTCACCAAATCCTTCGCCGAGGAACTGGCCCCGAGCCAGATCCTGGTGAACGCCGTGAGCCCCGGCCCGATCGCCACGGAAACGCTGCGCGCCCGCGGCAATTTGATCGAGGAGCGTGCGAAATCGATCCCCCTGGGCCGCGTCGCGGAGCCGGAGGATCTGGCGGAAGTCATCCTGTTCTTGGCCTCCACCAGGAACCGCTACATCGTTGGTCAGACCATCATCGCCAACGGGGTCTGTTCATGACCTGAGTCGAAGGCCAGCCGGACCGCGACGAGCCCAACGACAAGAACCAGCACAATGTCTGGCATTTCATAACGGGAAAGAGGGTGAGCAATATGTCGAAGATCGATCGTTCCAAATTACCGATGACGCGCCGCACGGCTTTGGCCACCTTGGGAGCAGCGACAAGTCTCCTCGCCGCACCGGCCATCCTGCGCGCCCAGACCAAGCAGATCGTCATGGCCAATGGCGGCGGTAAGCTTGGCGAGGCCTACAAGACGGCCGTTTGGGATCCATGGACCAAGAAGACCGGGATCGAAGTGGTGGCGACGGCCAATACCGCGGCGCAGCTCAAGGCCATGGTCGAGCAGGGCAACACCCAATGGGACCTGATGCAGGGACCCGCGGAAACCTTCATCGGCTATGGTCGCCAGGGCCTGTTCGAGCCGATCGATTATGCCGTGATCGACAAGTCGCAACTGGTGAAGGACACGACCTACGAGTTCTTCGTGAAGACGGACTTCGCCGCCTATTGCACCGCATGGAACACCCAGAGCATCAAGTCGAACCCGCCCCAGAACTGGGCTGAGCTCTTCGCCATCTCGGGCCGCATCGGCATGTGGAAGCGTCCGTTCCAGACCCTCGAGGCGACGCTCCTGGCCGATGGCGTGCCGATCGATCAGCTCTATCCCCTCGACCTCGACCGGGCCTTTGCGGCACTCGACAAGATCAAGTCCAAGCTCCTCCTCTGGGACACCGGCGCCCAGGGCGCCCAGTTTCTGATCGATGGCGAGGTGGATGCGGGTGCCATCTGGAACGGCCGCGTGCAGGAACCCAAGGAATCCGGCGCGCCGGTTGATTTCGTCTTCAACCAGGCGGTCTTGATTTCGGACGGTTGGGCGGTGCCGAAAGGCGCCAAGCACAAGGCCGAAGCCATGGACCTCATGGCCTACGCCCTCAGCGCCGAGGCCCAGGCGGCATTCACGCGCAAGATCCCCTATGGCCCCGTCAATCCCGCAGCCCTTCCTCTCCTCGACGACACGGTCAAGGCACGCCTGCCCAAGGTTGGCGAGAACACCGTCATGCTGAGCGTCGAATACTGGGCCGACAACGCCGCCAAGGTGACCGAGCGGTTCAACACCTGGCTGCAGGCCTGACGGTAAACCTTTGATCGACACTGGACCCGCCGGAGCGATCCGGCGGATCCAGCATAGGCACGGGCTGGTGCCAGGAGTGGATTTCGGCAATGAACGCTTGGAGCGCCGTTGAGCTCAGGGGCGGATGGAGCATCACCCGGCTTTACCGGCAGATGCTGTGGGCACCGATTGTCTTCGTGGGGATCTTCTTCCTCGCGCCGATCATCGTGGTCGTCTACCGCAGCTTCGTTGATCCAGCCATCGGCTTCGGCAATTACCGCCAGATCCTTGAGGGCGGTCCCTATGTCGGCGTCCTGCTGAACACCCTGCAGACGGCGGCGATCGTCACGGTGCTCTGCCTTATCGTCGCCTATCCCCTGTCCTACCTCATGGCGAAGGTTCGGGGAACGCTGCTCAACGTGATGGTCGCCATCGTCGTGATCTCGCTGTGGACGAGCGTGGTCATCCGCTCCTATGCCTGGATGGTCATCTTCCAGCGTCGCGGTGTCTTCAATGACCTGCTCATGGGCAGCGGCGTCATCGAACGCGCCGTGAGCTTCATTCCCGGCGCTTTCGCCGTCAATGTCGGCATGGTGCACATCATGCTGCCCTTCATGATCCTGCCCCTCCTGGCCAATATGCGCTCCATCGACCGTTCGCTGATTTCCGCCGCCGGCGTCATGGGTGCGAGCCCCTGGAAGAGCTTCCGGAGCATTTTCGTGCCTCTGTCTCTGCCCGGTGTCAGCGCCGGCTCGGCGGTGGTCTTCATGCTCTCCCTAGGCTTCTTCGTCACCCCAGCTTTGCTCGGGGGCCCGCAGCACATGATGGCCGCTGTCCTCATCGAGCAACAGGCCAATCATCTGCTGAATTGGGGCCTGGCCTCCGCCCTGGCCAGCCTGCTGCTGGCGGTGACCATTGCCATCTACCTGATCTATCTTCGCGTTATGCGTTATGCGGAAGGCGACGGCACCCATGCAGCCTGAAATCGCTCTGCCCCGCCGCTACCGCATCTCCAACGCCCTGCTGTGGGCGGTGGCCGCCGTCACCCTGCTCTATCTGCTGCTGCCGCAATTCGTGATCGTTCCATTGTCCTTCAGCAATCAGAGCTATCTCTCCTTCCCGCCCACGGGCTGGTCGATGCAATGGTACGCCCGCGTGGTGGAGAACCCTGCCTGGGCCCGTGCGGCCATGAACTCCCTCATCATCGGCGTGCCGACAGCTGTCCTTTCGATGATCCTCGGCACCCTCGCTGCCCTCGCCGTCTCGCGCGGCAACTTGACCACCAAGGGGCTCGTCACCGCCCTGATCGTCGCCCCCATGATGCTGCCGCACGTCATCCTGGCCATCGGCCTCTATCCGATGATGCTGTGGATGGGCCTGCTCACCTCCTATGTCGGCGTCATCATCAGCCACACCGTCATCGGCATTCCCCTCGTCTTCATCAGCGTGAACTCGGCTCTGGCGCGCCATCCGGCCTCTCTGGAGCTCGCGGCGATGACGATGGGCGCGCGACCCTGGCAGTCCTTCTGGAAGATCACCTTTCCCCTGATCAGGACCGGCGTGATCATTGGCGGCATTCTGGCCTTTGCCTCCTCCTTCGATGAACTCATGCTGTCGCTCTTCCTTACCGGCGTCGGCACCCAGACCCTGCCGCGGCTCATCTGGCTCCAACTGGCCGATTACCTGACGCCGTCGATCGCAGCGGTCGCGACATTGATCCTTCTCTTCACATTGGTTCTTTTGCTGATCGTTTCGGTGCTTCAGCCGCGAAATGATGGCCTCAAGGCGGGTGCACATGGCTGAACGCGGCGCAAGACTGACCCTCGTCGACCTGGAAAAGACCTACGGCACCTTTACGGCGCTGCGGCGCACCAATCTCCAGATTGAGCCCGGGGAATTTTTCTCCCTCATCGGCCCGAGCGGTTCGGGCAAGACGACCCTGCTCGGCGCGGTCGCGGGCTTCTCCCCCGCGAGCCGCGGCCGCATCGAGATCGACGGCACTGACATCTCCTCCATGCCGCCCTTCATGCGCAACATCGGCATGGTCTTCCAGAACTACGCGCTCTTCCCTCACATGAGCGTCTTCGAGAACGTCGCCTTTCCGCTCAAGCTGCGCAAGCTGCCCGCAGCCGAGGTCAAGCAGCGCACCCAGGCCATGCTGGCGACGGTCCGCCTGCCGGATGTCGGCCATCGCATGCCGAGCCAGCTGTCCGGTGGCCAGCAGCAGCGCATCGCCCTGGCCCGGGCCGCTGTCTACAGTCCGCGCATGCTGCTGATGGATGAGCCCCTCGGCGCACTGGACAAGAACCTGCGCGAAGAGATGCAGTTCGAGATCAAGGCCTTCCACCGCAAGGTCGACGCGACGGTCCTCTACGTCACCCACGACCAGGACGAGGCTGCGGCCATGTCCGATCGTCTCGCCATCATGAATGGCGGCGAGATCGTCCAGCACGGTACGCCGCGGGACCTGTACGAGCATCCGCGCAACGCCTTCGTCGCCTGCTTTCTCGGCAGTGCGAACCTGATCGACGTCACAGCCAAGCCTCAGGCCTCAGGCGGCCAGTCCCTGCATGTTCCCATCAAGGGCGGTGCCCTGAAGGCCCTCGACACAATGTCCGGAACGGCGACGGCGGCGAATTCCGTCGTCTGCATCAGGCCGGAATCGATCCGGATCGAAACCGGCACGCCTGCGGTATCCGAAGACGACAACACCCTGGAGGGTCGCATCCTGGATGCGGTCTATACCGCCGGCATGTTCCGCTATCAGGTTGAGACGGATCAAGGCGCCGTCATGACGGTTCGGCTGCCCTCGGTCCGCCAGTCGGACATGCTGCCCATGTCTGCACGTGTGTCCCTCATTTGGCCCGCCGCCGCCACTTTGCTGATCAACAAGGAGTAGTCGATGCCCATTCTGGACAACAAGGTCGCCCTGATTACCGGCTCGGGAGGCGGCATGGGCCGGGCGCATGCTTTGCTCATGGCGGAAAGGGGCGCCGACATCGTCGTCGCCGACCTGGACGGTGAAAAGGCGGCCGAAACGGCGGAGATGGTGCGCGAACGCGGCCGCCGTGCGCACGTCGAGACCGTCGACATGGGCGACACCAAGGCCGTAAAGGAGATGGTGAAGAGCGCAGCGGCAGCCCTCGGCCCGATCGGCATCCTGGTCAACAATGCAGGCTTCGGACAGCGCGCCGAGTTCACCGACATTTCCGAGAGCGACTTCGACCGGATGTTTGCCGTCCATGTGCGCGGCTCCTTCTTCGCGACCCAGACGGTCATTCCCGCCATGAAGGAGGCCCGCTACGGCAAGATCATCAACATCGCCTCGATCTGGGGAATGACGGGGGCCCCGGTCGCCTCTCACTATTGCGGTGCGAAAGCCGCTTTGATCGGCTTCACCAAATGTTGGGCCAAGGAATTCGCGCCCTGGAACGTCCATGTCAACGCGGTCGCCCCCGGCGGCGTGCGCTCCGGCGGGCCGCTCCGCTTCGACACTGAGGAGACAAGGCGGGCCAAGGAGGAGAAGGTGCCGCTCAAGCGGTATTGCGAGCCGATTGAGATGGCCTATGCCGTCGCGTTCCTCGCGTCCTCCGAGGCCGACTTCATCACCGGCCAGGTTCTGAGCCCGAATGGCGGCGAAGTCATCGTCGGCATCTGAGGAGACATACACATGGACAAGTCGACGAATTTGGAAGGCAAGATCGCCTGGATCACCGGATCGGGCCGTGGCATGGGCCGGGCGCATGCCGAACTGCTGGCGGCACGCGGCGCCGACATCGTCATTCACGATGTGCTGAAGGAGGATGCCGCAGCCGCAGCCGATGCGGTCCGTGCCCTCGGGCGGCGCGTCGCCGTCTTCCACGACAGCGTCTCCGATGCTCCCGCCATGGTGCGTCTTGTCGCGGAGGCCGAAAAGCAGCTTGGCCCCATCGACATCCTTGTCAACAATGCTGGCATCGGCCACCACGCGACCGTGGAGGAGATTGATGAGGAGATCTTTCAACGAATGTTCGACATTCATGTCCGCGGCACCTTCTTCTGTACTCAGGCGGTGATCCCGGGCATGAAGCAGCGGCGCTTCGGACGCATTATCAATATCTCGTCCATCTGGGGCATGACGGGACATTCGACGGCTTCGCATTACTGCGCGGCCAAGACGGCGGTGCAGGGCTTCACCAAGGCCTGGGCCAAGGAGTTCGCGTCCTACAACATCCTCGTCAACACGGTCTGCCCCGGCGGTGTCCTCACCGAGATGCCCATCAAGGTCCAGGGATGGGAGAAGATCCGCATCAAGGAGAAGCTCGTCCCCGTCGGCCGATGGGCGGCGCCCGAAGAGATCTCCTATGCGGTCGCCTATTTCGCGTCGCCCTCGGGCGACTTCGTGACCGGCCAGTCCATCAGTCCGAACGGCGGCGAGACCATCGTCGGCTTCTGACCTCAGCTTCAGCAAAGGAAGAGTTCAATGCATTTCGGCCTGTTCTCGCTCATGACCCAACGCGACCGAGCCAAGACGCCCGGCCTGATCTATCGCGAAACCCTCGATCACGTGAAGATTGCCGAGCAGATCGGCATGGAGGTCGCATGGTTCGCCGAGCATCACTTCTCCAATTACTGCATGTGCCCGTCGCCGCTGGCCATGAGCACCTACATGGCGGGCCAGACCAGCACCATTAAGGTGGGTCCTGCTGTCATCGTCGCCCCGCTCTACGAACCCGTCCGCCTCGCCGAGGATATCGGCGTCGCCGACCAGATCAGCGACGGCCGCCTCGTCCTCGGCTTCGGCTCCGGCTACCAGGAATACGAGTTTCACAAATTCGGCCGGGACCTGAAGCAGGCGCGCACCGACCTTCTGGAGATTCTCGACTTCGTTCACGCCTATCTGAACAACGAGACCTTCTCGTTCAATGGCACGCGCATCCAGATGCCGGAGACGAGTTTCTCCATCAGGCCGGTGCAGAAGCACATGCCCGTCTATGTCGCCGGCATGGGCAGCGATGTGGAGACCCAGCGACGGGCCGTGGAGCGCGGTTACACCCCCTTCTTCACCACCGGCTGGAGCGATGTGGCCAGCGTGGCCAAGGTCAAGGAAGGCCTCGCCTCCACCTATGCGTCAGCCGGTGGCGATGTCTCCACCATGCCCTTCGCCATCCAGCGCTACATCTTCGTCACCGACAGCCGTGAAGAGGCCCTTCAGGCAGCCGATGGCGCGCGCTACATTCGCCGGATCGCAGCAGCCATGCGCGGAAAATATGGGAAGTTCGACGGCGCCTTCATGCAGGAAGTGCCCGCCGACGACGAGCCCCCGCTGGAGGAGATCCTGGAGCGCCTGCCCATGGGAGATCCCGAAACGGTCGCGGAACGCCTGTCCCGTGATATCGACGCCCTGGGGCCCGACCACATCAGCTGCTTCATGGGCATTCCCGGTATGCCCCAGGCTAAGGTGCTGAAATCCATGGAACGCTTCGGAAGCGAGGTTATGCCGCTGCTCGAGAAACGCTATGGTGATCTGTCCAGGCTTGGTGGAATGGCTGAGCAGACGCGCCCTGTGCGTTCGCTCGTGAATGGATAGCTTCAGCTTGGCCGTCTTCCGGTATCCGCGTTGCCGGAAGACGCAGTGTGTATGAAAGTCAGGTGAAATTGACGACGCCCTCGACGACGGATCAGCTGGAGCCTGCGGCCATCGTTGAGCTCTTGAAGTCTCGCTTCGGGCAGCTCAGTCCCAAATTGCGGGCTGCGGCGCGCTTCGTCATCGATCACCCCGAGGAGATCGCCATCAATTCCATGCGCGCCACCGCTAAGCGCGCCGATGTTCATCCCAACACCATGCTGCGGATTGCACGGGAACTGGACTTCGACAGCTACCAGTCCTTCAGGGATTGCTTTCGCAAGAACGCCGTGCGCGGCAGCCGGGCCGACTGGCTGCGGCGCGCACATGCCGTTCGCGAGCATTACCCCCAGGGCCCGAGCGGGCCGATCTTGAGCGAGCATATCGAGCGGGAGATGTCCAACATCCGCGACACCTTCAGTGCGGAGAACATTGCCAGCCTCGAAAAGGCCGTGGCCATCATCGACAAATGTCGCCGGATCTACGTTGTAGGCCTGCGCAGCATGTTCGCGGTCTCCTATTATTTTCATTATGTCTGCCGGTTCTTCTCCGGCAAGACCATCCTGCTGACGGGAACGGGAGGCACCTTTGCCGATGAGCTGAGGGGCATGGAGGTCAGCGATGTGCTTCTGGTTTTTTCCTATCGCCCCTACACGATGGACGCTGTGAAGGCGGTCAACTTCGCGCGCAAGCGGGGTGCGAAGATCATCACCGTCACCGACAGCCGGGTCTCGCCGGTGACCAATGAGGATAGCCTGAATTTCATCGTGAACAATTCGTCCGATTCCTTGTTTCCGACCGTTCTGCCGGCCTTTGCAATCGCCCAGGCTCTGGCCCATCTCCTGGTCTCCACCGGCGACAGCAACGTCATGGAAACCATCTCCAGAAGTCAGGAACAGCTTGACAACTTCGGTGTGTATTGCGAATGAGTTGTTGAAAATATCCCTATTTCCCAAATATTTACAGTCGGCTTCACAACTTTCCGAGGACGTGAACGATGAATGTGATCAATAAGGCGGACGCCTTTCAGCACCCGTTTCTCGATGGCTCCACCAAGCGGATGTATATCGATGGCAAATGGGTGGAGGCTCGTTCGGGCAAGACCTTCGCGACCTACAACCCGGCCACCGGCAAGGTCATCGCGCAGGTCGCCGAGGGTGATGCGGCCGATATCGATCTTGCGGTTGCTGCGGCGCGTCGTGCTTTCGAAGGGCCCTGGAGCCGCTTCAAGCCGGCCGATCGCCAGCGACTTCTGCTGAAGCTCGCCGATCTCGTTGAAGCCGACATGGAGAACTTGGCCACCCTCGACACTCTCGACATGGGCGCGCCAATCACCAGGACGCGCGGCAATCGCGCCCGCGCCGTGGGCATGCTGCGCTATTATGCGGGCCAGGCGACGTCCATTCACGGCGAGACGATCGAGAATTCGCTGCCCGGCCAGATCTTCTCCTACACCTTGAAGGAGCCGGTGGGCGTCGTGGGGGCGATCATCCCCTGGAACGGCCCGCTCACGGCCTCGATCTGGAAGCTCGGCCCCGTGCTGGCGACCGGCTGCACCGTCGTGCTCAAGCCCGCCGAGGAAGCACCCTTGACGCCGCTGCGCCTTGCCGAACTCTGCGAGGAGGCCGGCGTGCCGCCCGGCGTGGTGAACGTCGTTCCCGGCCATGGCGAGACGGCGGGCGCAGCCCTCGCCTCCCATATGGGCGTCGACAAGGTCGCCTTCACCGGCTCCCATCTCACCGGTCAGAAGATCATCCGCGCCTCCGCGGGCAACTTGAAGCGCGTCTCGCTGGAGCTCGGCGGCAAGTCCCCCGACATCGTCTTCGCCGATGCCGACATGGCGGCGGCTGTCCCCGGCGCCGGCATGGCTGTGTTCTCGAACTCGGGCCAGATCTGCAGTGCCGGCACCCGCCTCTTCGTCGAGGAGAAGATCTATGAGGAGTTCACCGAGCGCGTCGCGGAGTTCAGCCGCTCGCTGAAAGTGGGCAACGGCCTCGATCCCGACACTCAGGTTGGCCCGCTGGTCTCCTCTGAGCAGCTTGATCGCGTCTCCGGTTACCTCAAGGTCGGCAAGGAGGAAGGCGCCCGCGCTTTGTCCGGCGGCGCTCGTCTCACCGATGGCGACTATGCCGACGGCTATTTCATCCCGCCCACGGTCTTCGGCAATGTTCGCGATGAGATGCGCATCGCCCAGGAAGAGATCTTCGGCCCCGTGCTCTCGGCCATCCCCTTCACCGACATCGACGAGGTCATCAGCCGCGGCAACAATACCAGCTTCGGCCTCGGCAGCGGCGTCTGGACCCAGGATGTCGGCAAGGCCCACAAGCTCGCGAAAGGCCTCCGGGCCGGTTCGGTGTGGATCAACTGCTACCAGGCCATGGACCCGGCCGTGCCCTTCGGCGGCTACAAGATGAGCGGTTATGGCCGCGAATCCGGCGTCCAGCATGTCGAGGAGTACCTCAACGTGAAGGCCGTCTGGATCAAGACGGAATAGTTTTTGCCCACGAAGGTCCGGCGGACGCACAGCCGCCCCGCCGGACTCTTGCTCAAGCCTCCGGCAGCCGATCCAGATACTTGTCCAGGGTGATGGGATAATCCCGCACTCTGACGCCGGTCGCATTGTAGATGGCGTTCGCGATGGCCGCCGCGACACCGCAGATGCCCAGCTCGCCGACGCCCTTGGCCTTCATGGGCGATGACGTCGGGTCCGTCTCATCGAGGAACACCACCTCTTGATGCGGGATATCGGCATGCACGGGAACCTCGTAGCCGGCGAGGTCGTGGTTGACGAAGAACCCGAGCCGTTTGTCCACGGCGAGTTCCTCCATCAGCGCCGCTCCGACGCCCATGGTCATGGCGCCGATCACCTGGCTGCGGGCGGATTTCGGGTTCAGGATGCGGCCCGCCGCGCACACCGCCAGCATCCGTCGGACCCGGACCTCGCCGGTATCGGCATCGACGCCCACCTCGACGAAATGCGCACCGAAGGTCGACTGCTGATACCTCTTGTCGAGGTCGCCATATTCGATCCAGTCCTCGGCGACGAGATCGCCATCGGCGCCCGCCTCCGCGAGGTCGGCACTCCGATTGCCCGAGCGGACCTTGCCATCGGCGAAGGCGACGTCCTCCGAATTGAACCCCAGCTTCTGCGCGACGGCCTCCCGGAGCTTCACACAGGCCGCATAGACCCCGGCCGTTGAGTTGTTCGCGCCCCATTGCCCCCCTGAGCCGGCGGAGACGGGAAAGCGGGAATCTCCAAGCCGCACGAGCACTTTGTCGAGACCGACCCCCATCATCTCGGCAGCAGTTTGCGCGATGATGGTATAGCTGCCCGTGCCGATGTCGGTCATGTCGGTTTCCACCGTCACGAGCCCATCCCGGCCGAGCCTCACCCGCGCGGCGGACTTCGTCAGCAGATTGTTGCGGAAGGCCGCAGCGACACCCTTGCCGATCAGCCACTGTCCGTCGCGAACCTGCCCCGGCGTCGCCACCCGCGACGCCCAACCGAATCGATCCGCCCCCCTGCGCAGGCATTCGATGAGGTTCCGCTGGGAGAAGGGCCGCTCCGGATTTTCCGGATCGACCTGCGTGTCGTTGCGGATGCGGAACTCGACCGGGTCGAGATCCAGCTTCTCCGCCATCTCGTCCATGGCGATTTCGAGCGCCATCAGCCCGGGCGCCTCGCCCGGCGCGCGCATGGCGTTGCCTTCCGGCAGGTCGAGGACCGCCAGCCGCAAGGCCGTCATGCGGTTGGCGCCCGCATAGAGCAGCCGCGTTTGCATCACGGCGACCTCCGGCCCGCCCCCGGGGAGATCGCCTGACCAACTTTCATGGCCGATGGCGGTGATCTTGCCGTCCTTCCCGGCTCCGATGCGGATCCGTTGGATCGTCGCCGGCCGGTGCGTGGTGTTGTTCATGATCAGGGGCCGCTGCAGCGCAACCTTGACCGGCCGCCGCGCGGCACGCGCACCCAACGCGGCGAGCACGACGTCGGCCCGCACGAAGAGCTTGCCGCCGAACCCTCCGCCGATGAACGGCGAGACGAGCCGGACCTTCTCCTTGCCGATCCCGAGCGTCTTCGCCAGGTCGCCCACGCTCCAGGCGATCATCTGATTGGAGGTCCACACCGTGAGTTCGTCGCCCTCCCAGGAGGCGATCGAGGCATGCGGCTCCATCATTGCATGCGACTGGTCCGGCGTCGTGTAGAAGGCATCGAGCTGGACGTCCGCCGATCCGAAGGCCCCAAGAAAGTCGCCGACCGCCGTGTCGGGCTTGTCGTCCATCTTCGGGATCTGGGCGCTATCCTTGGCTGCGGCGAGATCGAACCTGCCTTCCGCCGGGACATAATCCACCCGCAGCAGTTGCGCGGCCGCCCGAGCCTGCTCGAAGCTCTCGGCAACGATCAGCGCGATCGCCTGGTGGTAATGCTCGATGTCGGGTCCGCCGAGCAGTTTGGCCGTATTGAAGGATCCCTTGCCGAGCTTGCCGGCAGTGTCCGCCGTGACCACCGCCAGCACCCCGGCTGCGCGCTCCGCATCCTGCTTGTGGATGGCGCCGATCCGGCCCTTGGCGATGGCCGCGCCCACCACATACCCATAGGCTTGGTTGTCTGCCACATCGTGATGTTCATACGCATAGGCAGCAGTTCCCGTCGTCTTAAGCGGGCCTTCGATGCGGTCCACGGGACGGCCGATGACCTTCAGCTGATCGATGGGATTGGTGGTGGCTTCCGTCTCGAACTTCATCGCCTCAGCTCCTTGCTTGCGCCAACACGGCACCGAGGGTGCGTTGAACGAGCGGCAGCTTGAAGGCGTTGTCGTCGGTCGGATGGGCATCGGCAAGCAGCTGCTCGGTGACCGCCTTGGCGCCGCGCGGCATCTCCGCCTCGGCCGCTTCCATCCGCCAGGGCTTGTGGGCCACGCCTCCGACGGCCACCCGCCCCGTCCCGTCGGGCTGCACGATGGCCGCGATCGAGACGAGCGCAAAAGCGTAGGACGCGCGGTCACGGACCTTGCGATAGACATGCACCCCACCCAGAGGCTTGGGCAAGGTCACGGCCATGATCAACTCGCCGTCTGCGAGGACCGTCTCCACATGCGGCGTGTCTCCGGGAAGTCGGTGAAACGTCTCGATCGGGATGTCACGTGTCTGCCCGTCGGGCTGAACCGTCTCGATGCTGGCATCCAGAACCCGCATTGCCACGGCCATGTCGCTGGGATTGGTCGCGATGCAGGCCTCGCTGCCGCCGATCACGGCCAATTGCCGCGTGAACCCGCCGATGGCGCTGCACCCGCTGCCCGGCCGACGCTTGTTGCAAGCTTGGTTCCTGTCATAGAAATACGGACAGCGCGTCCGCTGCAGGAGATTGCCCGCGGTCGTTGCCTTGTTGCGCAACTGACCCGAGGCTCCCGCAAGCAGCGCCCGCGACAGGACCCCATAATCACGGCGCACGCGCTCGTCGGCCGCAAGGTCGGTGTTGCGCACCAGCGCGCCGATGCGCAGGCCGCCCTCAGGCGTGCTCTCGATCCGATCCAGCCCGAGCCGGTTCACGTCGATCAGATGGGTCGGCACCTCGATTTCGAGCTTCATCAGGTCGAGAAGGTTGGTGCCGCCGGCGATGAACTTCGCCGTCTCGCCGCGGGCGGCGGCTGCGGCGGCCTCCTTCGGGGTACTGGCCCGCTCATAGGTAAAGGATTTCATGCTTGCCTCCCCGCGACGTCGTTGATCGCATCGAGAATGTTGGAATAGGCGCCGCAACGGCAGATATTGCCGCTCATCCGCTCGCGGATTTCGGCATCGGTCGCCTCCGGCGCAGCCATGAGGTCGGCGCTGACATGGCTGGGAATTCCGGCCTTGATCTCATCCAGGACGGCGACGGCGGAGCAGATTTGTCCTGGAGTGCAATAGCCGCACTGATAGCCGTCATGGCGGACGAAGGCGGCCTGCATCGGATGCAGGGCCTCAGGCGTTCCGAGCCCTTCGACGGTCGTGATGCTCTCGCCCTCATGCATCACCGCCAAGGTGAGGCACGAATTGATCCGCCGCCCCTCGACGACCACGGTACAGGCGCCGCATTGGCCGTGATCGCAACCCTTCTTGGTGCCGGTGAGCTGCAAATGCTCCCGCAGGGCATCCAGCAAAGTCGTGCGGGTGTCGAGTGTGACGTCGCGCACCTCTCCGTTCACGGTGAAGGACAGTGTCGCGACGGCGGAGGAGTCGGTCATGGAAGCTGCACCAATGGTTTGGGTCGGGCTCTCGGCAAGGGCTGGCGCGGTGGTGGCCATTGCCGAAGCGGCTCCGGCGACCAACAGGTCTCGCCTGTTAATCCCGGAAGTCCAAGAATGTTGCATGGCATGTTCCGATCGTTTCGAACGGCCGCGGCAAAGCCTGTCGGTCGGCGGTGTCCGGGGCGCATGTCATCCTAATGCGCGCCGTCAGCGGGTTGTTCCCGCCGGATGGCCGGCAGCGGCGATCAACAGCCCGTGTTCCGGGCCTCTTCAAGCGCCGATGCCGCACCCGATCTTCGCGCGATCCGGGAACTTAAGAGACACCTCCTCGATTGCTGTGGAGGGACGATTCAGTCTCGGGAGCATTCACATGGCGATGACGGACGAGTTGAGAAATCCCGATGATATCCGCGCCCTATCTCCCGAACTCGACATTGATCGGCTGGCCCAGATCATCATTGCCGCGCAGGATCTGGTCGATGCCGGCACGATCATGAGCAACGGCGTCGATGAGCAGGCCGGGGTCGATCAGACCGTCTTCGACGAAGCCGTCGAGAACGCCAATGATGCGCTGGATCAGCTGGACGAGGCATCGTCCTTCCTGGCGCGGGTGATCACTGCCATGGGCAGTGACGGACTGGAGCGCGCCATGGCGACGGCGACATCCGACGATCCGGCGGCGGCCGCTGCACTCGCTCGCTTGACCGCGGGCAAGGGGCTCCTGGATGTTCTCCGGAGTGGACTGCAGAAGGTTGCCGTCAGCGATGTCGATGACGATGGCGCCCCCACGGACAGCAAGCCGACCCAGTTCACCATCCGTCAGAATGACAATACCGAGCTCGGCGCCAAATACCTCATTGCCGCCGGCGCGGCCGAAATCTACGTGGCCACGCAGTGCATGAACGATCCGGCGACTTTGGAGGGACGCGCCGCTGTCCTGCTGGGCATCGGCGCCGTTCGTCTGCCCCCGGACGTTATTCCCGCCCCCTCGGTTGTGGCTGCGGAAGCAATCCCTGTGGCGTGACTAAGCTGCGCTCTCCGCGTCGATCTCGTGCAGATACCACTCGGTGAACCGTTTCGTGCTGTTTTCGATCGGCAACGCATACGGTCCCGGCTGGTAGAAGCGCGAGGCGACGCCGAGTTGGTTCTGCTCGATGATCTGCTTGTCGGCGTCATTGGTGACCCGCCACAGCCACGTGACCTTGTCGATGTCGAAGTCGCGCCCGGCGACGGCCGTCTCGTTCACCAGCCAGGTGACATGGAGCTCGGTCTTCATGACCGATCGCGGCGTGAACCGGAAGATCGCCCCATAGTCGCTATAGGCGATGAAGAATGTCACGGGCCCCGCATAGACGAATGTCGTCCCCCCGTCGAAGGCGGTGAACTGTCCCATGAGGGGTGCAACGCTAGCGCCGTCCTCGCTCCCCGTCTGGATGCCCTCCCACATGGCATATCTCGCGCAGTAATCCGCTTCCTGGCCGGGCTGCGCCTCCAGTGCCCACTGATCCCGCGAGGGGATGCGGATCCCCTGCGCGGCGGTCCGGCTCTGCATGGCGGCGGTCATGTCGTCGACGCCCGGACGGGCTTGTGAATGCAGCCGCGTATAGTCGGGATGCGACGGCGCGCAGTGATAGCACTCCATCTGATTTTCCACGGCCAGCTTCCAGTTGGCATCGAGGAGATAGGATTGTTGGTGGATCACCTTGGCCGTGCCCCAGCCATAGACGCCGAGGGAGGTGCTGATCGTCTCCGTGACCTGGTCCAGTCCCAGGGCCTCTTCCGCGAACGTGATGAACAGCAGGCCTTCGATGACCCTCAGATGGATCTGTCGCAGGCCGTGTGCGTCGACATCGAAATCGGCCGGCATCATGCGTGCGTTGCGCAGGGCGCCTTCGGCCGTGAACACCCAGGCATGATAGGGGCAGATCAGCAGTCCCCCTTTGGCATGACCCGAGCTGTCGTAGCAGATCCGCGAGCCGCGATGACGGCAGACATTCATCAGGGCACGGATCACGCCGTCCCGTCCCCGGATGATGATCACCGACTCGCGGTCGAGCTCATAGGTGAAGTAGTCGCCCGCCTCGGGGATCGCGCTTGCGTGCCCGACGCAGATCCAGTGACGCATGAGCATGCGCTCGATGTCGCGCTGATAGATCTCCGGCGAGACGTAATACGCTTGAGGGAGACTGTGTCCGGGCCGCGGCCGATGGACATCGACCTGTGTGAATGCCGTTGCTAGCCCGCTTCGGTGGGTGGCCATCGCTCTGCTCCCGGACGCAGTCCCTGTCGCCTAGACTGTCACGTCAACCACCACCGTTCGATGCAGCGCGCGCCGTCGAGTTCCCACACGCCCGAGACCTCTTTCTCGTGGCCCACCTTGTTGGAGACGCCCTCCACATGATTGGCGAAGACGGGGACCACCACGCCGCCATCGTCGCTGATGATGTGCTGCATCTCCTCATACATGGACCGGCGCTTGCTCTCGTCGAGCTCGCCGCGGGCGGCCACCAGCAATTCGTTGAACCTCGCATTGTCCCAGTCGGACTCGTTCCAGGCGGCTCCCTTGGCGAAGGCGATCGTCAGCATGACGTCTTCGGTCGGTCGCCCGCCCCAATAGGCCGTGCAGAAATCCTTCTTCAGCCAGACATTGTCCCAGTACCCGTCATTGGATTCGCGCACGACCTTGATGTTGATGCCGCCCTTCTTCGCGTCCTCTGAATAGAGCACGGCGGCATCCACAGCACCGGGGAAGGCCGCATCTGCGGCACTCAGCTGGATGTCGATGGACTCGAGCCCGGCTTTCTTCAGATGGAACTTGGACTTGTCGGGATCGAAGGCGCGGGGGGCCAGGTCCTTGGCATGGTAGCGATAGGACGGCGTGATCGGCTGGTCATTGCCGGCCTGACCGTGCCCGTACAGAATTTTGTCCACGATGGCTTGCCTGTCGATGCCGAATTTCAAGGCGAGGCGGACATCGTTGCTCTTGAAGGGATCGACCGTCACATTCGCCGGCATGTTGTAATACATGCGCCCCGGGACGTCTTCGATCCGGATCGTCTTGTTGCGCGCCAGCAGGTGGGCGGTCTTGAGGTCGGTGCGGTTGATCATGTCGACCTGGCCCGTCACCAGGGCGTTCTGCCGCGCGGTAGCATCCGAGATCGCGATCATCTCGGCGCCGTCGACATAAGCCTTCTTGTAGCTGCTGGGGTTGCGCTCAAGCACCGCTTTGACGCCCGGCTCGAAGGATTTCAACGTGTAGGGCCCCGCGCCGATGTCGAGAGCCGGCGTGTCGCCGCTGAACGGCATGATGTTGAGGTGATAATCGGCGAGGACGAAGGGAAAATCCGCATTGCCCTCGAGCAATGTGAAGATGACCGTGTCCTTGCCATCGGCCTTGATGTCGCTGATGGCGGTCAGCAGCGGCTTGGCGCCGGATGTGCTGCTCTCGCCGCGGTGATAGTTGATCGACGCGATGACGTCGTCGAGGGTGAGGGATTTGCCGTTGCTGAACGTGACACCGTTGCGGATCTTGAAGACCCACTTCTTGGCGCCGTCCGATCCTTCGAAGCTTTCCGCGATTTCTCCGGCCGCCGAGCCGTCGGGAGCGACCTCCGTGAGATTGCCGCGCACCGTATAGCCGATCATCACCATGAAGGTGTCGGTATAGGTGGCGGGATTGAGGGAGTCCGTGGTGGCGCCCCCGGCGAGGCCGATCTTCAGAATGCCGCCCGGCTTGCCCTGTGCCCGCGCCTCCGCGGTCCAGAGCAGGTCCGCCGCTCCCAGGCTGACCCCGAGCCCCGCCGCTGCATACATGAATTGGCGCCGCGAGATCCCGCGCTGCAGGACGCGCTTCAGCATCATTTCGTCTGTCATCTACCCTCTCCCCAGCCAAGCCCGGGATGGCCCTGGGCAGCCACAGCAGTCAAACTGACTTAGTCGTCATCTTTTTTGACCAACGAGACAGCAGTAAATGACAAGCTCCCGAGGCTGTCAATAGCCGCCTTGAGAGGGGAGCGCCGGACAGCAGCGGCACCGGCCGCTCGCAGGGGAGCCAGTGCCGGAGTTTCGATGCGGAGGAGGATCGGGAGAGCGGCCGCTTGGAGTGCGGCTCCTCTCCCTTGAGTGAGCGTTTAGGAGACGGCGATCACCTCGATCTCGACCTTCAAGGCAGGATCCACCAGCCCGGCGATGATCAATGTGCTGGCCGGCTGGCACTCGCCCAGCGCCTCTTGGCGCGCGGTGCGGTTGGCCCCGAGATAGGACAGGTCGGTGAGGATCGTGACGATCTTCACGATGTGATCGGTCGTCATTCCTGCGGCGCGTAACTGCGCGGTGATATTGGCCCAGACGAGGCGGCACTGCTCGGCAGCGTCCTCCGGGATCATTCCCTCTTTGTCGGTGCCGACCTGTCCGCTGAGATAGACGGTTTTCGTGGCACCGGTCACTTCGACCGCCTGGGAATATCGTCCGGCGGGGGCGGGTGCATCTGGAGCATTGATGTCGCGGCGCTGCATCTGGTTTCCTCTGTCGCTCGTTGATCAACGAGACATTCTGAATGACATTGCCGACAGATGCTTGGGGCGACGATCGGCGCCCGGCATCCTGGCCGGGCGCACAATACCGAGTTTGGCTCGCGACTCACCGTAAAAAAGTCGCAACGCCTCGGCAGCCGAAGGGAGCACAGGCCCCACGGAGTGAGGCGCTGCGCCGGTAAGCTGCCCCAGGCTCATTTACATGTCGGGGAGGATCGCGATATCGCGGACCGGCGTGGTCGCACCGGCGATGGGCCCGACCAGGGTCGCTTTGCCGGTCTTCAGGTCGACCTTGTGCAGGCCGTCCCCGGCCATGAGCCAGGCCGCATTGGTGCCGTCCGCCATCGTGACGATGTCGAAGGCGAAGACATCACCCGTAACGCCGAGCTTGCCGACGGCATTGAGCACGCCGTCATTGGGCGGAGCCTGCTTGATCAGGCCGCCGATGGTGGCATCGATGTCGTAGAGCGCCGTCTCCTTCGCGCCTTTCATGGAGTTCGTGTACGCTCCGGCGACGATGTTCGGCTGCTCGCCCTTGTGCATGTCGGAGTCGGCGAAGGCCAGCTTACCGTCCTTGGTCACCTTGCCATCATCCACATTGGCCCGCAGATTGACGCCGTCGCTGCCCATGACCCGCAAGCGATCCGCCACCGGATTGAAATCCACCGTGCCTTTGGTGCCCGGGGTCAGCATCGTGTCCAGCTTGGATTTGGACGTGGCCTTTCCCGTCTCCACATCGATGGTCGCAACCGTACCATCACTGAACAAGGCATAGAGCATGCCGTCCGCGGGCCGCACGTCGATGCCGACAATCATGCCCTCGACGCCGCTCACCGTCTTGGGCTCGCCCAAGGTCATCGCCTTCGCGTCGACGATCGCGATCATGTTATCGGCCACCAGCGCGGCGACGGATTGCGCCTGCGCCTGGGTCGCTCCCGAAACGACGCCGACAAGAGTCAGAGCCATCAAAGCCGTTTTCATGTCCACTCTCCTTTTTGGCCGAATTGCTCGGCGGGTAGAGCGGATACACATGAGACTTAGGCTTGGATGCACGCCGCCTGAAAAATTTCTGCCTTGCGTGACAGCCCCCGCATTGCCTAAGTCGGAGCAGCCTTCATGTGAACGGTATCCATCCGGACGATGACGCCAACTCCGAGCCCCAAGCAGGCGGAAAAGATCAAGCTGACTGCCGCCTTGCAGCGATGCAGCCGGCGGGATCAGGCGGCGTTGCGTGAGATTTACGATGTGCTGGCGCCGCGGATGCTCGGGGTCGCCTTGCGCATGCTGCGCCGGCGGGATCTGGCCGAGGACGTGGTCCACGATGCGTTCCTGAAGATTTGGGAGGGCGCGGCCAGCTTCGACCCTGAACGTGGTGACCCCTCCACCTGGATGTTCGCGATCCTCCGCCATCGCGCTCTCAATCTTTTGCGCAACGAGTCCCGCACCGATCTGGTCCATGATGACCAGGTCGAGGACCAGCCTGCCGAAGAGCCGGACGCCGAGGCTCTGGTCGTTGCCCTGTCGGAGGCGAGTGCCTTGCGCCGGTGTCTCGACAACATTGAGCCCGCGCGCCGTCAGGCGATCGTCCTCGCCTATACACATGGATTGTCTCACGGCGAGCTGGCGGGGCGTCTGCGGGTTCCGCTCGGCACGATCAAGTCCTGGATCCGCCGCAGCCTCGTGGCTCTGCGGGAGTGCATGGCATGACCGAGGAGAGCAGGCAGCGCCTGGCGTCGGAATATGTGCTTGGTCTCCTGGAAGCCGAGGAGAACCGGCAATGCGACCGCCTGATGGCCGAGGATCGTGAGTTCGCGGCCATGGTCGAAGCGTGGCGCGACCGGCTGCGTGAGCTCGATGAGACGGCTGCGCCCGCAGAGGCCGATGCTGGACTGTGGCAGCGAATTGCCTCCGGCCTCGAATCCTCCCCTCGCCTCCATGCGACCGCCACACCTGCAGCCGAAACGCGTTCCGTGCGCAGATCATTCTCCGATTTCTGGGACAGCCTGGTCCTCTGGCGCGGCATCGGCATGGCAGCGACGGCCATCGCCCTCGTGCTTGCGGTCTCGGCACCGTGGCTCTCCTCCGACGCACAACGTCCCTCTTCGGTGGCCATCCTCATGGGCGAGGGTGATCGCCCCGCCGCCATCGTGAACGCCTTTGCCGACGGCCGCATCGAGCTCGTCCCCATCCAGACCATCGACGTCCCGGAAGGCAAGTCGCTCCAGGTCTGGACATTGTGGAACCGCAGCCTCGGCCCCGTCTCCATCGGTCTGCTCGACCGTATGCGCGGCACCGACCTTTCCGTCGGCGGGCTGCCGGCCCCGACGGAGAACCAGCTCTACGAGATCACCCTGGAGCCGGAGGGTGGGTCCCCCATCGGTCGTCCCACCGGCCCCATTCTCATGAAGGGCAACATCACCGGCGCCCTCTAATCGGCGCCGGACCCACGCGAACCCATCGGAGCACCCCGAAGGAGCCAGCCCTCAACCCGATGCTGCGCCCCCCGTCGCATCCTTCGGCATCGGATAGTCGTCATGGTTGAGCACCCATCCGTCCTTGAGGGAGAAATCCTCCCGCGGCGGGCAGAAGATGTCGATCAGCAGATTGTTGGGGCCGGTCATCTGCGTGGTATGGATGGTCGGCGGCGGAATGATCGCCAATGACGGCGACTTGCACACAAAATGCTCGTCCTCCTTCCAGATCGTCATGTCCGGGGTCCAGGGCCAGCGGAGATGATGGATGCACTCGCCTTCCAGCATCAGCGAACCCTGCTGGAAATCGTCGTGGTGATGCGGCGACATCTTGGTGATGTCTCGCGGCCCCTGCGGATAGAAGATGTTCACCATGAAGGTGCTTGAGCGCCAGATCCGTCCGAAGCGTCCGGTTTCCTCGGGCACGTCCAGGCTGTAGCTGCGAATGCGGTGGCCCTCTGCCGGATCCGGCCAGGCCTGCAAGGCCGGGACGTTGGGATCGGCTTGGCTATAGGATTCCCGGTTCAGGCAGGCCGCCGCGAGGTCGGTGGCCTGTGACGTGAACAGCCGCACGATCACGCCGCCCTGTTGCACCATGATTGTGCTGTCCCCGGGCGGCACGATGGTCAGCGAATAGCCTTCCAGCGCGACGGTTTCGTCGCCCCAGCTGACGGAGACCGCGGTGGAATGATCCGGCAGGATCACCATGTACTCATCGGCTTGATTGCGACGCTCCAGCACCGCGCCGTCCTTGGCGACACAATAATCGACGATGAAATTCTGCCCGCGCCCAAGCCAGCTCTGGTGCAGGTCGGACTGTTCCGAAGGGCCGGTTTCGTAGAACTTCAGGCAATCCGCACCGTGGTAGGCCGCCGGCACGGGTTTCTGGGCCGCGGTCTTGGTGTGCAGAGTCGAGCGAGGATCGGTGGCGAGATACATGGGGGGCTTCCTCCTTTGATGATCATTCCTTGAGGGCGATTTCGCGCCCGCGCCGGATGGCGGGCAGCAGCAGCGCGAGCAGCAGCACGATGGCTCCCGCCATGAGCACGCCGCTGATCGGGCGGGTGAAGAACACCGTTGGATCGCCGCGGGAAACCGTCAGGCTGCGGCGCATGTTCTCCTCCAGCAGCGGCCCCACGATGAATCCCAGCAGCAGCGGCGCCGGTTGAAGCTTGAGCTTGTAGAACACATAGCCGATGGCGCCGAAGATCATGGCGGTGAACACGTCGAAGGCGGAATTATTGACACTGTAGATCCCGATGCAGGCGATCGCCACGATCAATGGGAAAAGCAGTCGATACGGGACCGAGAGCAGCTTCACCCACAGGCCGATCATCGGCAGGTTGATCACCAGGAGGAACAGATTGCCCATCCACATGCTCGCGACCAAGCCCCAGAAGAGCTCGGGCTGCTTGGCGATGACCTGGGGGCCGGGCTGGATGCCGTGCAGGATCATGGCCCCCATCATGATCGCCATGACGGGGTTGGACGGAATGCCCAGAGTGAGCAGGGGGATGAACGAGGTCTGCGCGCCGGCATTGTTCGCAGCCTCCGGGCCGGCCACGCCCTCGACCGCACCCTTTCCGAAGCGGCTCGGATCCGTGGCCAGGCGCTTCTCGACCGAATAGGACACGAAGGAACTCAGCAGCGCCCCGCCCCCGGGCAGCACGCCCAGCATGGTCCCGAGGCCGGTGCCGCGGATCATCGCCGGCAGCCCCGCCTTGATCTGCGGCCATCGCGGCCAGATGCTGCCCAGCTTGGCCGTGAGCACCTTCCGCTGCTCCGGATGCTCCAGATTGGCGATGATTTCCGGAATGCCGAAAAACCCAAGCGCGAGCGGCACGAACTGGAGCCCGTCGAGCAGCTCGAGTCTGCCGAAAGTATAGCGTTCGGCACCTGAATTGATGTCGGTGCCGACGAACCCGAGCAACACCCCGATCAGCGCCAGGACCAGGGCTTCCACCGCCGATCCAGATGCGATCACCACGGCCGCGATGAGGCCGAAGATCAAGAGCGCGGTATATTCCGGCGAAGCGAATTGCTGGGCGAAGGCGCCGATGCTGGGGGCCGCCAGGGCGATGACCAGGGTACCGACGCAGCCCGCCATGAAGGATCCGGTGGCGGCCATGAACAAGGCCTCGCCTGCCCGTCCTTGTTTCGTCATCTCGTGACCATCGATGCAGGTCACCACCGACGAGGACTCTCCCGGGAGGTTGACCAGGATCGCTGTGGTGGAGCCGCCATATTGCGATCCGTAATAGACCCCCGCGAGCATCACCAGTGCCCCGAGCGGTTCGAGGCCGAAGGTGATGGGCAGGAGAATGGCGAGCGTCGCCAGCGGTCCGAGTCCCGGCAGCACCCCCACCAGCGTGCCAACCAATGCACCCGCCAGGCAGAGGCCCATATTGTCGAGGGTCAGGATCTGGGCGAAGCCGAGCAGGATATTGTCCATCAACCAAGCTCCGGCCAGACCTGCAGGGGCAGGCCGAGCAGCACCACGAACACGATGGCGGAGGCCGCCGCCCCCACGAGCGCCAGGATGAGCGTCTCGAGCAATTTGGCGCGGCCGGCATAGCTGGCCACGAACACGGTGCTGAAGACCGTGATGCCGAGACCGGCGCGGTCGATCAGCAGGGCGAACAGGCCGATGGCCAGGAAGATCATGAAGACTGGGCGCGGAACCGGCGGTTCGATGATTTCGACATCTTCATGCAGCGATTTCGCGACGATGATCCCGCCGAGCGCGACGATGAGCCACGAACAGACGATCGGCAGGAACCCCGGCCCCATGGCGGCCGCCCTGCCGAATTTGAGGCCTGAACCGAAATAGACGCCCGCCAGGCCGATGGCGATGACGAAGAGGCCGGCATAGAGCGGGCGCCTGTTCCTGATATTGAGTCGCACCGATGCGCCACCTTGTTCGATCGGATTTCATGGGCCGGCGGCAGCATTCCGCCAGCGCGTGTTGCGCCATGCATCGACCGGCCCGGCCGGTGGGCCGGGCTTTCGGTCGATGGCCGAGGCTACTCGGCGAGGCCGGACGCTCGCAACTCGGCGATGAGCGTCACGTTCCGGTCGAAATCGGCGGCGACGATGGCGGCATACTCCTCCGGCGTGCTGCCCATCGCCGTCAATCCGAGCTCCAGCAGCTTCTTCGCTGTCTCGGGTTGCCGCACGACCTCGGCGATCTCCCGCGACATCTTCTGAACGATGTCATTCGGAGTTCCCTTCGGCGCGAAGATCACCGTGGAATAGCCATCCGCATATCCCGGGGCGACGGTTTCGTTCAGGGTCGGGATGTTGGGCAGGAGGGCGAAGCGTTCCTGTGTCGTGACCGCAAGCCCGTTGACTTTTCCGTCTTCGACCAGCGCCCGCGCTGCTGGGGCCGAGATGATGCCCACGGCGGACTCTCCTGACACCAGGGCCGCGAGCGAGGGCGATTCGCCAGGATAGAAGATCGGCTGATACTCGATCTTCACCATCCGCCGGAAGCGCTCGAAGGCCATATGCGCGCTGCCCAGGGCGGCGTTGATCGCGATATTCACCTTGTCCGGGTCCTTCTGCGCATACTCGACGAAGCCCTGGATGGTGTCGAACGGCGCCTCCTTGCTGCCCACGAGCATCAGCGCTCCGCCCACGATCTGACTGACCGGGACGAGATCCGTCTTCAGGTCGAAATTTGCGGTTCCGGTGGCGGCCGCGGAATGAATGCCGTTGCTGGTGACCAGGAACGTGTACCCGTCCGGCTTCGCGCGCACCACGCTCGAGGCGCCGATCAGCCCGCTCGCACCCGGCTGGTTGTCGATGACGATCGTCACTCCCAGCCGCTGGGAGAGTTGCTCGGCGATCAGCCGGGCGGCGATGTCGGTCGAGCCGCCCGCCGGGAACGGAACCACGAACTTGATGGTCTGATCGGGATACTCGGCTCGGGCCTGAGGCGCGACGAGCATCACCGCGCAAAGGGCCAAGAACAAGACCCGCATCATTAGGGTGCATCTTTTTATCATAGCGTTCCTCCTCTAGTTTTTTTTGGGTACGGCCAGGCGTCAGAAACCTTGTTTCAGGCGCCTCCACGACTCCTCGATATGCGACCGCATGCTGCGTTCCGCGCCGTCGGCATCATGCCGGGCGATGGCCTCGACGATGGCCTGATGCTCCCGCACCGCGCTCTCCGTGATCCACGAGTGATAATACAGGCGGAAGATGTGCACATGCGCATGGAGCCGGGACAGGGCATCGGCGATGAGGTTGTTCCGTCCGGCGAGAGCGATCCGCGCGTGAAACTCCCCGTCATGCAGGGGAAAGCGGCCATGATTGCCCTGCGCCCCGCGCGCGACCTCCTCTGCCATCTCCGCGGCGAAGCGCTTCAGCGCTTCGATCTCTTGCGCCTCGATCTTGAGTGCCGCTTGTCGCGCGGCCGCCGGCTCGAGGAGCAGTCGGATTTCATACAGGTCCTGGAATTGCTCACGGGTGAGCTGGGGTGTCGCGCGATAACCGATCAGGTGGGTCTTCGTGACGAGCCCATGCGTCTCGAGCCGCCCCAGCGCCTCGCGAATGGGGGTCTGCGAAATGCCGAATTGCCGGGCCAACTCATCGACAGTGATGCGCGCGCCCGGCGGCAGCTTCAGCGAGATCAGCTGCCCGAGGATGAGGGCATAGGCCTCGTCGGCAAGCCCGACCGACCGGATCGGTCGGCTGTCGCCGTCCGTGGCAGCGAAACGGTAATCGCGGTCTTTCAAGATGATTGGATCTCCACGGACGGAATGCGACCACGTGCTGTCTCAGTTTGCAGCCTTGCGACCGAATGGACGGGGCCTCGCCCGTTCGCGCGGCCATCCGTCAGGGAGGTCCTGTCTCCATGATAGGCTGCCGTCAGGATGGTCTTCATGTCAGCGAGCTCGAGCGCGACCGGGTTGTTGTGAACCAGTCTCGCGGCCGTCATCGCCTGTTCTGCAGCCCACTCGATCCTGTCCTCTGGAAAGCCCAGTTCGGCGAGGGTGGCGGGGATGCCGATCTCCCCATAGAGCGCAGCCACCGCATCGATCGCGGCCAGCGCCAGGGCGTCCTGGCTGTCATCGGGCTCCACGCCCATGGCCTCGGCGATCGCAGCGAACTCCGCGGCGCGGGCCGGAAGATTGAAGGCCATCACATAGGGCATCAGCGCGGCGACGCCGATCCCATGGGCCGTATGTGTCAGCGCGCCGATGGGATATTGCAACGCATGGGCTGCGGCATTGCCGGCATTGGCGAAGGCCTGTCCCGCCAGCATGGCGCCATACATCATCTGCTCGCGCAGATCGAGCCGGGTCCCGTCCCCCACGACCCCGGCCAACGCGCCCGAGATCAACCTCACGGCTTCCAGCGCATGGTGGTCGCTGATGGCATTCTTGCCGACGAACACCCGCTCCAACGGCAGTCCGGCCTCTTCCGATCTGCGGATCGCAGTGAACGACTCGATGGCATGCGTCAGGGCATCGGCACCGGTCGCCGCAGTCAGCGAGGCGGGGCAGGAAAGCGTCAGCTCCGGGTCACAGATCGCAACACTGGGAATGAGGTGTGGATCTGAGACGCCGACTTTCAGAACTTTGTCGGGATCGGACAAAACGGCGACCGGCGTCACCTCCGACCCGGTTCCCGCCGTGGTCGGCAGGGCGATGATGGGCAGGACCGGCCCGGGCACTTTGAACTCGCCGTAATAGTCTTGCGGCCGACCCCCATGGGTGTGGATCAGGGCGGCCATCTTTCCCAGGTCGAGGCAGCTGCCTCCGCCGATGGCGACGATGCTGTCGGGCTTTATTTGGCGGGCCACTGACGCTGCATCCTCGACGCAGCTGGTCGGCACGTCGGGCAAGGTCCGGCTGAACACGGTCACGGCCACGCCCGCTCGAGTGACACTCTCGACCAGGGCGCCGAACACGGGATCGGATGCCAGGCGTTCGTCCGTGCAGATGAGTGTCCGCTGTCCGAAGCCGGCCACGATACGAGCGAGCAATGCGCGCTGTCCTGCGCCGAAATAGACTGCCTTGGGGCTGCGAAAAGTTCCAAACATCGGTCTCTCGGATGAACTTCGGCACGGAAAAGAGGGATCCGGGGCCGCGTTGGGAAACGAGCCCCGCGGTCCCCGGCCCGCCCCCGTCCGGATGAAGAGGCAGGCTACACTCGCGGTGCCGAAACGCAAGATAAAATCCTATAGGATATCTTATCTTATTCTGGAAGGGCGCAAATCTGGGAGGAACGGCGGCGGTACGGACCGCCGTTCCTCCCTTGAATCGATGGTTGCAATGGCGAGAGTTTGGGGGCGCTGACACATCGCAACTCATCGATGAACCCAGCGTCCTTCAAATGCGGAAGGCGGTCTGTGATCTTTGCCACATCGATGCGAAAATCACGCGAGCTCCTCAAGCGCCTGTCGCCGGCTGCGGTACGCGGGCACTCGCCAGCCTCCGCACTCAGCTTTCGAGGATGTCTCTGATCCGGCCCGCCAGCGCCTCCATGGCGAAAGGCTTGGTGATCATGGCCATTCCAGGCTCGAGAAAGCCCGAGGCCAGCGCCGCGTTTTCGGCATAACCGGTGATGAACAGGACCTTCAGCTCCGGCCTGACGAGCCGGCCGCCCTCTGCAACCTGACGGCCATTCAGCCCCGGGAGCCCCATATCGGTGATCAGCAGGTCGATTCGCCTCTTGGAATGCAGGATCTCCAGACCTTTGGTCCCGTCGCCGGCTTCGAGCGCCTGGTAGCCGATCTCGGTCAGCACCTCCACGATCAGCCCCCTGACGACGGGCTCATCCTCCACCACCAGGATCACTTCGCCCGCATGCCCGAAGGGCACCGGCTCCAGCTCCGATGCCGTCTCCTCCGGATCGTCCTCGCCGCGATGGCGCGGCAGATAGAGCTTGATCGTCGTCCCCTGGCCGATTTCGCTATAGATCCGGGCATACCCCCCCGACTGCCGTGTGAACCCGTAGATCATCGACAGCCCGAGCCCGGTCCCCTGCCCGATCGGCTTGGTCGTAAAGAAGGGCTCGAACGCCTTTACCGCGGTTTCCTTGTCCATGCCGATGCCGTTGTCGGTCACGCAGATGCACACATATTGGCCGGGCTTCACGTCACGCTGGCGGGCGGCATAGACGCTGTCGAGATGCGCGTTGCAGGTCTCGATCGTGAGCTTGCCGCCGTGCGGCATGGCATCCCGCGCATTGATGGCAAGGTTGAGGATGGCGCTCTCCAACTGGTTGGGATCGCATCGCGTGAGCCAGAGTCCGCCGGCAAGCACCAATTCGAGGTCGATTCTCTCCCCCAGCGTCCTCCGCAGCATGTCCTCCATGGAAGAGATCAGCGGATTGGACCGCACCGGCCGCGGGTCGAGGGGTTGCCGGCGCGAAAAGGCCAGCAGCCGATGGGTCAAGGCTGCAGCCCGGTTCGCCGAGGTCTTCGCACCGGTCAGCCAGCGCCGAAGATCGTCGACGCGGCCCTGGGTCAGCCGGGTGTCGATCATGTCGAGACTGCCGGTGATGCCCTGCAGCAGATTGTTGAAATCATGGGCGATGCCGCCGGTCAGCTGGCCGACCGCTTCCATCTTCTGGCTCTGCCTCAGCGCATCTTCGATCGCCCGTTGCTCCGTAATGTCGCGGCCCACGGCATGGATGCGGCCATTGTCGGGAACAGCCGTCCAGGCGAGCAGCCGATACTCGCCGTCTTTCGCGCGGTATCGATTCTCGAATGCCAGCGTGGTGGCCCCCGTCGAAAGCTTGGCGACTTCCGAGGCGGTGACCTCCAGATCCTCGGGATGGAGGAAATCGCCCAGGAGCCTGCCCACCATCTCCGCCTCGCTCCATCCGAGCAGCCTCTGGGCGGAAGGGTTGACGGCCGTGATCGCGCCGCTGAAATCGCAGACCAGCATGAGGTCCTGGCTGATCGTCCACAGCCGGTTTCGGTCCCGCGCATTGGCGGCCTCCGCCATCTTCTGGACATCGATATCGGTGTTGGTGCCGACCCAGGAGGTGATCCGGCCGCGGGCATCCTTCAACGGCACGGCACGCGCGAGGTACCAGCGGTAATGTCCCGCCGCGTCGCGCAGACGGAACTCGGTTTCATAGGTCGCTCCCGAACTCACGGAGCTTGCCCACCGCTGTGCAGCCAGGGGCAGATCGTCCGGATGCACGATCTGCGCCCATCCCTCGCCGAGGAGGGAGGCTTGTTCGGCACCGCTATAGGCATAGACCTGGGCGTTGAACCAGTCGAGAGACCCGTCCGCACGGGCGGTCCAGACCTGGTTCGGCATGTTCTGCGCCAGGGCACTGAACTGGGCCTCGCTCTTCTCCAACGCGAACTGCACCCGCCGGCGTTCGGTCCAGTCCTGGACGGCCCCCACCAGGCGGAGCGGATGTCCCTGTTCATCCCGCTCATATTGCGCCTTGCGGGCGATGATGCGCTCTTCGCCTGTATCCGCCCGGCGGATCCGGTACTCCACGTCCAGCGGCGCGGTCCCGGCGCGCCGTCTCTCCTCGTTCGAGACGACGTCGACGTCCTCCGGAACGATCAGCGTCTCGATCTCCCTTGAATCGAGGCTCTGGCAGGGTTCGAGGCCGAAGATCCGGCAGAATTCCGGTGTGCCCTGGATGATGTTGGTGGCCACGTCGATGGAGAACAGGCCAACGCCGCCGGCGGTTTGCGCCCGGCGCAACTGCTCCTCGGTGGCCCGCAGCGCCTCTTGCGCGCGATGTTGTTCCGTCCGATCGCGCATCAGCTTCACGAAGCCGACGGCGATGCCTTTGGCGTCCCTCAGCGGCCGCATCTCGCTGAGGCCCCAGAACTGATCGCCGGACTTCTTGACGTGCCAGCGCGCATCATGGGCCTGCCCTGTCTGCAGTGCTTCCAGCCGCTTCTGTTCCGGTCGTCCCGCCTGCCGGTCCTCTTCCGTGAAGATGATCGACATGGATTGGCCCAGCATCTCCGCCTCGCCCCAGCCGAGCATGTCGGCGGCGCCGGCATTCCACATGGTGATCATGCCGTCGAGATCAGTCGCCACGATCCCATAATCACTGGCGCTGTCCAGGATCTGGCGGTTTCGGCCCTCGCGCTCGCGCAACAGGCCCTCGGCGCCCACCCGCTGGACATGCGCCCAGGACCGTTCGGTAACCTCTCGGATGATGCTGATATCGTAATCCGACCAGGGCCTCACGGCGCTGTCATGCACCGCCATCAGGGCGATGAGCCGCCCCTCCTTGATCAGCGGCATGCACAGTGTCGAGGCAATCCCGATATTCTGGAACGCCTTGGCTTCTTCGGGCGGCAGCTCGGCCGAAGTATCGTTGATGACCAAGGGCCTGCCCGCGCGCAGCTCTTGCACGGCAAGCGTCCCGAAATCTGTGAGCTGGTAGTGGCCCACGATGGACGAGGAGCCTTCGGCATGCCAGTCGCCGCGGATGGTGAAGCCATCCTGATCATCATCCATGTCGGCATAGGCGCAGCTGGACACTTTCAGATGTTCTGCCGTCATGCGGGTGGTGATGCCCAGCACATCGTCGGCATCGGTCCGCCCGACGACGGCATGGCCGAGCGCGTCCAGGAACCGAAGCCGGGCTTCGCTGTTCTCCAGCGCCCGTTGCGCATGATGGGCCTCCGTCGTCTCCACCACGATGGCCAGGACCCCCACCGGGCTCCCGTCCTCGCTGGGCACCGGCGAATAGTCGAGGTCCATCCACACCTGTTCGGGCTGGCCGTTCCGGTCGAGCGTCAGCTCGAGATCCTTGTAGCTGAGCGTTTGCCCGGCGAGGCACACCCGCATCACATGGTCGTTGAAGCTGGCGGCCTCCCCCCAACCCTCCCGCACATTGGATCCCAGCAGCTTCTCGTCTCTCTGGCCGGAGAACTGTGCATAGGCGTCATTATAGATCATGACGCCCTGCTCGCCCCAAAGCAGCACCATGGGGATCGCGCTGCGGAGCATGAGGCTGACCGTGCCGCGCAGGATCGGCGACCAGTCGGAGATCGGGCCGATGGAGGTGGAGGCCCAGTCGAACTCTGCGATGCGACGTCCGAGTTCGCCGCAATCATTGAGAAAGGCGGACGTGGTCCCCTGCTGCGCCCCTTCCGGCTCCATCTTCACCACCTTCGTCTCGGGCCGGAGTCTGAGGAAGACGTCCTCCGCTCATGCGCATAGCCCAGCGCGCCACCCCCGCTGAACTGGAGCACAGGGCGGGAGTTCCCTGCGTTGCGAGGGGTTTGTTGCTCTGGCCCGGAAGTCCCGGTGTCGGACAGGGCCTGCCCTGTGTAATGATCCCCTGAGCGGAGGCGGCATGCCGTGGCGTATCCACCGCTCGCTTCTGCACGGAAAATCATGCTGGGGAAGTCTGATCGCACGCCAACCCGACTATGCGCCTCGGTTCGAGGGACTCGACGCTCTGCGAGGCTTGGCGTTGATGGGTCTCTTCTTCGTGCACATGTCCGAACTCTACTCACTCTACTGGGCACACCCGACCACCGTCCCGTTGCAACGCACCGTCCATGATGTCGTGTTCACCATGTTCGGCGGCAAGTCATTTGCTCTTCTGTCGCTGTGTTTCGGCGCTTCGTTCTTCATCATCATGGACCGGCAGGCGCAGCGAGGAAACGACTTCACTGTCCGTTTTCTCTGGCGTCTGGCGGTCTTGGGCCTGTTCGGCCTTCTGCATAGCCTATGGTACTGGAACGATATACTCGAAATTTTGGCCCTTATGGGCGTGCTCTTGCTGCCCATCTATCGGGTGAAATCCAATCTGGCCATTCTCGCTCTGGCGGTCTTTCTCCTGCTGCAGCCGCAGATGTGGATTCAGCTGGTGAGTGCCCTTGCCGGCGCCGAATGGGCCAACCGTCCCCCGGGCTACTGGAGCCTTGGCATCCCCCGCGCCTATCTCACCGGCAGCCTCCTTGAGACCCTGCGCACGAATCTCGCCTTCGGGCACCTTTTCAAGTGGCAGTTCATGTGGGAATCCGGTCGTCTCAATCAGATCCTGGGCCTGTCGCTCATCGGGTTCCTCCTGGGACGGATCGGCTTTTTCCAGCGGCCCGAAAGCTTCGTGCGGACGCGGCTCGTCTGTTTCGCCGTCGCCGTGATCGTCGCCCTGGGCCTCTATCTGGGGCGAGACCATTTGGCGGCACTCGTTCCCCAGGCCCGCCCCATGGTCATGCCGCGGGTCATCCTCACGACGATCCTCTCCAGCCTGCTGAACCTGAGCCTCATGGTGGTCCTGATGATGGGCTTCCTCATTCTCTATTATGGGCGCGGCCACCGGATACTGAACGCCTTGGCGCCGGCCGGGCGCATGACCCTCACCTTGTATGTGGGCCAGGCCCTGGTCTTCGTTCCCGTCTTCTACGGATTTGGCCTCGGCCTCCATGCGACCATGACCCAGACCTCGGTCATGCCTCTGGCCGCATCCGCCTTCGCCGCACAGCTTGTCTTCGCGCATATGTGGTTTCGCCATTTTCGCTACGGCCCCTTGGAGTGGGTGTGGCGCGCGGCGACCTTTTGGACCGTGGATGTGCCGTTCCGTCGGCGCCCCGCCTAGAGTTCCGTGACGTCGGCGGCCCTGAGCAGCCAGTCTCGGAAGCAGACGGCCTCCGGGCGGGCATGTTTGGGCATCACGATGTAGAACGATCTCTCGCTTTCGATGAACAGCTCGGTCCCGAAGGGTGCCATGAGCAGGCCGCGACTGAGATCGTCCTGCACGAGCGGCGCCGGAGACAGCGCGACACCCTGCCCGTCCAGGGCCGCATCCAGGGCCAGCGAGCTTTGATTGAACCGGATCCCGCTGCGCCCCCGGATCGACGATCCCGCCCGCTCCAGCCAGAGTGGCCAGAGGTCATGACTGTCATGCAGCAGCGTTGCATGCTCGAGATCGTCGGGACTGTGGAGCTGCGCTGCCACGCTGGGGTTGCAGATCGGAAACAGGCAGATCGGCATCAGCAGGGTCGCGTCCAGAGCGCGATCGAACGGCCCGTCCGTCAGGCGCACGGCGAGATCCGAGGTGCCCTTCGACCCCAGCGGTTCCAGCTGCTCGGAGGCCAGGATGCGGACCTCGATCTCGGGGAACTCGGTGGAAAACTTGGCGAGCCTTGGGATCAGCCATTTGGCGGCGAAGGACGGTGTCACGGTCACCGTCACGCAGGCCCGACCTCCCGCCCGCCGCCCGGTGTCGAACGACGCGGACGCCGTCGCGATCAGTGCGAAGGCCCGCCGGATCGGAGGATGGAACGCATGCCCCTCCTGGGTCAGGCTGAGACCGCGCGGTCCGCGCTCGAACAGCATCACGCCGAGGTTTGCCTCCAGGGCTCGCACCTGCTGAGCGACGGCCCCATGCGTGACGGCCAGCTCCTCGGCGGCCAGTCTGAAGTTCAGCAATCGCGCGGCGGCGTCGAAGGCGCGGAGCGCGCCGAGGGGCGGCAGTCGTGTCATGGCCAAGCCTGTAGCAGAACTACAGGCAGGAGGCAGTCGATTTCCATGGTGGCGGCTGAGCCATGTCTCTATCTAACGCCCAGCACATGGCGAATGGAGAGAACAGCAATGGCGATCGATGAGAGCGGAGCGCGGCGGGTCCTCTTCCTGCTGTCCAGTGGCAGGGGTGATGGCAATGCCGAGTTGCTCGCCCGCCGTGCGGCGGCGTCTCTCCCCCATGACGCAGAGCAGGTCTGGTTGCGCCACTCGGATTATCCCCTGCCGGAATACGTCGACATGCGCCACACCGAGGCGCTCCACCAGCCCATGGTGGAGAACGCGCGGATCCTGCTCGAGAAGACCCTGTGGGCGACCGACCTCGTCTTCGTGGCACCCGTCTACTGGTATTCGGTTCCTGCCAGTTCGAAGCTCTATCTTGACTACTGGGCCAACTGGCTGCGCGAGCCGGGCGTCGATTTTCGTGCGCGCATGGCGGGCAAGACATTCTGGGCGATCACCGTCCTCAGCGAGCGGGAGCTTCACCAGGCAAAGCCCCTCCTGGGGACCTTGCAGCTCTGCGCGACCTATCTGAAGGCCTCCTGGGGCGGCTCCATGGTGGGCTTTGGCAACCGTCCTGGGGACGTGGCGGCGGAGGCGGCCGCCCTCGCAGATGCGGACAAGCTGTTTTCGGCGCGCACCGATCTCGCCGGCGCCTTCGCCGAGGCCGCTGTCACCCGCTGATCTTCAACAAACTCTTGCGAGCCACGTCCGGCCAGCCTGTCACGAGTGTCACTCCGGGCGTGACTTCGCGGCAGGCCGGTCCTAACCTGCACGGCCATGTCACACCTCGCTCCGCTGGTGCTTCTCGCCGCACTGGCTGTTCCCGAACCGGCCAGGCCGATGCGGGACGTCATCATTGAATTGCCGACCGAGGCGGTCGTCTCCCGATGCCGCACCATCGGCGGGCTCATGACCACTGTCCAGAACCGGCCGGTATGCCTTCGGATCGAGAAGAGCAAGGGCGTCTGTACCCTGCTGGTGACCCCGAAGCTCTTTGCCTTCACCCCGTTTCGTGATCTTTCCCTGGCCGAGGCCATGCGCATGTGCCGCGGCCAGGAAGGCAGCGCCATCCCCCGCGACGACAATCGGCGACCCGTCGCCGCTCCTCGGCCTGCGGAGACGTACACCAAGGTCTAGCTCTCCTAGCCGCTCGTATGGGCAGGTAATCCGATTGTACGGTTTTCCCGGCGTCATCATCCTGGCACCATCATGACAACATCTGGCGCAGCAGAGTGCGGCGGCGATGGACCAGTTTCCTCCCGGAAAACCACGAGACGTGAGAAAGGGATACCTATGCCGATGGTCACAACGAAGGACGGCGTCGACATCTATTACAAGGATTGGGGTTCGAAGACGGCCCAGCCGATCATGTTCCACCATGGCTGGCCGCTCTCCGCCGACGACTGGGATACCCAGATGCTGTATTTCCTCGGCAAGGGCTTTCGCGTCATCGCCCACGACCGTCGCGGCCACGGTCGCTCGGCCCAAGTCAGCGACGGCCATGACATGGACCATTATGCCGCCGATGCCGCGGCGGTGGCCGCACATCTCGACCTGCGCGAGGCCATCCATATCGGCCATTCCACCGGCGGCGGCGAGGTGGCTCGTTACGTGGCCCAACATGGCGAGCCCCAGGGCCGCGTCGCCAAGGCGATACTGGTGAGCGCGATACCACCGCTCATGGTGAAGACCGCGAGCAATCCCGGCGGCACCCCCATCGAAGTGTTCGACGGCTTCCGGGCTGCCCTGGCCGCCAATCGTTCCCAATTCTATGTCGACGTGGCCAGCGGCCCGTTCTACGGCTTCAACCGGCCGGGTGCGAAGATCTCCCAGGGTGTGATCGACAATTGGTGGCGCCAAGGCATGAACGGCAGCGCCAAGGCTCATTACGAGGGGATCAAGGCGTTCTCCGAGACCGATCAGACCCAGGATCTTCAGGCGATCTCGGTGCCAACCCTGGTCGCTCATGGCGACGACGATCAGGTCGTGCCGATCGACGACGCATCCCGCCTCTCCGTGAAGCTCTTGAAGAACGGTACGCTGAAAGTCTACCCGGGCTTCCCCCATGGCATGTTGACGACCCATGCCGAGGTGCTCAATCCGGATCTGCTGGCGTTCATCCAGGCCTGAGTCGGCGACCAAGACAGGGCGGCCGGCCACGCTTGGACGGTCGCCCCAACTCGTGAGATCTTAGCTGAACCCGGGTTACACCGGTCCTTCGACGAGCTGCGCGAGCTGGTTGATCGCTGTCCCCCACCCCTCCTGGAACCCCATCTCTTCATGCTTGCGGGAGTCGGATTCGGTCTTGTGCAGGACACGGGCCGAATACTGGGTGCCCTTCCCGACGGCCTCGAAACTCATGATCGCCGTCAGCGCCAACCACGGCTCGATCGGCTTCCACCCTGCGCTCATCACTGTCGTAAAGGCGAGGCGCGCTTCCGGAATGACCTCCAGGAAGCACCCGTTGACATGGGGTTGGAAGGCGCCGCCACCCTCGCGCATCAGCGTCTCGAACCCGCCGCCGGGCCGGAGGTCCAGCGTGATCACCTTGCATTCGATGGGCGCCGGGATCCACCATTTTTCCAGATGTTCGGCCGTGCTCCACGCCGTCCAGACCCTCGCGGGCGGCGCATTGATGTAACGCGAAATGGTCAGTTCGTGATCTTCAGCCGCCATCGTCCATGCTCCTTGGCATCTGCAATTCGACATAATCGGCAAGCCGGTCAGCACTGGCCTGCCAGAGCGCGCGTTGCTGGGACAGCCAGCCTTCGGCGGCCGCCAGCCTGTCGCTGTTCACCCAGCAGGTGCGGACGCGACCGACCTTCTCGGATCGGATCAGGCCGTCTGTCTCCAGCACCCGAAGATGTTTTAAGAAAGCGGGCAGCCCCATGGCGAAGGGCGCAGCCAGTTCCTTCACCGGGGCCGGGCCGCGCACGAGGCGGCTGACGACCGCGCGTCGCGTGGGATCGGCCAGGGCATGAAATGCCGCATCGAGGGAAGCCATATAGTTTTCCATTTGGCGAACTATATCGAAACTTCGCCTTTTGGCAAACTAATTTTCAGACCAGCGCGCGACGCGTCCGGAGGGGGCAGCGGGCCGCTCGAATTGCAAGCAAGCTCCACATTTCCTATCTTAGCTCCTCAGGAGTGAGGTGCTTGTGCGTAGATTTTCAGAGCTGGTCACGAATCCCATCGTTCGCGACGAATCCGCTCTGCTGCCCTTCGTGGCGCGCATCATGCTGCTGGCGGTCGCGATCGCCTTGGCTGCAGACGTCACCAATCAGCTCATCTTCTTTTCCGATTGGCAGGCCGCAATCCGTTCATGGGTGATCACGGTCATTGTGGCGGGCGGCATTGCCGGACCGATCGCCTATACGATTGGCCGCTCTCACATCGCACTTTGGAATGCGAAGCTGGAGGTGGAGAAGCTGAGCCGGACGGATCCGCTGACCGGCCTGCCGAACCGGCGCGCGCTCCTGGACGATCTCGATCGGACGCCCTTCGCCTATATGATCTTGGCGATCATCGACATCGATCATTTCAAGCTGATCAATGACACGCACGGCCATCGCATCGGCGATTATGTGCTGAAGCTCTTTGCCGATCGCATGTCCAGGGAGTTTGAGGGCCTTGGCATCCTCGGGCGAATGGGCGGCGACGAATTCGCACTCCTGGTCAAGGATGGTCCGCCGCAGGACATTTACGACCGGCTGAATGCCTTCTGCAATCGCCACGGGCCGGTCCCGTTGGTTGCCGAAGGGGTGGCCGTGCAGGTCACCATATCCGTCGGCGCCGCGATCCGCACCGGTCGGTCCATCGACAGCCTCTATACCGAAGCCGATCGAGCGCTCTACAAGGCCAAGGCGTCTGGTCGGAACTGCGTGTCCGTGTCCGACGACCTGGCCTCGATTCTTCAATCGAAATACGAAGCTCCCCCGTCTTTGGCGGTCTGAGACCCGCTATCCGGCCAGCACGACCCTCATCCGTCCGTCCATGGCCCTCTGCCAGACCAGTTCGCCGGTCCGCACCATGCTGTTCACATGGGCATGGGTCTCGCTGAACGCGAAGCTCATCTGGTGCGGATCGAGCGGCCGTGTGAACAGCACGGGCACCAGGTCTGCGATCGACTTCGCCCCCTGCCGGCAGGCCTCGGCGATTCTCCGGCAGCGTTCCTCGTGATGCGCCGCCAGTTCCCGGCACCGCGCCTGCAGACCGTAGAAGGGCAGCTGATGTCCGGGCAGCACCAGCGCCTCGGGATCGATCCGCTCCGCCAGACTTCGCAAGGAGCGCAGATAGAGACCCAGCGGGTCTCCGTCCGGGTCGACCTCCCAGATGCTGATATTGGGCGTAATCTTGGCCAGCACCTGGTCGGCCGCCAGGAAGATCTTGTCGGCCGCACAGGACAGCATGATCTGGTCCGGGGCGTGGCCGTCCCCCATCAGCACGTCGAAATCCCGGCCACCGATCCTCAACACGTCACCGGCGACGACCCGCGAGAAGGTCGGCGGCAGCGGGGTCACCATCCTCAGATAGTCGTGCCCCTGGGTGGCCACGAGATCGGCCGTCTCGGTCGCCATTCCGTGGCGGAGATAGAACTCCCGATAAGGCTGCGCCTCCAGCGATCCGGGCTTCAGCGAGATGTTCAGGCAGCCGAGATAGCAGCTGAGGCTGGTCAGCAGCGGCAACCCGTAGCGCTCGCAGAGCCACCCTGCGAGGCCGATGTGATCGGGGTGGAAATGCGTCACGATCAGCCGCGTCAGTGGCCGCCCGGCCAGCGGCCCTTCCACCAGCTTCTGCCAGATCTCTCGTGTCGGATCATTGCCGATGCCGGTATCCAGCACGGCCCAGCCGTCGCCGTCCTCGATCAGGTAGATGTTCACATGGTCCAGGCGGAACGGCAGGGGAATGCGGGTCCAAAGCAGTCCTGGTGCTACTTCGCGCAACTCACCGAACCCTGGCGGCTCGGGAAAGGGATAGATCATTCCGGGCGTTTCCGCCGGTGACATCGCCGTCTTCTGCACTGGTCGAGGATCTCCGTAAGGTGGGGCTGGGCATCCCGGCCGACGGGGTCGGGGCCCAAAGTCTCCCGCAGGATAGCGCGCTGCGTTCGGAGCTTCTAGGCCGGGGTGACCCGAGAGGGAAGACCTTTACGTCAGCGACACCATGCTCCAGCACCTTGCGAGGTGCGCGCCTTCACCCCGCCGCGGCCTCTTGAGCCCCGATATCCGCCCCGACGATCAACGGCCACAGCCCGCCTGCGCCGGCGGCGGCTGCGGCGCGGCCGACAGTCTCTGCTGCAGCGCTCTGGCGCCCCCAATCGTCCCGCCACATCCATAATCGCTTGGTAAAATGATGCAGCATGTGCTCCTCGGTGAAGCCGATCGCTCCGAGCACCTGATGGGCGTGCGCCGCCACCAACGTTGCCGCGCGCCCGGCCTGGGCCTTGACCACGGCCGCATCGAAGGAGCGGCACGCACCCGCATCCGCCAGGCCGAGGGCCCCGGTCAGCGCCGCCCGCGTCACTGTGATCTCTGAGGCCATCTCCGCGATCATGAACTGGATCGCCTGGAATTTGCCCAGCGGCCGTCCGAATTGCTGGCGCGTATTGGCATGGTCGATGACGATGCTCTGGACGCGCTCCATGGCGCCCAGCATGGCGGCGGCCGTCAGCAGCCCGCCACCGAGTGCGAGCTCTTCGGGCCAGTCCTCGAGGGACAGGGCCTCCGGCAGCGCGTTCACCTCCAGAAATATCCGGGGCGGGCCGGCCAGGTCGGCGACCGGCTCCAGGCCTGCGATCGGATAGGCCGAAAGCCTGAACCCGTCCCCGTCTGGCCGGCGCGCCAGGAGGATGGTCGCCCCCTCATACCAGGCAGCATCGAGGGGCGCTGCGGGATCGAGCGGGATCGCGGCGACCGTCGCGGACCCGGCATGAGGGCCGCCGAACCGGCTTGCGAGCAGGATCTCGACGATTGGACCCGGGGCGGCATGGAATCCCCAGCTCTCGGCGATGACCGCAGCCTCGGACCAGCTGGCTTCGATGCCCCCCTGTTCGGCGTCGGCCATGGCCAGAGTGAGACCCGTGTCCTGGAGCTCGGTCCAATAATCCGACCCTTCGGCCTGACCGGGCTGTTCTGTGTGGCGGGCGAGGAACCGGGTCGTCGTATCGGCAAGCAGTCTTGCGGTATCGTTCATCGCAGGCCGAGCTCCTTGGCAATGATCCCCTTGAGGATTTCGCGCGTCCCGCCGCGCAGGCTGAAACAGGGCGCAGTGAGGATGCCCTCCGCCAGCGCCGCCTCCACGGCGGATCCGCCGCGCCGGGGCCGACCGTCGAGCAGCTTGCGGGCGACTTCCGGCACTGCCTGCTCCATCTGCGTGCCGAGGTCCTTCATGATGGTCGCGATCCCCCCCACGCGCTCGCCTCGCTCCAGCCGGCCCGCGATATCGAGCGACAATTGACGGATCGCCGAAAGTCGCGCCACCAGCGTGCCGATCTCGATGGCTTCGTGCCGGTCAGGCTCGGGGCCCACGGCCTCCACCAGCAGGCGCAGCAGGCCGAATGTCGACAGGAATCTGTCCGGGCCCGACCGCTCGAAGGCGAGCTCCTCCGTGACCAGCCGCCAACCCTCCCCCTCCTGGCCGAGCAGGTGATCATCGGCGACGAAGACTTGGTCGAAAATCACTTCGTTCAACTCATGGACCCCGGCCAGGGTGATCAGCGGTCGCACGGCCACGCCCTGGGCCGACATGTCCACGACCAGCTGCGACAGGCCGGCATAGCGGTCGTCACCGCGGGGCGAGGTGCGGCAGAGGACGATCATGTACTCGGCGTGCTGGGCGTTCGTCGTCCACACTTTGCGGCCATCGAGGAGCCAGCCGCCGTCGGTCCGGCTCGCCTTGCTCCGGATCGAGGACAGGTCGGACCCGGAATCCGGCTCGCTCATGCCGATCCCGAAGGTGCAGCGGCCGGCCGCGATCTCGGGCAGGATCTTCTGACGCAGGCTCTCCGCGCCGTTGCGCAGGATCTGGGGTCCGCTCTGGCGATCGGCGATCCAGTGCGACCCGAGCGGCGCGCCGCCCGCGAGAAGCTCCTCACAGACCACCAGCCGTTCCAACGCCGACCGCTCATGGCCCCCATACTGCTTCGGCCAGGTCATGGCAACGAAGCCGCGCGCGGCCGCCCTTATCGAGAACGCCCGGTTCCATGTGGTCCAGCTCTGCTGACCGATCTGGATATGGCCCGCCCGCTCCTCCTCGGCGATGAAATCCCTCACCTCGGCTCGCAACACCGCCATATCCGACCGCGCCCGGCGTCCATCCTCTACGGAGTTCAACATCGTATCGGCCCGCATCCTTGTGACTGCAATTGGTTTGGCTGCCCGAAACTCACGCCGCCGGATCCTGGCTCTCACGCCGGAACTGCCGGAAATCCGGCTTGCGCTTTTCCATGAAGGCGGATGCGCCCTCTGTCATTTCCGGACCCCCCGCCATCCGGATCAAGGCCTGTTTGGCATGTTCCATGGCCGGGCTCAACATCTCCCACCAGACATTGGACGTGATCTTGCTGAGCTCCAGATAGGCCGGGCTCTTGTCCAGAAGTTCCTCGCACCAGCGCTGCACTTCCGCCTCGAGTTCTCCAGCCGGCACCACCTTATTGATCCAGCCCAGGTCGAAGGCCTCCTGCGCGGTGTATTGCCGGCAAAGATAGCAGACCTCCCGCGCCTTCTTCTCACCGATCGTCATGCCCAGCAGGTTCGTCGCCCCGAACACCGGTGAGCTGCCGATCCGCGGCCCCGTCTGTCCGAAGCGGGCATGCTCGGCGGAGATCGCCAGATCCGAGCAGATCACGATCTCGTTGCCGCCGCCCATGGCGAAGCCGTTGACCGCGGCGATCACCGGCTGCGGGATCCTGCGCATGGCGGTCAGCAGCTCATGGGCCGCATCGAACAGCAGCCGTCCCTGCTCGGTCGAGAAATTCGCGAGATCCCCAAGGAAGCCGCCGGCGGAGAACGACTTCTCCCCCGCCCCCGTGATCACCACGACGCCGATGCCCTTCTCATGGCCGAAAGCCTTGAACGCAGCGGCCAGCTCCGAGAACGTCTTGTGATCGAGGGCATTGAACCGGTCCGGCCGGTTGATGGTGATCCAGCCCACCATTCCCCGGCGCTCCACCAGGATGTCGTCATAGACCTGTTCGCCCGTCATCGATCCTCCGCTGCTGTCATGTCCGGCTTGTCGCCGCGCCGGTTCAGGTCACCCACTGCCCGCCATCGACCACCAGATGCTGGCCCGTCATGAAATTCGGCTCCACCGTCGCCAGGAAGACCACCACAGCGGCGATGTCCTCGGGCACGCCCAGCCGCCGCAGGGTGATCCCGGCGCTCAGCTCCTCTTCCCGGGCGGCGATCAAGCCGGCGGTCAATTCCGTCTTGATGATACCCGGGCAGATGGCATTCACGACGATCTCGGGCCCCAGCTCCTTCGCCAGCGACTTGGTCAGGCTGAGCACCCCGCCTTTGGCCGCCGCATAGGCGAATTTGCTCACCGCGCTGGTGACGCCGCCGGTGATCGCGTTCAGCGACGCCATGTTGATGATCCGCCCAGCGCCGTGCGCGCGCATGATGGGGGTCACGGCCCGGCACCAGCAGAAGCAGCTCTTCAAATTGACGTCGATCGTCGAGCTCCACTCCTCCTCGCTAATCTCCATCAGTCCCTTGCCCATCGTCCGTCCGGCATTGTTCACCAGCACGTCGATCCCGCCCAGCCTGTCGCGGATCGCGCTCGCTGCGTGCAAGCTGGCCGCGAGGTCCGTAACGTCGGCCTGCACGGCGATCGCATCCGCCCCGAGCCCTCGTGCGTCCTGGGCCGTCGCCTCTGCCGCCTCGGCAAGCAGGTCCACCACGCCGACGTCGAAGCCCTTGGCCGCCAGCGCCAACACGCAGGCCCGCCCGATCCCGCGAGCACCTCCCGTGACCACCGCCACCGGGCGACGTCCTGAAACCGGGCTCATGTCGCCACCAGCCTGAAGCGGGGAATGCTGACCCCGTCGGGGCGGTCGTCCCACACCACCTCCACCGGGCATCCGATCTCCAGCGCATCCAGCGGCGCGCCGACGATGTTCGTGATCAGCCGCACCCCGC